>DCJA01000042.1:0-2889 GCA_002317175.1 Lachnospiraceae bacterium UBA1712 | reverse complement strand
TTATTCAGACACCGTCTGATTGTCTTTTTTAATTCTCTCACCATAGGTGTAACTTACAAGCTCATCTACTTCCTTGCTTTCTGCTGCATTGACTTCACGCTTGAATTCTTCAAAGCTGTTTTCCTTAAGCTTCTCATGAATCTTTCTCTCCTGCATGGCATCTGTAAGTCTGATTCTCGCCTGTTCCACAACCTTTGCGGCCTGGTCGACCTTCTTCTGCTGGGCAGTTATCTGCTCTTTGATATTATCAATTGCCCTGCTGTTGTCCCTCATCTTTATGACATCCAGGGTAGATTCTCTAAGCAGCTTGCCCTCTTCTTCGTATTCAACTCTTCTGGCAATCAGGCCATCCCTGATTGCTTCTTCCTCATTAAGCTTAGCCTGGGCGCTGGCAAATACTGCTTTCGCCTGTTCCTCCATACGAAGCTTAATCTCAAGAACATTTTGTAGCTTATATTTAAAAACAGCCATGGGTCAATTAAGCCTCTTCAAACAGTTCCTTCATTCTCCTGAGGCTTTCCTCGTAATCAATCTTCTCATCCGTCTCCTGAAGAAGGAACTCATTTACCGCATCTATCTTATCAATGGCATAATCAATATTCTTGTTATTGCCACGCTTGTAGGCTCCGATATTAATCAAATCCTCGCTCTCATTATAGGTAGCAAGAACATTCTTGAGCTTACCCGCAACCTTCTTGTGGTCCTTATCTACTATCTGACTCATACAACGACTTATAGACTGGAGCACATCAATAGCAGGATAATGATTCTTGTGAGCCAGCTTTCTGTTAAGCATTATATGTCCATCAAGAATGGATCTGGCTGTATCAGTTATAGGCTCATTGAAATCATCGCCATCAACAAGGACTGTATAGAGACCAGTAATGGAGCCTTTATCATCACAGCCCGCTCTTTCCAAAAGCTTGGGCATCTCAGAATACACACTTGGTGGATAGCCTCTTGATACCGGTGGCTCGCCTCCAGCAAGGCCAATTTCTCTCTGTGCCATGGAGAAACGGGTCAATGAGTCCATCATAAGAAGCACATCCTTGCCCTGATCTCTGAAATACTCTGCTATGGCAGTTGCTGTCTTGGCAGCCTTATTTCTTTCAAGGGCTGGCTTGTCAGAAGTAGCTACAACTACTACCGAACGCTTCATACCCTCCGGTCCCAAATCTCGCTCGATAAATTCTCTAACCTCACGTCCACGCTCACCTATAAGAGCGATAACGTTGATATCCGCCTTGGTATTTCTGGCAAACATACCCATAAGAGTAGACTTACCTACACCAGAACCAGCAAATATACCAATACGTTGTCCTTTGCCTACTGTCAGCAGTCCATCAACAGCCTTAACTCCGAGGCTGAGTACCTCATCAATAATCTTTCTGGACATCGGATCTGGAGGTGCCGCTTCAACAGAATAGGCTTTTCCATTTTCTATTACAGTATCATCCGTAGGTCGTCCGAGGCCATCCAGAGTCTTGCCCAAAAGGTCATCACTTACCATAACAGTAAGCGGGCTGTCAGTGTTGACCACTATATTGCCTATACCGATGCCTTCCGTAGAACCGTAAGGCATAAGCTGAGTCTTACCCTCCTTAAAGCCTACTACCTCAGTCATGATAGGCTTCGCCAGAATGTCATCCGGATAGATATAGCACACATCCCCCAGTCTGGCATCAGGCCCCATAGACTCAATAGTCAGCCCGACCACGTTGACAATTTTGCCTTTTCTAGAAAAAAAAGACTCTTCTGCAACCTTAATATACTTTTCAAAATTTATCTTAAGTGCATCCAAGTCTTAACTCTCCTATATTTCTTAATTTCTATCTTCCATCATATGCAAGTAGCATAAGTTTTTTCTTTAGTGCTGTTAGCTGTGTCTCCACTCCACAGTCAAATATTCCATTGGCTGTCTCTATAAAGCAGTCACCGCTTTTCATGGTAAGATCCTCAACCACATCTATTATGGCATCAGCCGCCATAGCAGCCTGAGCCAGATCAGCCTTGTGATCATACACATATTTGTAGTCATCCTTGCTTACATGAATCATGTAGTTCTTAGAGCCTTCCACCTTCTGCATGGCGTTTTTCAACAAATTGACTACTATTTCTTTTTCTTCTGCCAAATCTACCTGAAATACTTTTTCATAAATATTGGTGATTAGTCTTACGAACTTTGGCTCAAGTTCAAACAAGAGTTCCGAAAACTCCTCTTCATGCTTAGCTTTCTCCTGTTCAAGTTCCATTCTTGAGCCTTCAAGTTCTGCATAAGCCTGTCTCCTGCCTTCTTCATAGCCCTGATTCCTGGCTTCTTCAAAAGCAGTCATCTTATCTCTGGATATTTCCTCAGCAGCCTGATCCTTCATATTGGCTATCTCAGAAAGTGTTTCTTCGACCAGTCTGTGACGAAGAGCATCCACCTCTGCTCTAACCTCTTCTGCACTAGGACCAGAATTAGCTTCAGGATTAGCTTTGATTATATTAGAAACCGGTGTAAATGCACCGTCCTCATCAATCGCAGATCTGTCATCATCCATAAGACTGCTAAGCATATCTGCATCTATACCATCTGCAAAGCCATCCTCAGCTCCCTCATATACATCAGGATTCAACTCTTCAAATCCATCAGCAGATGAAGTTCCCGGCACGCCTTCAGGATAGATATACCTGATTCGCTCAAGCATCTCCTCCACCTTGGCATTACCATCTATAACTCGAGGAGTACTGGTTTCTTTTGTTGTATAGTATGACTTTACAAGATTTTTAGACAATTATTCCGTCTCCTCCGCCTCTTGAAATAACAATTTCGGCGCTATCTTCGAGCTTACGTATAATATTAACAATCTTCTGCTGTGCTTCCTCAACATCCTTCATACGAACTGG
>DCJA01000018.1:104126-119648 GCA_002317175.1 Lachnospiraceae bacterium UBA1712 | reverse complement strand
GAATATGTTCCTGATTTCAAACAAATGCTTGTGGCATTTTATGAAGGCGAAAATATTGATGTTATAAGTGAGTTTTTAAAAGAAAAATGTTGGAAAACATTTTAATACGAAATTCTTATTTCGCGGTGAATCATGCGGAGTTTTTTATCTCTATTATCGAAAAAACACCTGAAAATATTCTTGTACAATACTATAACATGGAATCTTTTTTGCACATTATATTACAGATGAGCAGAGAAAACATATTGTTCCCACTTATAAAGAAAAAGGGAAATTAGAAATTCTATTACAACTGTATGAAGCAGTTATACGAAATATGGTTTTACAGAATGTGAAGCATATTACATGAATCCTATGGTTGACGTTATCTATATGAGAAGAGGACTTTGATGAGGAGAAAACGAGTATGATAGTAAAGGTCTTAGTTGAAAATTCCGCAAAAGAGGGCTTTGGGGCAGAGCATGGCCTTTGCCTTTGGATAGAATATAATAATAAATATTATTTAGTTGACAGTGGTTCGAGCGAACTGTTTGCTGCCAATGCAGATGCTATGGGAATTGATCTTGATAAAATTGATATGGCATTTTTATCTCATGCTCATTATGACCATTCAAGCGGATATCCGGAATTTTTTAGACGCAACAATCATGCTATGGTGTACTTACAGAAAGCTGCAAAGAACAGATATTATTATAAAATTGCAGGACCAATTAAAAAATATATAGGAATACCCAATGGTATGCTCGATACATACAAGAATAGATTTGAGTATATAGATGGATATGCTAAAATTGATGAGGGAATATACATTGTTCCTCACAGCATGGACGGAATAATTGAGAGAGCCAAGCATACGCATATGTGTGTTGTTGCAGATGACAAAACACAGTATGATGATTTTAGTCATGAGCAGACTGTGGTGTTTGAGGAAGCGGATGGGCTGGTATGCTTTAACAGCTGCTCTCATTCGGGTGTGGATATTGTTATAGAGGAAGTAAAGAAAGCTTTTCCAGACAAAAAGATTAAAGCTTATTTTGGTGGCTTCCATATGATGGGGATTACTGGTGTTGACTCGTGCAGCTACAGTAAGGAAGAGGTTCAACAGATAGCATACCTGTTAAAGGAATCAAGCAATGCCAGATTTTTTTCGGGGCATTGTACTGGTGTGCCTGCTTATGAATGGTTAAAGGAAGTTTTAGGAGACCGACTTGAAGCTTTTAAAACTGGGAAATTTTTAGAAATATAGAAGTGGGTATTATCTTAATGGTGAGAATGTGAAAAAAGGGATTATAGGAATCATTTTGACAATAGCTGTAATATTGGGGGCTGGTTCTTTTTCTTATGCCAGTGATATTGATGGGGATATGGCTGATGATATAGAAGTTTCTGGCAGTATTAACCTGCAGGCATCTGCTGAACATCAAATGAAATTGGACAAGGTTGAAGGAACTGGAATTGATACCTTTTATATAGAGAGACCTGACCCAGAGGCACTTAATAGTGTCAACGCTTCGCAATTTGGATTAAGTGCATTAAATGAGGATAATTTTGACGCATTTCAGAGTGCTTTGGATTATTGCAAGGCAAATCCAAATACAAAACTAAATATTGAAAAGGGTGTATATTACTTTAGAAAAGATGCGACACTTAAGCTCAAAGGACTTGAAAATGTTTTGATTGAGGGTGACGGAGCGGAATTTATTTTTGAGACTCAAAAGCAGTTTTCAATAAGTGGATGTGACGGACTTGAATTACATAATCTGATAATTGATTGGAATTGGGAGGAGGATAGAATTGCCTCTTTGGTAAGAGTACAGAATAAGAAAGACAAATCTTTTGAAATCGTATTTCTTGAACTGGATGACGTAGATGAAAACATCAGGATTTCCAGTTTTCAGCAATATGATAGCGTAGGTTATAGTGCCGGCAACTATGGCGCTTACAGGTGCTTTGTACCAGATGAAGTTCCAGGAAGTATAGAGAGTGTAGAGAAGGTTGACCGCAATGTATTGAGGATAAATTTTACCTCTAAATTTACAACAAGCTTTCATAACGAGGATGTGTATATACTTCGTCATTACATATATGGCGGACAGGTTTTCAGCGTTAATGGCGGTTCGAAAAATGTTACCTTTGATAATATACGTATATATGGAACAGCTGGAATGGGCTATGTTATTGGTGACAAGTCCAATCATTTCCAGATAATCAACTCATATATAGGTTTGCGTCCGGGTGCAGAGGACAAGACGAGAATGTCTGCCACTGTGGATGGAATTCACATACTTAATACAGATGGCTATTTTAGAATAGACAACTGTGATTTTAGTTTTACTGGTGATGATATTATCAATGTTCATGATGATATGCTGAGGGTATTAACTGTTAATTCCTCAACCGAAGTATATGGCTATTTAACCGGAGGATTTGCTGAAAAGGGCGATCGTATAAGTATATATAATCCACTAATAAATAAAATAGATTTTGAAACGACAATTGAAACTATTACCAGAAAAGGGGATACGGCTACGCTAAAACTGAAGGATGAAATTCCTGAGGAAGTTGGAGAGGGATATCTGATATATCGCAGCTCGAGTAGTACTCACAATTATGCAATAACCAATAACTACATTCACGAGTGCAGAGGCAGAGCAGCTTTGTTAAATGGATCGAATGCACTGTTTGAAAACAACCGAGTATACAGAACCAGCCCCGGATGTATTGAGGTAACTCAGGGTATTTCTGAAAGGGAAAATAAAACATGGTACGAGGGAATAGGTTCAACAGGAGTAGTAATTAATAATAATATATTTGAGGAATGCTGCTTTGGTAATGGTTCTCAAGTTATTTATGTTGGTCACGACAGGGTGGGTAATAATACTATTATCTCAGATGTGTATATTACGAACAATACGTTTGAGGCATGCTATGGTGTACCATTAATCGCTGAAAATGTGTCAAAAGTATATATAAGGAATAATTATATATCCGATAGCGGAGAATTTGTTATAGGTGACAACACAAGTGAAATAGAAATTAGCAATGATAATAAGTTTGTTCGTCCATCGGATACATGTCTGCATACAGACACTATGCAGGTAGGGGCTAGAGCGCCTGGGTGTTACGAATACGGATCAACAGGAAGAACCTACTGTAAACAGTGTCGAACTATAATTGATAGTAATTATATTGGAATCAGATATCTTGAGCATGAGGGCTATAAGGTGACCAGAATTGATGTAGCTCCTTCTTGTACGGAGAGTGGACTGGCAAGTACTGTATGTTCGCTTTGCAAAACTGTTGTAGAAAGTAATATTACTGTAGATCCAACCGGACACAGTTTTGTTGCTGTGAAGAGCGGGGCAGCAGGCGCGACGAGCAGCAGTCACAAATGCTCAGGTTGTGGCAAAACTGAAGTTCACGACAGTAAGGGTGCTGGTGGGATTTGTTCAGTCTGCGGTTATGGCAAAGCAGTTAAGGTCGATTCTATGTCACTTGAGTTGAATAGCAACAAAGTGAATTCTATAGGTATTAACCTGTATATAGCTGCACCTGTTGGAACTTTATTATATGTAGATGGTAAAAAAACTGAACCTGTTAAAACTGAAGATGGACTTTATAAGATTCAATATAAATGTGCACCGAAGGAACTTGCGGATAAGCATACACTTACCGCTACAGACAATACAAATATATCATTAAACATTAATAGTAGTTCGAAATATGTATATAGCGGTGATATATATTGCAGGAGCGTGCTATCTTCAAAAAGTGATTATTCTGAGAAACTGATAAATATTTGTAGCAGTCTGATTGATTATAATGAGCAGGCAAGGAATTATTTTGGATACAACAGCGCAGGTCTTGTGACAGCTGATCTGGCTACAAGGTTCCCTTCATCAGATTATTCGATGAAGACTACAGGAAACCTGCCAAATGGAACTGCTTACCAGGGAAGTTCACTGATACTGGGAGATGAACTGATATTAAGACATTATTTTTCTGGAGATAGCAGGCGCTATGTCTATGCATGTACTAACAAAGATACGAAAGCGCAATCCGAGTATTCTGTCGAAGCTGTTGATTCAGCTGATGTCTTTTATGTGGACATTGCAGTTGATTATTCAAACATAAACCATATGTATGAATTTAAGGTTGCTAATAGAAATAATTCGTATACCTTGAAATACGGTGTATTAACATATTGCCAGAAAGCTGAGTCTCAGAGTTGTGATAACAGTCTGACTAATTTGTGTAAAGCAATGTACAATTTTTCGACGGCAGTAAAAAATTATTAAATAGTTGTGAGGGGAAATAAATGAGTTATAAGATTAATTATCCAGAAAAAACCATGTACAGATCTATTAAGGATATTTCAAAGAAATACCCTTCAGCTCTGGCATATGAGTTTTTTAATCGTACCACTGATTATAAGACTTTTGTTAAGAAAATTGATGACGTAGCGGCTTCGCTTAAATATATGGGAGTCGAAGAGAAGGAATCAATTACTATTTGTATGCCTAATGTTCCACAGGCCTTGTGCTGTTTTTATGCAGTCAACAAAATAGGCGCCATTGCCAACATGATTCACCCATTATCCTCAGAGGAGAATATTGCTTACTACCTTAATTTTACAGATAGTAAGGTTATTCTTATCCTTGATCAGTTCTATGAAAAAGTGTGTAATGCACTAAAGTCAGTTGATTATTCTGTAACAATTATAGTTGCAAGAGTTCAGGATGAGCTGCCAGCATATATGAAAATGCCTTATGTTCTCACAGAAGGGAAAAAATATCTAAAATACCCTAATACGGATAACGGAATAGTGTGGAATGAGTTCTTGAAAAATAAGGCTACTGATGTTGAAGAGGTCGCATTTGATATGGACAGGACGGCGGTTATTCTGTATAGCGGCGGAACCAGTGGCACTCCTAAGGGTATATGCCTGACAGATTTCAATATGAATGGTGTAGGATACCAGTGTGTGGATGCCTTTGGTGAAAATGTAGGTCCTGAAACCAGAATGCTGAGCTGTATGCCGATGTTCCACGGGTTTGGACTCGGAATCAACATCAATATGGTTCTGATTCATGGCGGAGAATGCATTTTGATGCCTTCCTTTAATATCAAAAAATATGCACAGATGATAATCAAAAAGCAGCCACATGTTATCGCTGGTGTGCCTACAATTTTTGAAGCTCTTTTGCACATTCCAGATATGAAGGGTGTTAAGCTTGATTTCATTCAGGGTGTATTCTGTGGGGGAGATTCGCTTTCTGTTGAACTTAAGAACAAAGTTGATGAATTCCTTAAGGAGCATGGTGCAAAGGTTAGAATAAGACAGGGCTATGGTCTGACAGAATGTGTTACTGCCAGCTGTCTTACTCCCTGGGACAGAGAAAAGGAAGGAAGTATTGGTCTGCCATTTTCCGATATGAAATATGCAATTGTAGCGCCGGGAACTGACGACGTATTACCACCAAACACAGAGGGTGAAATAATACTGACTGGTCCAACTCTTATGCAGGGCTATCTGAAGAATCCAGAGGAAACCGCACAGACATTAAGAAAGTTAGGCGATGGAAATATCTGGTTATATACAGGAGACTTAGGACGCATGGATGAAGAGGGCTTTGTGTTCTTTAGTCAGAGAATCAAGCGAATGATTATAACCAACGGCTACAATGTATATCCAGGCCAGCTGGAAAATGTAATAGATTCTGTACCTGAAGTAGCATATAGCTGTGTAATAGGTGTAAAAGACGAGCGAAGAGGTCAGAGAGTCAGAGCATATGTGGTATTAAGGGATGGTTTCGAAAGCTCTGATGAAATGAAAGAAAAAATCATGGACATGTTGAAGAAACGTGTCGATGCATATGCCCTTCCAAAGGAGATAATGTTCAGAAAAGAATTGCCTAAAACACTTGTTGGTAAGGTGTCCTACAGACAGCTTGAGGAAGAAGCGAATAGTGAAGAGGCAGCAAAATAGGATAATCTTGAGATTAAGCAAATAAGTATGCGATAGCAAAATATATGTATAGTGAGGATTTGCAGGATGGGAAATGACAGAAAGAGAAAATGGGGAGATCGCAGGGATGCATTTCGTGTAAAGGAAACACGTGGACTTCAGGGTATTATGCCACATCTTTTGCCAAAGAGAACGGAGGCGGAAGTATTTCTTAATGATGAATTTGATATTACAGAACTTTTGAAGTTTATCGATAAGAAAAATGAAGAATTAGCCGCTGCAGGAATGGACTATAAGATGACATTGTTCCATTGCATAATATACGCAGTTACAAAGATGGTAATGGAAAGACCAATGTTAAATAGATTTATTCAGGGACGCAGGGTATATGAACGATATGATATATCCATGAGCTTTGTTGCCAAGCGCCGATTTACAGATCATGCTGAAGAGGCGCTGATGGTACTGGTTCCAAAGGAAACTGATACAGTAAATGAAATAGCCAAGAAGATAGTGGGAGACGTTAAGGAAACCAGAAAGAGTGAGGTGGCAAGTGGCGGTGTAGACGAACTTATGACAACACTGGCCAAATTACCAATGCCTATACTTGCATTCGTTGTCGGATTTGTTAAGTTTCTGGATTTCTGGGGACACAATCTAAAGTCAATTACAGATGGAGACCCTAACTACACTACGGTTCTTTTAAGTAATCTTGGAAGTATCAAATGTCCTGCTGTATATCATCATCTAAATAATTATGGAACCAACAGTATTATGATTACGATTGGAACCATTCACAAGAAGGAACTTATAATGCCTGATGGCAGTAAGCAGATTCGTGACGTAGTTGATTTCGGCGCAACATTGGATGAGAGAATAGGAGACGGCTTCTATTTTGCAAAGAGTTTGAAACTTGTGAAATATATATTTAGTAAACCTCAGATGTTAGAAACTCCGTTAAATGAGTTAAGCGGATTTGAATACAAATAGATAATTAACTGTTTAGCCTCGGAATTAATTCCGGGGCTTTTATTATGCAATGATATATTTTTATTTACTCAAGTAAGTATGTTGATCTATTGAATATTGGGGGATACAAATAAAATAACATACTTCTATGATATAATATAAGTATAGGCTTCTTATGTAGCTGGAGGTATTTGCAGATTAATGAAAAGTATAGGATTTATTGAAAATAAAAATATGAATAGGAAGAATATGAAAAAAAGCATAATGCAGAGTTAGATGAGGAAGTATTTAACAGATATGTTGAGAACTGCAGTAGCAGATGCTTATGATGCCATGACCTCTAATCGTAGTTACAGAGCGGTTATGGAACAGAAGCTGGTGTATGAGCAGATAGAGACCAATGCTGGAAAACAGTTTGATCCAAAGATAGCTGCTATTATGCTTGAAATGATTAAAAATGATGTAGATTACCAGATGAGAGAAGTTGCATGCGAATCTAGTGGGAACAGCATTATTTAGCAACAAAGGGTAGAATGTAGTACATAAGTATTTTATAATATATAGAAAGAATTTGAGTGAATTTATCGATAACTGCGGAGGTTATTTTGGAAGATAATAATACAAATACATTTTCAAATGATATAAATTATGCTCAATATGATCAGGCTATGTCTTTTTTAGGTAAGCTCATTGAATATGTAGATGATATTGATGCAATATTGAGAGATGTTGCCAATCATTATGAAGCTGACAGAGCATATGTTTTTGAGTTTTCTGATGATAGAAAAACTCTGGATAATACATATGAATGGTGCAGAGAAGGCGTTACGCCAGAGATTGATAATCTACAGAGTATTCCATATGAAAGTGTTGCTGTATGGGTTGATGAATTTGAACGTGTAGGCGCATTTGCTATTTCTGCTCTGGATAAAGATGTCGAGGCAAACAGCCTTACATACGAAATACTGGAGCCACAGGGGATTGATAGTCTAATCACTGCGCCTATATATAAAGATAGCAAAATTATAGGATTTATTGGAGTAGATAATCCACGTACCAACATTAATGATATCGTTATACTAAAGACTACAGCAAGTATCATGTATAGCGAAATAAGCAGAAAGATAGCAAAGCAGAATCTGAAAATCAAAGAAATGACAACTACTCAGATTAAGCAGGATGCTGAGCTCGGAGAAATTAGAGATATTATTGCATCTGCAAACATGGGTACCTGGAGAATTGAACTGGTTGAAAATGAAAAACCACGAATGTATGCAGATGATACTATGCTTAAACTTCTTGGTATTGAAAAGAAGGATAGTACACCAGAAGAAATATATAATGACTGGTTTTCGAATATAACTTCTGAAGCAGTTGAATCAGTGCTTAGCAGCGTTGGACTTATGCAACAGGGGTATTTTGACGAAAATACTTATCTATGGAAGCATCCTTCAAAGGGAGTACGCTATGTTCGATGCGGTGGTACAGCCAAAGCAATTGAGGGCGGATATTCGCTACAGGGCTATCATTATGATGTTGATGAGGTAGTCAGAAAAGAACAGGAACAGATGCTGAAGCTGAAAAAGGCGATGGAGGATAATAAAGAGTACTATGATACTTTAGGTGCTCTTGGAGATATCTTTTACAGTATGCATGTGATTGACCTTGAAAAGGATACTGTAGTCGAGTTCAATGCCCAAAACGAAATAAAAAAGATGGTAAGTATTAATAGGAATAATGGTGCCACTAAGATGATGGAAGTAGTCATGGGCTCAGCAACAACGGATGAGTATAGAGACAGGGCTCTTGAATTCACCAATCTTCGAACAGTAGCCGAGAGAATGCGCAATAAATCTGTTATGTCAGAGGAATTCGTGGGAAGACGTATGGGCTGGTTTCTGGCTAGTTTTATTGTGATGGAAAAGGATGATGAAGGCAGACCTAGCAAAATTATCTATACTACACGCATAATAGATGAGGAAAAGAAACAAAAAGAAAAGCTGATTAAAAAGACTCAGACAGATGAGATGACAGGCCTGTTTAACAGAAGAGCTTATGAAGAAAAAATATATGAACATAATGATATTCCGGAAGAAGATAAGTTCATATATATTTCACTTGATGCCAATGGACTTAAAGTGGTCAATGATACCAAAGGACATACAGCAGGTGACGAGTTACTTATAGGTGTATCTGATTGTATGAAGAAGATTCTTGGACCTCATGGACATTTGTATAGAGTCGGTGGTGATGAATTCGTAGCAATTCTATTCTGTGACGGAGAAGAGATAAAGGATATTCTGGTGGACTTTGATAGTACTGTAGCTAATTGGAAAGGGAAGCTGGTTGATGAGATATCTGTATCCTATGGCTGGGTAGATAAGTATGAACTACCTAATGCATCTACACGACAGCTAGGCGCTATTGCTGAGGCAAGAATGTATGAGGCAAAGAACGCATATTATCATAAGAAAGGTATCGACCGAAGAGGTCAACGCGACGCACATACCGCATTGTGCGAGCTTTATACCAAAATTCTCGGTATAAATATAACTAATGATACATATCAGATTATCAATATGAATGAAACCGAGCAGACAAGCGAAAAGGGCTTTGCTGACAAGATTTCTGACTGGCTGATTTCATTTGGAAGAACTGGACAGGTTCATCCAGACGATCTTGAGGAGTATTTGAGATTAACAGATATCGAATACCTTAGAGATTATTTTAAGGGCGACAAGACATCGCTTAGTATCTTCTACAGGAGAAAGAATGAGGATGGTTTCAAGAGGGTAATGATGGAGATTATTCCCTCTAAAGATTACAGTGATGATTATCAGAGCCTGTTTTTATATGTTAAGAATATTGATATTTAGTATTGAAGATATGGCAGGGAATCTTTGGATGATGATGGCCTATTTAGTTAGTCTTTTTTGCAGAATACGAGGAGATATACAGAATGAAATTAATATCCTGGAATATAGATTCACTTAATGCAGCATTGACTTCTGCATCCGACAGAGCACTTCTTTCAAGAGAAGTGTTGAATACTATTAAAGGGGAAGATGCAGATGTGATTGCCATACAGGAGACCAAGCTGCCTTCCACTGGTCCTTCAGCCAAGCATTTAGAGATTCTGGAAGAATACTTCAGTGACTATTGCATTGAGTGGGTTAGCTCTAATCCACCTGCAAGAAAGGGCTACGCAGGGACTATGGTTCTTTATAAGAAAGGATTAACAGGTTCAATGACTGCCCCAAGAATAGGTGCTCCGGATACCATGGACGATGAAGGACGTCTTCTTACTGTTGAATTTGAGAACTTCTATTTTGTCAATGTATATACTCCAAATGCAGGGGATGAACTTAAAAGATTGTCGGAAAGACAGCGTTGGGATGAATTGTATGCAGATTATTTAAGTGGACTGGATAAGGACAAGCCTGTTATTGCATGTGGTGATTTCAATGTAGCCCATGAGGAAATAGATTTGGCCAACCCGGCAAGCAATCATATGTCTGCGGGATTTACAGATGAGGAAAGGACAGGCTTTAGCAACCTTCTTGCCAAGGGCTTTGTGGATTCTTTCAGATATATGAATGGCAATGTTGAAAAGGCTTATTCCTGGTGGTCGCAGAGAATCAAGACCAGCAAGATTAATAATTCAGGCTGGAGAATTGATTATTTTATTGTCAGCGATCGAATTAAGGAACAGATTACAGCGTCAAATATGCTTGATTCCGGTGACAGACAGGACCATGGACCAATTATGCTTGAGATAAATATCTGATATTATTGACTGCTTATTATTAATAACTAATGTACTTATTAGCTGTAATATCGTATAATGTAACAAGTTAGCACGCTAAAGTGCTAACCGAAAGGATTATGTATTAATGGAAGCGCTAAAAGACAAATACGCACCATATTTTAGGATTGGTGCTGCGTTTGAAAATCATGATTTGGATAAAGCGGATCTGATTGCAACTCATTTTAACAGTATGACCTGCGCTAACGCCATGAAGTATGGAAGCCTGACACAAAAACCTGGTGAATACAGATTTGACAATGCGGATAAACTACTTGAATTTGCCAGGGCCAATGACATTGCTATGCATGGACATACGCTGGTATGGCACAATCAGACTCCGGATTATATTTTTGAAAATGCATCAGCAGAGCAGTTGCTGGATACATTGCGTAGCCATACAAGGCTGGTGAGAGAGCACTTTGGTGATTTTGAAACTTTTGATGCACTGAACGAGGCTATAGAGGATAAGTCGGATGAGTATCTTCGTGATACCAAGTGGTTAAACATCCTTGGAGAAGATTACATAGCCAAGATTTTTAGAGTTATCCATGAGGAAATGCCTAACACAGAGTTATTTTACAACGACTACAACGAATGCATTCCTGAAAAGAGAGCAAAGATTGTTCGGATGCTTAAGCAGCTTATTGCTGAAGGAGTACCTGTTGCAGGAATGGGAATGCAGTTTCATATCAGTATATATGATCCTTCCATGGACGAGATAAAGCGTTCTATAGAAGAATATGCAGCTCTTGGACTGAAACTGAGAATATCAGAACTTGACATATCGGTATATCATCCAGGTAAGGAGGATCCACAGATAAGTCTGACTCCTGAAATCGAGCGAATTCAGGCTGAGCGTTATGGAGAACTTTTTAAAATCCTGAGAAGCTATGCTAAACACATTGAGGCTGTAACTTTCTGGGGGGTAGCCGATAGTGATAGCTGGCTGAATTATTTCCCTGTTATGGGTAGAAGAAACTATCCTTTATTATTTGATGATAATGGACAGCCCAAAGAAGCTTTTTACAGAGTAATGGATTTTTAAAATATAAATTCGAAAGGGGATTACAAATGGCAAAGAGTAATGGAGGCCGAAAAGTAAAAACAATTGCCCGTGATATAGTCAACATGATTATCGCAGGTAATATTGCTCTTCTTATAGTGATTCAGGTAATTGCTGGATATACCTATAATAAGAATCTTGTTAGTTACACTAAAGAAGAGATGAACATTATGACGGATCTGGCAGCAGACGATATTTCTGACTGGCTTGGTCAGCAAGCGCGAAGCGTGCTTGAAATATCAAATAGTATGGCGTTTTTGGATAATACTGATCATGATACGATTATGGATTATCTGGCTATGTGTCTTGATGGTTCCAATGATGCACTTATGTATTATGTATGCTTCGAATATGACAAGAGTGTTAATGCAGCCAACAGAGCAGACCTGTCAAGTCTCGATCCTACTACTAGAAGCTGGTGGGATGCAGCGCTTGCAGCAGGCAAAGGCAATGTAGCATATACAGATCCTTATGTTGATTATGCAACTGGTATGATGGTAGTTACCATTTCTTCTGAATGTGAGATTGCAGGAGAAAGAGCAGTTGTACTTGCTGATATTTGTGTTGATACTCTCGTAGAGAAGGTTAATAAGCTGACTACTGATGATTTCTCAGCTTTTCTGGTTAATTCAGACGGAGCAGTAGTTGTTCATGAGAATGCAGAGTTCTTACCTAGCGAGGAAGGTGATACCAATCTATATGAGCAGGTTGGATTCCCAGCTGGTGAGTTCAATACCATGAAGGCTAGAAATTATAATGGTAAAAATGTATATGTAGCCACAAAGCAGATTGATAATACGGGATGGACAATCGGTGTTACACAGAAAACAAGAGTAGTTGAGAGACTGGTGCAGAGATTCATAGTTCTTCTTTTCTTACTCGGATTCTTCTGTACAATGACATTGTTAATTGCTATAGTCAAGAGAATAGGCAGACTGTTACAGCCACTCGATGATATTGAGAATTTTGTTATTGACAATGTACTTAATTCTGATACCAAAGATACATTCAGGCTGACCAAGTTTATGACTCAGACAGAAGAGGTTAAATACCTGTTAAATGAGTTAAAGACAAGCTTTATTGATGTAGTTAGAAAGACAAAAGAAGAAACTATAGATATTTCTGACAACATGTCAGTTATTAGTCAGAATGTTGGTGCAATCAATGATTCTATCATGGATATTTCAGCCATTATGGAAGAAACTGGAGCAAATATTGAGACTCAGACAACTAACGTTCAGAGCATAGCAGGTTCCTGTGAAGAAAGCAGGAATGAAGCTATTGAACTTGCGGCTCAGGCTCAGGAGATTGCAAACCAGTCTACAGAGATTACTTCAAGGGTTAATGGCCTGGTTCCAGAGATTATTGAAGGCAAGAATAATGCTGTTTCCAGAACTGAAAATTCAAGAGTAAATCTTGAAAACGCCATGGAAGAAGCAAAGAAGATCGAAGAGATTACAGAAGTATCAGCTTCTATTAAAAATATCGCTACTCAGACCAATCTTCTTGCACTTAATGCTTCAATTGAAGCAGCCAGAGCAGGAGATGCCGGAAAGGGCTTTGCAGTAGTTGCGGAGGAAATCGGAAAGCTTGCGGCAACAACCAGTGAGCAAACTACTAAGATCGATACGCTTATTACTGAAGTATTAAGTTCGGTAAAGACACTCAGTGATGAATCTGAAGCAGTGCTGAATTTCCTTAAAGATACTGTTATACCTGATTATGCGAAGCTTGAAGATACTGCTGTTGAATATGGTAATACGGCTAAGTACTACGCAGAGAGTTCTAATAAACTTCTTACTGGATGTAATGTTATTGCGGACAGCATGGGCAATGTGTCAGATGCGCTCAATGTCATTTCCCAGTCACAGAGTGAGGTTAATGTGGGAGTTCAGGGAGTTAACAGCTCACTTGAACAGATTGCCATGAACAGCCAGGATCTTACTTCTATAAGTGATGTAGCTAAGCAGTCATGCGATGATTTAACAGAAACAGTTAAGAATCTTGGTAACTAGGCTGTTAAAGATATAGTTGATATTTAAAAGGTGATTACGATTTCGTAATCACCTTTATTTGTCTACAGTATCTGCTTGAAGAAAATCATTGATTTTATTACTTTTTTTATTGTATACTAGTCAATGTTGCGATTTTGAGGTTTTTATTAGATATATGCCAGATATCTGAGGTATACAGATGAGTGAAGAAATAAAAAAAGATATTCCTGAAGAAATAGTAGAGAATAAGATGGGAGTTCTCCCAGTTAATAAGCTTCTGTTAAATATGTCTCTGCCAATCATGATTTCCATGCTGGTTCAGGCTTTATATAATGTAGTAGATTCAATATTTGTTGCAAGAATATGCGAAAATGCACTTACAGCGGTATCACTTGCATTTCCATTGCAGTCTATAATGATTGCACTTGGAGGTGGAATGGGAGTCGGAGTTAATGCGATACTCTCAAAGTCTTTGGGAGAGAAAGACTATAACAGCGTTAACAAAGCAGCCATGAATGGTATATTCCTTTCGCTGATTAATTTTGTGATATTTGTATTTGTTGGTTTATTGGTGGTTAAGCCTTTCTATATGAGCCAGACTTCAGATATGGAGATTGTAGGCTATGGAGTAGATTATCTTACAATAGTATGCTGTGTATCAGTGGGTATATATTTCCAGTTTATTTTTGAGCGACTACTTCAGTCAACTGGGCGAACAGTGCATACCATGATAACCCAGACAACTGGCGCGGTTATTAATCTTATTCTTGATCCTATCCTGATATTTGGTTTATTGGGCTTTCCTGCTCTTGGAGTAAAGGGTGCTGCCATTGCAACTGTTATAGGACAGATTGTTGCTGCTATATTAGCATTTATAATGAATATTAAGTGCAATCATGAGATTCATTTTCAGTTTAAGGGTTTCAGACCTGATATAGAGGTAATAAAGAAAATATATTCAGTTGGTCTTCCATCTATTATCATGCAGTCCATTGGTTCCCTGATGGTATATGGACTTAATAAGATTCTTATTGAGTTTTCTTCAACTGCGACTGCAGTATTTGGTGTTTACTTCAAGCTACAGAGCTTTGTATTCATGCCAATTTTCGGTCTTAACAATGGTATGGTGCCTATTATTGCCTATAACTTTGGAGCGCAGAAGAGAAGCAGAATGGTATCAACCATCAAATTGTCCTGTGCTTATGCATTTGCCATTATGACAACAGGAACTGTGGTATTCTGGCTGCTTACGGACAAACTGCTTTTGATGTTTGATGCATCAGAGCATATGCTCAGTATGGGTATACCGGCACTTCGTATTATCAGTGTTCACTTCCCAATAGCTGCCTTCTGTATAATAATCGGTTCAGTGTTCCAGGCATTGGGTAAAGCAGTATACAGTATGATAAACTCTATTATGCGACAGATTGTTGTGCTTCTGCCTGCTGCATATCTTCTCAGTCTTACTGGTGAAGTTAATAATGTATGGTGGGCATTTCCAATCGCAGAAGGTATGAGCTTTACTGTGACAGCTTTATTCCTTATTAAGATCAACCGTGAGATAATCAGTAAGGTTGGAAATAATTGACAGTATTTGGCGTAATGCGTATAATACAATAGTTGATTGAGAAATTGATACGCGGATATGGCGGAACTGGCAGACGCGCTAGATTTAGGTTCTGGTGCTCTTCAATAAGCGGATATGGCGGAATTGGCAGAC
>DCJA01000018.1:99761-104117 GCA_002317175.1 Lachnospiraceae bacterium UBA1712 | reverse complement strand
CGCGATAGATTTAGGTTCTATTGTCAACAGACGTGCAGGTTCAAGTCCTGTTATCCGCAGTTTTAAAGAGTTTTTTATCTTATGTAATAAAGATAAAAAGCTCTTTTTTTGTACCATGAATTATGGTAGCATCTAAAGTAGATTTTAAATAATCTAGCGTGTTCTCAAAACGAAAGGAGAACACGAAAATGAGGAGACGTAAGGTAATGGAAGTCAAGTCAATAAAAATAAAAGATGCCTATGAAAAGTATCTTCTTGCTAAAAAGGCTGAGGGGTTAAGCTCTAAAACGCTTGATACTTATATACTCCATATAGACCACTTTATGGAGAACTTTGGTAATTATTTTTCTACTGCGCAATTATCAGAGGAAATGTACAACAATGAAATTATTGAACTCCAAGAAGACGAAAATAAAAGTGATGTAACTGTAACAAGTTACTGTAGAAGTATTAGAGCTTTTTTCTATTGGATGCAGGATAAGGGGTATATGGACCCATGCTCTCTTGCTCTTCCCAAATTTGAGAAAAAAATAAAAGAAATATATACAGATGAAGAAATAACCATCCTTTTAAAGAAGCCTGCGAAAGGGTGTAGCGAAGTTGAATATCAGACATGGGTTTTTATTAATTTTGTAATGGCAACAGGTTTAAGACTTTCATCTGTTCTTGATTTGAGAGTGTCTGATTATCTTTCAAAAGATGCTGTTATATACGTTCAGCATACAAAGCAGAAAATAGGACAGAAAATACAAATCAATAAAGAACTATGTTCTATTATAAATCGCTATATAGAGCAATTTGATTTGACGAATGAGAACTATTTATTTTGCATTGCTACAGGGGAAAGAATGGCAAATAGAACAATGCAAGATAATGTTGCCACATATAACAGAGCAAGAAATGTTCAAAAAACAAGTATACATCTTATGAGACATACTTTTGCTGTAAACTATTACACAAAAACCAAAGATATATATGCTTTAAAAACCATAATGGGGCATTCCCAGTTATCTACAACAGAACATTATTTACAAAGTCTTGGACTGACAATACAAGTGTCAGATGCATATAATCCACAATCATTATTTGTACAACAAGAAAATGCCAAAAAGAAACGTCGTGGCAAAATATAAAAAAATGAGAGCGAAAAATTTTTTCGCTCTTTTTTTCTTGAAACCCTTGATTTTCATATTTTAAAAATTCTACAATATCTTTACGAAGAAAAAGACGTTGCGCAAACAACGTCCATGGATACAATGTGTATTACCTTTAGCTAGCTATATTTTAGCATATTAGAAATTCAAAAGTAAATACATGCTCAAAAAATCGAGTGTCTCCAAAAATATTTTTTTAGGAGGTTCTTAAAATGAGAGCACGAACATACAACATAATGCAATATGAGAAACATCCAGTTACCGGCGAGATTCTCATAACACAGGAAACAATTTTAAAAGCTGTTGAGCATAAGACAATCAAAAGATATGCGTACGTGTGTCACGACAGAGATGTTTATAGTGAAGCTGATGAAGCTAATGATGACACAGGACATATAAAAGCAGGGAACAATAAACCGAGACATTGGCATATTGTTCTTGAATGTCCCAGTAATCCCGAATTAAGTGCGATTGCTAAATGGTTTGAAATTCCAGATAATTTTATTGATGTGCCCAAAGGTAAAGGTTCTTTTCTTGATTGTGTTCAATATTTGACTCATGAGTCTGAAAATGAACAAGCAAAGGATAAAGCGCTGTATAGCGATGATGAGATAATTTCCAATTTTGATTTTAGAACTGAACTCGATAAAAGGACAAAAGACCGTAAGACTTACGGGCAAGATTTAAGCGCTAAAGATAAAATGCGTTATGATGTGCTATATCTAGGAAAAACATTAAAACAATGCAAGCAAGAAGATAAAATCTTATATATGAATGATGCGGAAAAGCTCAAAAAATTTAGACTTGAATATATTTCAGAGCTCGACCCACCTGCCACAAGAATAAACTATTACATTTCTGGTTCTGGTGGAGCTGGTAAGGGTTTATTGTCTAGAGCTATTGCAAGAAATTTGTTCCCAGAACTTAAAAGTGATAGTGATATATTTTTTGAGGTTGGAGCAAAGGGAGTTGCCTTTGAAGGGTATGACGGACAACCTGTTATTATTTGGAGCGATAGACGAGCTATCGATTTGTTATTGGAACTAAACGGTAGAGGAAACGTATTTAATGTTTTTGACCCACATCCCACTCGACAAAAACAGAACATTAAATTCGGCAATATTAATCTATGTAATGTTGTCAATATTGTTAATTCTGTTCAGCCTTATAGAGAATTTCTAGATGGACTTGCAGGCGAATATACAGATAAAGATGGTTCTCTTGTCTCTTCGGAAATAAAAGAAAAAGTTCAATCATATAGACGTTTTCAGTTTGTTATTGATATTCATGATAATGATTTTACCTTTTATAAAAATGCGTTTTTCTCTTCAATGAAGAATTATCTAGAATATATTAACCATGGTAATATAAAAGGTAATTTTCAAAGGATAGCTGAACGTTGTGCTAGCAATCATGGTTTAGCTAGGAAAATAGAGGCACAAACTGTTAAGGCAGTTGTTGAAGAATACAAACTTATTCATGATAGCCATGATTTTGTTCACAGCAATGAAAAAGATATTGAAAAAGAGTTTTCGGATTTTGGAGAATTTGAACGTGTTGGAGTTCAAATGCCACTTCCACATATTTTTGATGAGTAAAGTGAGTAAATTGAGTTCATTCTTTTTTCAACAGCAATAACCGCTTATTCACGATGTTTTGCAATAGAGCCCCGAACAAGGGCTTGTGTTCGGGGCTCTGAGCTGAGCTGAGTAAACTGAGCATAATTATTTAAGATTATTGTAGGAGTAATAAAAGAATAAGTAACCACAAAAAAATGGTATAACTCGATTTGTGATCGAGTTATACCATTTTTTGTGGCAATAGGGTCAAGGGGTGTAACCCCTTGCGAAATACAAAGTGGCTCCACTTTGGGTATTGAGTTACCAGTTTTGGAGAAACAAAAATGGATGCTATAATTTATCTATACAGAAAAGATAAATCGTAGCATTCATTTTTTAAAACAAAACTGAAAGGCGGCGATATAAATCACTAAAACACTTACATTTCACTGTGGGCATGATTATAGTCAACGACATAACTTTGATAGAGATTTTAGAAATAGGCAAGACCATATTGACCATGAGAGGACTAAGAATAATGTCACTTTAGTCCATGAGCCTATTTCTAAAGCATATAAAGATTTATTCGACGATGCTAGAAAAGCTTACAACGAAAGGCAGAAAGAAAAAGGACACACAGAGCGACAGGTTGATAATTATTTGCAGAAGGTCCGAAATGATGAAAGAAAGCATGAAGCCTACGAGGTGCTTGTTCAGCTTGGGGATAGAAATAACAGACCATCTGATAAAGAGGCTGTTGAAATTATGACAGACTATGTTACCGAGTTTCGAGAGCGTAATCCTAATTTACATATTGTTGGTGCATACATACATCTTGACGAGGCTTCTCCCCATCTACATTTGGACTATATACCGCTTGGGCATCTAAAAACAGGTATGGAAATTCAGAACTCGTTGAAACAAGCTCTTGCAGAACAGGGATATACAACACAGAAAGGCTTGGGAACTGCTCAGGAACAATGGACACGTGCAGAACGTGGACAGCTAGAATTATTATGTAAAGCTCATCATATTGAAATTGAACATAAAAAAGAAAACCGAGAACATTTAGATAAAGAGACTTATATATTACTATCTCAGAAAAAAGAATTGGAAAAGGAGAATGAAAAAGTGATAAGCATATTAGATAGACTTGAACGAAAATATAAAGATATTGAACGTTCAGAGGTAAAACCTGCTACACCTCATAAAACGTTTACAGGGCATAATATAATTGATTTTGCCGAGCATAAATCAATCGTTGATAAAATGAACGCTGAAAACTACAAATTAAGAAATGAAGTTTCCATGTGGCGTGATAGAGCTATGACGCATGCGGAAGCTAGAGAACGACTTGAACAAAGCCTTCGAGCAGAAAATGAGCGTTATGTTGAAAGAGATATTGAAGTTGAACAGCTCAGAAATATTTTACAGTTCTCTAAAGAACCAAAAGAAGACTATATTTTGTGGGAGAAAGACCACGATTATGAACCAACCATTGAGAAGGAACTAATATCCAGATAAATACTTAATGACTTATGAACCACATTGTGATATATATAATGTGGTTCATATTTTTTTATTTTTGAAGGGAGAAAATACTTGACAAATGAAATGGAAAGTTCAAAATTTGACAGACAGAC
>DCJA01000018.1:8268-99687 GCA_002317175.1 Lachnospiraceae bacterium UBA1712 | reverse complement strand
GACAGACAGACAGACAGACAGATTAGATTGGATTGATATAGCTAAAGGCATAGCAATTGTATGTACGATAATAGGACATACAGTTGCTTTTGGAGGTAAGACGCGTAACCTCATTTTTTCTTTCCATATGCCTTTGTTTTTTCTTCTGGCTGGATTTACAATAAAATCTATACAATTAAATTCTTTTTCTAAATTAATAAAAAAGGATTTTATTCGTCTCATAATTCCTGTGTTTATTATGCGAGGTGTAAATCTTGCCGTCTCCACTTTTATAAAAAAAGCACCTTTTATAGATAGTCTATGGGATAATATTCGTCGCATATTATGGGGCAACGGGAACAACTACGGGCCACTTCCATTTCCTATCCCACTACAAATGTATGGTGTAGGTGTTTTGTGGTTTTTAATTGCTATATTTTGGGCTAGATGCTTTTATAGATTGTTTGATTACAAAATAAAAGAATACAGATTTATTATTTTGCTAATTTTTGCTTTTTTAGGCATGTGGGTAGGGTCAATCCTAAGGTTACCTCATTGTGTAGATATGATGCCATTAATCTTATTATTTATGGAAAGTGGTAATTATATTAAGAATAAAGTTGATATAAAATCTGTAAGGTGGAGAGAACTTGGAATAGTATCTTTTTTTGTATGGATATATTTGGTTTGTGACAGAGGAATATATATTGAGATGGCTACAAGAAAGTATCCATATTCTATGCTATGTGTTTTAATTGCTATTTTAGGATGTATTGTTGTGATACAATTTTCGCAGGGGTTACAACAATTTCGTTGCAGTAAGGGTATTATATTCTTAGGTCGTAACTCATTAGATTTACTTTGCATACATCATATTGATAGCTATTTTTCGTTTGTTTGGAAAATAAATTTGTTTTCAGAAGGAAGTAAATTATTCTTTGCAAATGAGGTTATCACATCACTTGTTAGAGTGTTGTTAGATATTATATTACTACTAATATGGGTTGGAATAAAAACATTTTTGAAAAGAAAAAGAAAACGAAATTACAATCTTGCGTGTTAAGAGAGTGATTTGGTGCGCTAGATATGTTGATAAAAACCACCCAATATGCTAATATGCTTGCATAGTTGCGGTAATTGAATACGCTAGATTTTAAATATTAGTTGCATAAGATTTAGGTTCTAGTGGGAGACCGTGCAGGTTCGATTCCTGTTATCCGCACTACATTTTATAGAGAGTCATCTGAGTGCATCGGATGACTCTTTTGTTGCTCACAAACCCAGTAAATATGCGGGTTTCAAGACATGCAATCATGATCGTTATGATTCATCTGAAGTCATGTGTTTTCATAAAAAAGCGTGCCAAACCGTGCCAAAAACGTGCCAAAAGTGTGCCAACTATAAAAAATGAGCCAGAAAAGATGGAAGAATTTATGGAGCATTTTGATGCTATTTGTTTGTGATGTCACAGAGGAGTCAGTTAATTATAAAATGTTTTTTTGACGTCTCTTTGGCAGCATTTTTTTTCGGCACAGATATGTGCACATGTTCGTAAACGGCTACCTAAGTAGCCACTCACGAAAACCACTATTATCCATATGGAAAATGTATCTATTCAATGATTGATATTTCAGCTTCAAAGGGGCTGCAACATCAATCATTTTTTATTTATGGATAATAGGCAAGTTTCGCATAATGGCAAGCCATTATGCACCGTATCAGCCTAAGGGCTGCTACTAAACTTGTCAGGTGGGCTTTGCCCTCCTTGAAACCACCCAGCAAGAGTTCCACTCATTGCATCTTGGGCCGCATAATCATCTTGATTAAAAAATGATCCACTGGATCATTTTTGTAATCTTCAATGCTTCTGCTAGAGGCTTTGCCTCTGCACTCCACAAACAGGGTTCCCCTTTTTGATTACCCACTCTTGGTTAGAAAAAAATATTAAGGAAGTGATCATATGAGGAAAAAGAAAAATGTTATATATGTTCGTTTATCTGATGAAGAGTATGAAATGTTTTCTAAAAAACTTAAATCTAGTGGACTTAGTATGCAGGCGTTTGTTACGCAGGCAATTCTTTATGGAAAGATTACCTCATCAGAAACTGTTGATGTACTAAAAGAGAAGAATAACTATCTGGCTGATATTGATAAGCAACTAAGAGGTATTGGAACAAATATTAATCAGATGTCACATGTAGCAAATACAAATGGTGAACTTCCAACTAATAAAACATTGCTAGATGTTTTGGAAGAAGTAACAAAACTTCGAAGTGAGGTGAGTGATGAGTGGCAATCAACAAGACAGTTAATAAGTCAACAAAGAGTCATGCAGCAATGAGAAATTGCATTGAGTATGTTTTAAAAGATACAAAAGTAGCAGAAGGTTATTGTTACATGACGGGTCCCTCTCCAGATGTAATTACATGGGATTCAGTTTATAAATCTTTTTTAGATGAAAAGGATTTGTGGAAGAAAGATAGTGGAAGAATGTATGCACATAACATTATTTCATTTCATAAAGATGAAAATATAACTGCCGAACAAGTACTTGAGTTTGGAAAAGAATTTGCAGAAGAGTGGTTTAAAGGTTTTCAGACTTTAGTTGTAGTACATCAAGATAAAGAACATTTACATATTCATTTTGTTACAAACACAGTTAGTTATTTGGATGGATATAAACTTCATACCAGTAAAGCTGATATGGAAAAAATGAAATCATTTACAAATGATATGTGTAAAGAAAGAGGATTAACTATCGCTCAGAAGGGAAAACATTTTGATGGAAGCAGTATAGACGAGGGAGAAGTAATTGCGTGGGATAACAACACTTACAGACTTCTTATTGATGAAAATAAGAAACCATTTTTGGTAGATTGTATTCTTGCATTTTTAAATGTTATTAAGGTTGCATTTGATAAAGATTCGTTTATTGATGGTATGAAAAAACTTGGTTGGAATGTTGTGTGGAGTGATAAAAGAAAGCATATCACTTTTGTAGATGAGCAAGGTAACAAGGTAAGAGATACAAACTTATCAAAGAAATTTAATGTAAAAATATCAAAGGAGGATATATTGAATGAATGTGAAAGACAGAATGCAGGAGTCGGACTCAGCGAAAAATATAGACAACTTAGTAGAGAACTTGAACGAGAAATATCAGTCAGTGGTAGAAATGTTGGAGGAAGCGCAGAACGAGAAAAAGGAATTAAAGAACGACTTACAAGTGCAAGAGACAAAGTACAAGAACATGTTGAAGAAAAAGAATCAAGAAATAAAAAATCTCAAAACAGAGATCGATAACTACATAAGCAATTCAAAACTCATAGGTGTTATTGGAGTAGTTATAATGATTGTTTTGTATTTTGATTAACATCCTTATTTGCTAATTAAGGATTGTATCTGGCATAGATTATGTATAAAGGACAAGGGCTTACGCCTTCGCTTAGGCGAATCCTTGACACATAATCCATGTCAGTTTTTTTATAATCAAGGCAAATAAGGATTAGTATATTTGTTGATATTTGGATATCGCTTCATAGTAAAGATGCAATTGATATGATATAATTTAATTGAGGTGAACTAGATGATATATGTAGATATTGATGAATTATCACCTTGTCTCATTGATAATACTTCAGGTGAAATTGTCGAGACAGAGGTTATTCGCATAAAGAGAAGAAGTTTTTTATCAAAATATAATAAAAATACAGGTTGGTATGTTGACTGGTCTGAATTGTTAGAAGAAAATGAAGTATACGCTGTTGTTGTTAAAGGGACAGTTGCTATACAAGGGTTGGTTGCAGTTAGGCCGGACGAGAATATGAGATCTTCATTTGTTACATGGATGGTTGCTGCACCAAATAATAATTCATTAGTTGTAGCAAGTAAGCAATATAATGGTGTAGGTGGCCATTTGTTTGCTATAGCTGCACAACGTTCATATGATTATGGTTTTGGATGTGCTATATCTGGTTTTGCTGCTAATAAAGATTTAATGGAACATTACTGTGATGTCTTTGAAGCTGAACCAATTTGTATGCTTCATCCATATCAGATATTTATTCCTGAGGAAAAGGGGAAACAAATAAGGGAGGTTTATAGTTATGAGTGGACAGACGATATTATCTAATTATCATCCTTATTCTATAAATGAGATTCCAAAATTCAATATCGATTATCGTGGACTTATAGAATTTGCACATAATATGGGTAAAACTGTTCCACAGTTAAGTGATGAGGAAAAGAATCAATTTATTATTGGAGCATCTATGGATGATGTTCGTGAAAAAATGCTTTCATAGAGTATTATATTAATAAAAAAGACGAAGGAGCTTCAAGGCCAGCATCTTTTATGTAGGCTTGAGGCTTTTTTTGTGTAAAAATTATGTGAATTTGAAATTTTTTATATGTTGCATTTACGGGAGTTGACTGGGGGGGTCAATACTATATTATAGTCATGATATAAAGCGAATATCTGAAAGTAAAAAGGGAGGAAAAAATTGTGAGAAAATCAATTAGATTAGTATTGATATCGCTATTAGTGGTGGCTATGTTGGGGCTTTCTGCATGTGGTAAGGAAGAGCCAGAAGAAGTTGTAACTGATACTGTTGAGGAAACAGTAGTTAAAGAAGAGCCTGAAGAGGTAGTTGAAGAGGAACCTGAAGAGGTTGAGGAAGTAGTTGAAGAAGAAAATGAAGAATCACAGGAAGAAGTCTTGCCTGCAGGAGCGTATGCATATTATTCAGAATTAAGTAAACAGTTCCAGGATTATACAAAAGGTTGCTATGAGGTGCCAACTATTTTTGATGCTATGACTGATGGAACTATGAGAATATGGTGTGACAATGGAAAGTATGTAGTTGCATATAGAGAACGATATGTAGATATTAATAATGAATATACTTGGGTGACATTTAGTCTTGATTCACCTGAAGTGACAACTGTATTTACAGGCCCTGATGGAGCTAATAATTATTATAATGGTTATCAAAATTACTGTGATGGAGTTATTTGGGCAATTACAAATAGAACGTCAAATAATTTTTCTTTAGTCCGTAAAGAACTTGCTGGGGATGAAAAAGTATTCGAAATTAATGGCGATATAGAATATGTTTATGCATTACATGATGGAGCATGTGTGGCAAAGGTAAATAATGGTCATAGTATTGCTGATTATGTTTATATAACAAAAGATGGACCAGTCAATACAATAAATTTAGATGATATTGCTTTACCTGAAAAAGAAATAGAGCATGGATTAACAGAAGAAGTTGAGATTAAACCATATAAAAATATGGTTACATTAGATGGAAAGATTTATTTTATTCCTACGGACTATAGTAATAGTGTTGCAGACATGTATTATATCGATATTAAAAATCCTACTGAATTTGTACAAGATATTAGTCTTAAAGATCCTACTGGTCGAAATGCACTAAGTGATGAGAGTAATAGAGCACCATTAGTTCTGAAGGATTATATTTTGGATCCAGGTCAGGGATATATTTATACTATAGCGGATTCAACTCATTGGACATATGGTGCTGTTGCTCCTGCTGGAGATATTGCAAAAATCACGTATTTGGGTGGAGAGAATCACTATATGTTTGGCAAAGTACAAAATACTTTTACAGCATATAAAGGTGCTCTTGATTATACTACAAACGAGACATTAACAGACTCTCAAAAAATTGGTGATATGGAATTAAAGTATGGTACTTTTTATTTGTTGGATGACTCAAATTATATTCTAAAAGATGAATATGGAATATTCCTAAGAACGTTTGACGGTGGAGAAGCAGACGAAAAAACAATTGCTTTATATTCAACGAACTAATGATAAAGACCTCTGATTTTTTTTCAGAGGTCTTTTTATTTACTTGCATCTTTTATTGCTAATAGAAATGCTTGTTCAAAGTGCTCATATGCTCTATCATCTGAACCTAATACTTTGGCCTTTTTAATGTGATGCATATATGTTTTTATAAAAGTTTCTAGGGTCATTTTTTTAGACAGTTCAGCCTTTGAATATAGATCATCACATATGTCATCGATAGAGTGAGCTAAACGATGTGCTCTTTCAATATCATTAGAATCAACCATATATTCAAGTCTAATTGAAGACAGAATATTTGCTAAATCTTTTGCAAATCTATCAATCTTATCTCTATTGTAGTCAAAAATCATGCTATCAAGTGCATCTAATATTTGTTCATCAAGAGGTGTATTAGTTGGTTTATAGTGTTCGGTTATTGCATTACTAGTTGTATTAACCAGTTTGTTATTTATGTTGGCGGCTTCCAAACCTTCGCTGTTAAAATATGAATCTATTTGACGAAGAGTCTTTCTGAAGTTTTCATTTTCTAGAAGATGAGAGATTATGCGACCATAAGTCTCATTACTTTCTAATACATATCGCGAGCCTTCTGAAAGATGGAGTGCATCAATTTTTTTATATCTAGGAGCTTCAACCTCAGTACGACCAAGAAGATAATCAACAGAAGTATCAAAGTAGTCAGCTATACGTATAAGGGTATCGAAAGATGGAGAGATACCATCTTCAATATTTTTTAGTGTCTGTCTTGATATTCCAATTGATTCGCAAAAATCTTTTTTGTTGATATCAATCTTTTCTCTTAAATATTCAATTCTAATTCCTAAATCGCTAATTTTATAATCTTCCAAATCAATCACCGAGCTAATGTCCAGAAGATTGGACATTTTTTTATGTTGTTTTTAAAAATTACATGGTATTTGTCAAATCCCCAAAGATGAATTTTTAAAAATTACAATATAACCATAACCAAGGGTTAGGAGATCAGAAATATGAAATCCTATTTGGATTATATCAAAAAACTGAATGAACTGTAGGAAATATTAAAACAATCCCATTGTTTTAATTCGGAAGTCCGTTGTGCGATGATATATCAAAGATATGGAGCCAACAAAAGGAGTCACATCAAGTCAGGAGAGGATCTTAAGAAAAAGAGGCCTGTGCAAACATATAAGTTTGTAGATGGAAGCATAAGCAACCGCCATTTCCTATGAATGAAAGTCAGGGGAACTTTGTAAATAATATGCTTTGTAGAATAGAATTTTTAGGAAAGGAGGTATTGCTTATGCATAGAAGAAGAAATGATTTAGATTGTAAAAAGCTTACAGTTGATATCAATGAATTAGCTCAGATGTGTTCAGTTGGAATTGCTACAGCAAGAAAGATTGGTGAAGATGCAGGAGCGGTGATTCATCTTGGTAGAAGAATTGTATATAGCGTAAAAAAAGTTGAAGATTATCTTGAGACTATTTAGTAATTAGATAAGGGCTGAATTACATCAGCCCTTTTTTATTTGAAATTTAATAGGAAGGAGGAGTGTAGTGTGGCTGACAAAAAGTATAGAAAAACATTTACTGTTGATGGTGTAAGATATTATGTACGTGGATCTACTAAAAAAGAGCTGGCAGAAAAAGAAATTGAAAAGCGTGAAGAAATCAAAAACGGGATAGTTGATAAACAGAATCCTAAATTAGATGATTATTATAAGCACTTTACAAGAGTTCGAAGAAGTGAAGTAAGTGAAAGTACATTAAGAGCGCAGCAGTCTCAATTTAAGATTATATCTGAAGTGGAAATATCTCAAGGTGAAACATTTGGTAGTATGAGAATGAAAGATATTACACCTAAAGATATAGAATATGTAAGGTTGCAATTATTAGATGATGGAAAAACACCTGAAAATCTTAATACTTGTTTTGCTCATCTTAAACATGTTTTTAATACAGCAGTGTATGATGAAACTATTGAAAAGAATCCATGCAGGAACATGAAAAAATTAAAAAGAGAGTCCCAAAAAGTTGGAGATACAATACATAGGGCATTGACCCTTGATGAGACTAAAAAATTTTTTAAGGCTGCTAGGGAAAGAAACAGTTTTTATCTTAATGTATTTTCAATTATGATTAAAACTGGAATGAGAATTGGCGAAGTAACTGCATTATATCCATCAGATATTGATGAAGTAAATGGATGCATCCATGTTAGAAAGACGATTACAAGAGATGAAGTTGGTGGTTACAAGGTTGGTGATAGTGCTAAGACTGAGTGTGGTAATAGAGATATACCATTAACCGATGAAATACTTGATATTATTAATCAACAGAAACTTATAAATAGCGAGTTGTTTGGTGAAGTTGATAATGGTCTAATATTTAGATCATCAGAAGGTGAGATATTAAGAGAGTATACTTTGAATCGTGAAATAAGAAGGGTGTGTATTGATGCAGATATTGATTATTTTACGAGTCATGCTTTTAGAAATACGTTTGCAACTCGATTCATTGAACAAAGTCCACATGAATATAAAATACTCTCAGACATAATAGGACATAGTGATGTGACGCTGACGTTGAACCTTTATACCCATGTGATGAAGGACAATAAAGTTAAGGCAATGAACAGTGTTTCAATAGATACAGGTGTGCCAAAGATGTGCCAAGAACGCTAGAAGTACTGAAAACACTGGGGCTACGTCAAAATTCCTGTTATCCGCACTACTATGAAAAAGGCAAGGACATAAGTCCTTGCTTTTTTCATGTAGCTCAGACGGAGCCTCGAACCTGGCAGGTTCGTGTCTTCGCTTCGCTACGGTCGGCGCAGAGCCGAGGTCCACCGGACCTCGTGCGCCCTGTTATCCGCACTTTTATAATGAAACTATGACATAAGTCCTTGCCTTTTTTCATGTAGCTCAGACGGAGCCTCGAACCTGAGCAGGTTCGTGTCTTCGCTTCGCTACGGTCGGCGCAAAGCCGAGGTCCACCGGACCTCGTGCGCCCTGTTATCCGCACTCGCTATCCGTACTACTATAAAAAACAGACAACTGCATGTAACGTATAGTTCTTTTTGGAGAACTTTGCAGATGCGCTATATACAAGCGCATTAGGGTTAATCTATTAAGAATATGAGCGCATATAATGAAGAAAAGCGGATATTTTCGCTCTTTTTTACTAGTAAAAAATACTTATTGCAAGTGAATATGCAATGATAAAATAAATTAATATCGGGTTAGTAACACACTATAGGAGGGGATATAGTATGGAATTAGAACATTATAAAAGATGTAATAAGACATTGCTGATTGTGCATTTGATTACAACATTTTTTATTACGATGGGACTTATGGCACAGCTTGCAGCCAACGGAGCTTCAGTTGCAGCCTGCATTGTTCCAAGTGTTATTAATGTATTAATCGCAATAGTTGGAATCGTGATATTTGTCAGAGGGACAAGCAGCCAGGCTTATCAGATGTATGTAGGAATAGCATTTGGTGTGTTCTATGTATTTCTGATGATTATAGCAAGTAGTAATGCTGTATATCCTTATATGATTCCAATATTAATCAGTGTTGTAATGATTATGGACAAGAAGCTTACACTTATAACGTCAATTCTCTTTGCAATAGCTAATGTTTACAGAGTGGTTTATACAATTGTAACGGCAGCAGTAGTTGATGAAGTATTAGAGTCGGTTATGATTGAGGCTATTATTACTGTTACAACGCTCATAGTAGTTAACAGGGGAGTTAGACTTCTTAAGAAATTCTTTGATGATTCACTTAATGAAATTAAAATAATGGCAGATAATGATGCTGAAAACAACAGAAAGATGTCTGATGTTGTTATCTCAGTAGAAGGTGACATTGAGAACTCTGCAGATTCTGTTAATGGTCTTGTAGAACTGGCACATACTCTGGATGAGTCTATGGACAGTATTTCAACTGGTATTCAGTCAGTAGTAGGAGCTATTGAAGATCAGAATGAGCAGACTCAGGCTATCAAAGAGTCTATGGATAAAACTCAGAATGAAGTTGCTGTAATGGCTGGACTTATGGGAGATATAGGCGATGCTATTTCAGAAGGACTTGATGCTGTAAAGGAACTGGAAGGAACAGTATTAACACTTACAGATGATATGACAACAATGAAGGATTCTTCGGAGAAACTGAGAGAAAGAGCCGAAGAAGCAAGGGGAATTGTGGATGTTATTGTTAATATATCCAACCAGACCAATCTGCTTGCATTAAATGCTTCTATAGAGGCTGCAAGAGCAGGTGAAGCTGGACGCGGATTTGCCGTAGTAGCGGATGAAATCAGAAATCTTTCTGAACAGACCAGAAAGGGAACAGAGGGTATTACAAAGATACTTGGTGACCTTATAGCAGATTCAAATAATGTTGGAGATATGGTTCATGATACAGCAGAACTTGCATTCCACGAGAAGAACGTAGCAATAGATGCTGGAAAACAGTTTGAAGAGATTAAGGCCAAATCAGAAGGCTTATCTGAAAGTGTTATGGAAGTTAAGAAGCGAATCGAAGAGCTTAGCAGAGCCAATGATGTGATTGTTGACAGTGTATGCATGCTTTCAGCAAGCAGCGAGGAGATATATGCTGGTGTAGATGAGGCATGCTCTATTAGTAAGCAGAATCTATCTCATACAGAAGGTATTTCGGGAGCAATCAACAATATTGCTGCAAGAATGATTGCACTGAAGTAACTACTACGAATAATTATGGTGATTAGTCGAATATTATTATTTGACCTATAATCATAGATCCCGGATGTCACATTCCCCCCATATAATGCGGACATCTGGGGTTGTTTTTTGAATTAAGGATTTACATTGTAATATCCGATAGATATAATACAAATATTTAGTATTAGTAGCGAAACGGATTTCGTGGTATTTCTCAAGGATTGAGAGCTTTAGATATAGTATAGGTGTACTATATCTGTTTATCATTTTCTTTATGTCGGTTCTGGCAGAGATTTCCCGTATTTCCGGTAATTGAATATGTATAAATGTAGATAATGCTAGGAGGTTAGTATGAACATTAATAGTGTAATGAATGCTTATCAGGCTCAGTCTGACTATAGTGCCAATAAGTCAGATAAGACAAAAGAAAACTCTGATATAAATTCGACAAATTCGGGTAGAACCATTGGAGAACCTGAACTGTCCGAAAAGGCTCAGAAGTATTATGAACAGCTGAAAAAGAAATATGGCCAGTATGATTTTATTCTGGTTAGCTCTGCTGAAAAGGAAAATGCTAGGGCCAATGCAGGTGCGTATGCAAACAGCCTAAAGACAGTAGTGCTTATTGATGAAGAAAAAATAGAAAGAATGGCTACTGATGAAAAATACCGTAAGCAGTATGAGGGTATATTGAGTGGAGCGACTCAGCAGATAGAGCAGATCAAAGCAGCAGCCCAGAGCGCAGGCGCAAGTCTCAAGGGCGTAGTAATGCAGGTTAATGACAATGGAACAACATCATTCTTCGCTGCGCTTCAAAAGAGTAGCGATGCCCAAAAGGAAAGAATAGAGAAAAAATCAGAGCAGAAAAAAGAAGAAAAGAAGGCGGAACAGAAGAAAGCTGCCAGGGAAGAGGAGCAGGAGCGGCTTGAGAAGCTCGCCGAGAAGAATAGTCAGAAACTGGATTCTGAAGCTAATGATATGAATGTTCAGATAGAAGAGCGAGATGATGGAATTGTGACCATTATGGCGGACTCATTTGACAGTCTTATCAAGAAAATTGAGGAATACGCGTTCAATGAGCGTAGTAACAGTGTTCAGACTGAAAGTGAAAAGCTATTGGGACAGAATATAGATTTTAGAGGCTAGTACTTGTTGAAATGAATTCACTGGTGTGATGAAGCGTTGATAATTCACTGGTGTAATGAAGCAGTGTACATTTACTGGTGATTATGAGGAATTATTATGAGGGTAAATCTTCAGTTGAACACAACTTCATATAAGTTAAACAGTTCTCTTAATCAAGGAAAAAATAGTCCGCTTAATCTTGGAAGAAAAAGCAATAGTAACGCAGTTAATAGCGCTGATATCAGCAATGGACATATCAGCCTGAAGAGAATGCTGCAGGATGCAAGCAAGGAGCAAAAGCAGCCAGCTTATCTGAACTATAATAACAATATCATTAGCAGTTCCATGAGTTATAGTGAGAAGCTGAAAGCAGATAGAGAGAAGGTTAAGGATGCTTCTCTGGAGAAAAAGAAACTTAGATATCAGTTCAAGGATATATCCTCCAAGATAATCAGAAGCAAAACTTCGCAGACTGCCAGACAGGCAGTTAGTTCGGCTCGACGTGAACTATTGAGGCTCAAAGAGGAAAAGAAGAGTGGCAAATATGACGCGGAAGAAATAGAAGCAGCTATTACTCATGCAAAGGCCATGGAACGGGCCGCCAGAAAGAAGGTTAAGCATCTTGAGGAAGAGGAAATGCTTAAGGCTTCAGGTGGACCCTGTGCAGATATAGAGATTGAGCAGGAAGAAAGACTGGAAGATAGCCAGGAAGAAAACATAGAATCAGAGGACATTGACGAACAGGCGTATAGTGGTGATTATGATTCTGAATTTGAAGATATGTCTTTGGAGGAGTTGACTGCAGCTTTTGAACAGTTGCAACAACAGTCAGCTGATACGATGAATGAGTTACAGGCTATGTCTGACGATATGATGAATGAGATGCAGGCTATTTATGATGATATGACGGACAGCATGGAAGAAATGACCTCTGAACTAATGGATGAAATGGAAGAGGGCATGCAGGATATGCTTGAGCAGATGGGACTAGGAGAACTGGCAGATTCGCTTACAGCTGCCAGAGGAGATATAGATCCTGCAGACTATAAGATGATGAAGATAAAGCATCGCTGCAAGGAGATGAAGGAAATTACCAAGGCTGATTCGGAATATCTTAAGGCTGTTTTCAAGTATCTTGAGAAGATGAAGGAAGGTGGAGGTATTGGTGTTTCGCTGGGCAATGGTTCCACGGGAATGGCTTCGGGAGGACAGCTTGCAGTAGCAGTAGCGAATCCGGAAACAGCAAAGAATATTGCTGCTTCACAATCCTTATCAATGAGCGATTCGACATCGGCAATACATTTATCGATGCCTACCAAAGATATGTCACAGGCGACATCCTTTGATATATCAGTATGATATGCATGAGTAAGTTGACAGTTTGGTCATATAGTGCTAGACTTTGCTCAGTTGAATAAATCTTCAGGGCGAGGTGTAATTCCTCACCGGCGGTAAAGCCCGCGAGCGTAAGCATGATCTGGTGTAATTCCAGGGCCGACAGTATAGTCTGGATGAAAGAAGAAGCATTCGAATACTTTTTGTATACGAGTGTAATTGATATTTTGTTTGTAAGTTGATGCTCTGGAATATTATTTCCAGAGCATTTTTTATTTGCAGGGCAAGTCCCTGAGACAAACATATAATGATTATGAATTGCAGCCCTGTGTATTTCGCAGGGCTTTTTGTATTTATGAGGATAAGGATGACAGACAGAGAATATATGCTGCGTGCAATAGAACTGGCAAGAAAGGGAAGCGGATTTGTTAATCCCAATCCTGCAGTAGGCGCGGTAATAGTAAAGGATGGAAAAATAATAGCTGAAGGTTATCATCACGCATACGGACAGCTGCATGCTGAGCGTGATGCACTTAGCAGGCTAAAGGAGGACGCTGCAGGAGCAACTATGTATGTAACCCTGGAGCCCTGCTGTCACACGGGTAAGCAGCCTCCATGCACTGAGGCAGTGATTGCACATAGAATTGGTAAGGTTGTAATAGGCTCAAGGGATCCGAATCCAATGGTAAGTGGAAAGGGGTGCAAACAGCTCAGAGAGCAGGGGATTGAAGTAGTAGAAGATTTCATGCGAGAAGAATGCGATGCTATTAATCCTGCGTTTTTCCATTTTATTCAGACTAATGAACCCTATGTGGTAATGAAATATGCCATGACTCTTGACGGGAAAATTGCAACATATACTGGTGCTTCCAAATGGATAACGGGTGAACAGGCAAGAGCGCATGTGCATGAGACGAGAACTATGTACAGTGCGATTATGGCAGGGATTGGAACAGTATTGGCAGATGACCCAATGTTAAATGTTCGACTTGAGGGTGAACACCACCAGCCAGTGCGAATCATCGTGGATTCCAGTCTGCGTATTCCTATGGAGTCCAATATTGTAAGAACTGCCAAAGAGCAGAGAACAGTAGTGGCCTATAATGCTGCAAACCTTATGTCACAAGCAGATGCGGCAGATGATAGGGACTTGGTTTTACAAACCGAGAATGCAGAAGTTGCAAATGATTGGAATAGGATAGAACAACTTCGAGAGGCTGGCGTGGAAGTTATCAACTGTCCAGGAGAAGATGGACGGGTTGATCTTAAGAAGATAACTGAATGGATGAGTGAGCAGCGTCTTGACAGCGTACTTATAGAAGGAGGAGGAAGTCTTCATGAGGCCGCGCTAAAGGCAGGGATCGTAAATCATGTTATGGCATATGTTGCACCTAAGATTTTTGGCGGCAAGGATGCCAAGACCCCGGTGGAAGGCCTGGGAATCAAACTTCCATCAGAAAGTGTACAGTTATCATTGAGAGGTCTGACTCAGCTGGGAGAAGACTTGCTTCTTGAGTACGACGTAAAGAACTGTAGAGAATAAGATAGTAACTGTCTGAGTACGTCGAAAAAGGTTATATCAAATAAGCTGGTAACTTCTTGGCTACAAGTTTGGAAGTTATAAAGAATAGGAGAGAGGTTACAGTGTTTACTGGAATCATAGAAGAAGTTGGAACTGTAAAAAAAGTAATAAGTGCTTGCTCTAGCGGAGAGATAGAAATTGCTGCCAGCAAGGTTCTGGAGGGAACAAGGATAGGAGATTCCATAGCAGTTAATGGGGTCTGCCTTACGGTTACCAGACTGATGGCAGGAGGCTTTTGCGCAGATGTGATGCCTGAAACTCTCAGAAGAACCAACCTTGGTCTGTTGTCAAATGGCAGTCAGGTTGATCTCGAGAGGGCTATGTCAGCTGAGGGAAGATTTGGCGGGCATATCGTGTCAGGACATATAGATGGAACAGGAACCATTGTGTCCATGAAGCAGGAAGAAAATGCCGTGTGGGTGAGAATCAAGGCATCAGAAGATATTATCGGATTGATAGTAGAGAAGGGGTCCATTACCATTGATGGAATCAGCCTTACTGTAGCAACTCTTGGAACTGATTTTTTTGAGGTGTCCATTATTCCACATACCGCAAGTGAGACCATTTTACTGAAAAAGAGAGCAGGTGATCTGGTCAATCTGGAAAATGATATTCTCGGTAAATATGTAAAGAGGCTTCTGGGAATAGAGCCTGTAAAGAAAGAGTCAAAGATTACCATGGAATTTTTGGCAGAGCATGGATTCTGATTAGAACAGAATGCGAAAGCATCATAGAAATATGAAATGAACAGAATGCAAAAGCATAATAGAAATATGAAATGAAAGAATGCGTAAGCATCATGTATATACAGAAAGAAGAGGAAAGATGAGTATGGAATTCAAATTCAATACAATTCCGGAAGCAATCGAGGCGCTTAAAGCTGGAAAGGTTATCATGTGCATTGATGATCCTGACAGAGAAAATGAAGGTGATTTTATCTGTGCGGCAGAATTTGCGACCCGGGAAAATGTGAATTTTATGGCGAGCGTTGGAAAAGGCCTGATTTGTACACCGATGTCTAAAGCGATTGCTGATAAATTGAATCTTCCACAGATGGTATCAGAGAATACAGACAATCATTGTACCGCATTTACAGTTTCTATTGACCATGTGGACACTACTACTGGAATCTCAGCAGAGGAGAGAGGTTATACCTGTAGAAAGCTGTGTGATCCAGCTACTAAAGGAGCCGACTTGAGAAGACCAGGACATGTATTTCCTCTTACTGCAAGACATGGCGGAGTACTTGTGAGAAATGGGCATACTGAGGCCACTGTTGATCTGTGCAGGCTGGCAGGGCTGACAGAATGTGGACTTTGCTGTGAAATCATGAGAGAAGATGGCACCATGATGAGAAGCGAGGAATTGAAGCAACTTGCAATAACTCATGGCCTTGTATTTATCACAATCAAGGATTTGCAGGATTATCTGAGACGCTATGAAGTTCATATGATCAGGGAAGCATGTGCAAAGCTTCCTACTGCCTATGGTGAGTTTCAGATATATGGATATGTCAATGATATCAATGGTGAACATCATGTAGCTCTTGTGTGCGGTGATATTGGAGACGGAGAAAATGTGCTGTGCAGAGTTCACTCTGAATGCCTCACTGGAGATGTATTTGGTTCTCAGAGATGTGACTGTGGACCGCAGCTTAACAAGGCTATGGAAATGGTCCAGAAGGAAGGCCGTGGCATTATCCTCTACATGAGACAGGAGGGCCGAGGAATAGGACTTATCAATAAGCTTAAGGCCTACGAACTTCAGGAAAGAGGCAGAGATACTGTTGATGCCAACCTTGAGTTGGGATTTGCAGCAGATTTGCGAGAATACTGGTCAGGTGCACAGATGCTACAGGATCTGGGAGTCAATTCGATAAGGCTTCTTACAAATAATCCGGAAAAGATATATGGCCTTGAGGGCTTCAATTTTGTAATCAATGAAAGGGTTCCAATCGAAATAGAACCCTGCAAGTTCGACAAATTTTATCTGAGAACCAAGCAGGACAGAATGGGACACATTTTTAAACATATATCATTTGAGTAGGAAAAATAAAGAAACGAAATGTGATTTTGTGAGTAGCAAAATTATCATTGTCAGATAAATCAGTAAAAACAAATCAAAAACAATATAAAATATCTTAGGAGGATATAGATATGAGCATTAATGTAGTTGAAGGAAAAGTAGTAGCAAAAGAGGGAATGCGTGTCGGTATTATCGCATCAAGATTTAACAGCTTTATAGTAGAAAAGCTTCTTGATGGCGCTGTAGATGGACTTGTTCGTCATGGTGTTGAAGACAAGAATATTACAGCAGTCTGGGTTCCAGGTGCATTTGAAATTCCAGTTGTAGCAAAGAAGATGGCAGAGTCTGACAAATACGATGCTGTAATCGCCGTAGGTGCTGTTATAAGAGGTTCAACATCTCATTATGATTATGTATGTTCGGAGGTATCTAAGGGAATCGCTCAGGTTGGAATGTCTACAGGCAAGCCAGTGCTCTTTGGTGTAATCACAACAGAGAATATTGAGCAGGCCATTGAGAGAGCAGGATCAAAGGCAGGCAACAAGGGCTATGACTGTGCGCTTGCTGCAATCGAAATGATCAATGCAATGGAATTAATCTAGTAACAGTGAACAGATACATGCATATAGCAGATACATATGGATATTCATATGTATCTGTTTTTATGTATAATTGATGATAGTTTATATATACAGAGGTACAAATTGATGCCAGACAGATATCTTGTCTTTGATTGGGATGGAACATTACATAATACAAAGAAACTGTATGCTGAATCCGTAAGGAGAGCTTATGCTTATCTGGAGGATCGTGTTGAGCAAAGATTGGCTCAGGACAATCAGCCTCGTAGCAATAGTGGCTTAGCTCAGGAAAAGCAACTGAACAGTAGAGGTGACTATGCTCAGGAAAATCAGCCTTGCAGTAATATAGGATTTGCTTACAAAAATCAGGACCAGTTATCAGAGGAATTTCTTTCGAAGTATCTGGGGATGACGGCCAAACAGATGTGGGATGATTTTATGCCAGGTCTTGATCCTGGACTTCAACAGGAAGCTGAGAAGATTGTTGGAGATTCCATGGTTGAGCTTGTGTTTAACAAGGCAGCAGTATTGTATGATGGAGTTTTCAAGTTGCTGGATGAGCTGAAGGCAAAGGGCTGTGGCTTATTCATTTTGTCTAATTGCAAAATCAAATATCTTGAAGCTCACCGGGAGATATTTGGCCTGGATCGATGGTTTATGGATTACTATCCTGCACAAGCCTATGATTTTATTCCAAAAGAAGAGATACTGAAGCTGATTATGGATAGATATCCAGGAGAATATGTCATGATAGGTGATCGTTATCTTGATATTAAAGCAGGCAAAGAATGTGACGTAAAAACTATTGGATGTCTGTATGGATTTGGATCCAGGGAGGAACTATCTCAGGCTGATTTTCTGGTAGATTCGCCTTATGAAATAATGAAGCTTATAATGAGTTGATTTATCTGCTGAAATAAAGAATAGTAAAATGAGTTGATTTAATATGACTACCTTCTACAGAAGGATTATGCGTAACTACTACTAAAGCATATATAAAAGTCAGGAAATATGGTAAAATAAATTGGTTTATCAAATATATTGGAGGTTAATATGGATAACAAAGAATTCAAACCGTTTGTTCCGGCTGATAAGATCACTCCGGAATTTACAGTTACATCCATAATCATGGGTGTAATTCTTGCTGTAGTATTTGGTGCAGCAAATGCGTATCTGGGACTCAGAGTTGGTATGACAGTATCTGCATCAATCCCAGCAGCCGTTATTTCAATGGCTGTTATCAGAGTAATTCTTAAGAAAGATTCAATTCTTGAGAGCAACATGGTTCAGACAATTGGTTCTGCAGGTGAGTCACTTGCAGCAGGTGCCATCTTTACTTTGCCAGCACTCTTTTTGTGGGCTAAGGAAGGCGTAATGGATGCACCATCAATGGTTGAGATTGCCATTATTTCAGTAGTAGGTGGTCTACTTGGTGTACTGTTCATGGTTCCACTTCGTAATGCACTTATTGTAAATGAGCATGGAATACTCCCTTATCCAGAAGGAACTGCATGTGCAGAGGTTCTTCTTGCAGGTGAAGAGGGTGGCTCATCAGCAAAGTCAGTATTCATTGGTATGGGCGTTGCTGCAGTATTCAAATTTTTAGTAGATGGTCTTGGAGTTGTAGCAGGTGTAGTAACTGCTAAGATCGAAGCTCTTAAGACAGAATTATCTGCAGAAGTATATCCAGCGCTTGTTGGCGTAGGTTATATCTGTGGACCAAAGATTGCAGCATACATGTTCGCTGGTGGTATCATCGGATGGTTTGTATGTATTCCAGCAATCGTAACATTTGGTGGAGATACAATTCTTTATCCAGCAGATGTGTCAATTGCAGAATTATATGCAGCAGGCGGTGCGTCAGCGATTTGGAGCAAATATATCAGATATATCGGTGCGGGAGCAGTTGCTGCCGGTGGTATTATCAGTCTTTGCAAAACACTTCCACTTATTGTTAAGACATTCAAGGAAGCTATTGCAGGTCTTAAGGGAACAAAGAGTACAAGCAATCTTCGTACAGAGCAGGACCTTAGCATGAAGGTTATCTGTATTGGTGTTATTGCCATGATACTTCTTCTCTGGGCTTTACCAGTAATTCCAGTAACTTTGCTTGGAGCAATTGTAATTGTTGTATTTGGTTTCTTCTTTGCAACAGTTTCATCTAGAATGGTTGGTCTTGTTGGTAGCTCTAACAACCCTGTATCAGGTATGGCTATTGCAACACTTCTTATTGCGACAGCATTACTTAAGGTTACAGGAGACGTAGGCGCACACGGTATGCAGGGCGCTATCGCAATCGGTTCTATTATCTGTATTATCGCTTGTATGGCAGGTGATACATCACAGGATTTAAAGACAGGATATATCTTAGGAGCAACACCTAAGAAGCAGCAGATCGGTGAAGTACTTGGTACAGTTGTATCAGGACTTGCAATTGGTGGTGTATTATTCCTTCTTGATAAGGCATGGGGCTTTGGTTCAGAAGCTATTCCAGCACCACAGGCAACACTTATGAAGATGATTGTTGAAGGTGTTATGAATGAGAACCTTCCATGGGCACTTGTATTTATTGGAGCGTTTATTGCAATTGCATTTGAAGTGATCGGAGTTTCTTCACTCCCTGTAGCAATCGGTCTTTACCTTCCACTTGAGCTTAGCTCAACAATTATGATTGGTGGACTTATCCGTCTTGTTATCGATAAGAAAAATGCTAAGGCAGGAAAGAAGGATGGCGGTGAGGCCAGCAACGGAATTCTGTTCTGTTCAGGTATGATTGCCGGTGAAGGATTGGTTGGAATTCTCCTTGCAATATTTGCTGTAATTGGTATAGATTCTGCAATTAATGTTTCTGGAAGCTTTACAACAGGACAGATTGGTGGTCTTGTTCTTATCATTGCAATGATTGTACTTGTATGGAGAGCAGCTAGCGGTAAGAAGGAAAAGCAGTAAAGAAGCACAGATTTCGGCCTTTGCCGAAACGGAGATTACTATGAGCAAGCAAAATGATACTTCTGCAAATTACCTGGAATTCATTCCTGTTCCAGCCGCAGGTCTTAAATATGAGATAGTGGACGGAAAGGTTACCATTTTCCAGGAGAACACAGGGCTGTTCAATTACATAGCGCAGAAGCTGTGGAAAAAGCCGAGGGTATCGCAGATACATCTGGATGACATGGGTAATTTTATATGGCCTCTGATGGATGGAAATAGAGACATCATGGCTATAGCAGCGCTTATCAAAGAGGAGTTTGGTGAGAAAGCTGAACCACTTTATAACAGAGTGGTGCAGTATTATAAGACTCTTGTAAGCTATGGATTTGTAGAATTTGTAAAATAGTATTAAAATATAGGTAGGGCATAATCACAGAGGATTGTGGTTATGCCTTATTTTTATGAAATTGGGGAAATGAGATGGCAAATAATTCGATGAGAACAGGAAATAGCACGAGAGTGGGAAGCTCACAGAGACCAGGTGGAACACAAAGACCTTCTGGTTCACAGAGACCAGGAAATGCGCAGAGACGCAGAGCAAAGCAACTTAAGAGATATAAAAAGCTGTTTATGTTTATTGGAACAGTACTGGGGATTATTCTGGCAATAGTACTTCTGCTGGTTCTGCTGATTCCAGGCAAAGACAAGGAAGATAAGGTGCAGCGCACAGACAAAGAAATCGTGCTTGATTATATTGCTAATCAGGACAAAGAATATACTGATGATGAGAAGAAGGAAATAGTAGTTGCTTACAAAACCATGTTGGAAACTGATGGTGAGGATGCTGTTGACGAAGTGCTGAGTCAGGATGACCAGACGGCTATATCCATGCTTGGTATGACTGTAAATGAATATGTATTCAGAGATTTCAAGAAGTATGGTTACCTTAACTCTGATAATTCATTTATAGATGTTGAGGGCTATAAAACTATTGCGGGATTTGATGTAAATGCGGCAACTGGGGTGGATGGACTGGCTGACCTTGAAAATGTCGAGATTGTGATAGATGGGCAGTTGTGTACTACCGTGGATCTTCGAGAAGAAATAGCGGATTTTCTTGAGAGATTTAAGGCTGCTAATGAGACTACAAAAACAACTACGATATATGGAGTAGATATGGTTGATGCAGATGAGAATACAAGATTGTATATTACCTATCTTGATGTTCAGTATGATGACAGCTGGAATGTGGCAGCACTGAGGGTATCAGGTCATCTGCTTCAAAAATAGAAAGGCTGGCAGATATCACACTTGCTGAGAGTTGACCTGACTATATATACATCCACAGAAATTTTGGCGGTACAGATTGTATTCATTGGAAAGAGCAATGGAACGTTTGTAACCGTCTTTTTTCTTGAAATCAGACGGGAGAAATGCAATCTGATATTCTGCGGCTAGTGCTTCACCGATTTCATTTAACTTGCTGGCATTTTTGAGTGGACTAATAGTGAGTGTGGTTGTGAAATAGTCATAGTTACCATTAAGCGCAGCAATGGCAGCTTCGCGTAGACGGAGTTCGTAGCATTTAAAACAGCGTTCTCCACCTTCAGGGCATTTCTCAAGGCCCTTTGCAATATCAAAAAACTCAGAAGGCTCATATCGGCCATCAATAAGCTTTATGGGATGGAAAGGAATGACAGAGCTGCCAGAGGTGTCATTAACGTTATTGACGATATCGATATCAGTTTCTGCTGTGTCGGAGCATTTGCTATAAAATCCCATCTGGTTATTTATCTGTTCAATGAAGCGTCTTTCCTCTTCGAGACGTTTATTGTATTCCTCTGGATTGGTGATATTGGGATTGTAATAAAGAACTGTCACATCAAAGTATGGAGCCAGCTTCTCAAGACAGGCACTAGAACAGGGCGCGCAGCAGCTGTGAAGCAGCAGACTGGGCACCTTTTCGCCAAGATTCGTTATGATGTTTTCCATTTCTTTATTGTAGTTTCTGTTATTCATATGTTTGTACTTCAGATATAGCCTGTCTTTGTTTAGGAAAATATATACCGTTTGGAGTAGTATTATTATTCTGCTGGTATATTACCATCACTTACATTCTTTTGGATTATTTCATCAGTTACTTCATATAATTTCTCAGAACCGCGTTTGGTCTGAGATTGTCTTACATAGACCTGTTTGGCAGTAACACCATGTTCCTTCCAATCAGAGCCTCCGTTGCTGTTGTTAAGTATCAGTGGCTGGATATTATCCATGGCGTGAGCAAACTTAGCTTCAGGAGATGACCAGTTCTCAAACTCATCAAACAAAGCAGTTAACTTCTCTTTCTGATCGGCTGGAAGAAGTGAATAGATTCTTTCTTTGGCTGCTTCTTCACGCAGAGACTGAGTCTTCTTGGCTTCCTCATCATAACAGTAGGTATCACCTGCATCGATTTCTACGATATCGTGAATAAGACACATAATCATAGTTTTAGCAATATCAATTGGCTCATTGGAATATTCCTGAAGCAGATAGGCAGCTATGGCCATATGCCATGCATGTTCTGCGTCATTTTCCTTGCGACCATGATTGGATAGGCTGGTCTGCCTGGTAATCAGTTTCTCTTTATCTATTTCAAGTAGAAAATCAAGTTGTTCTTTGATACGTTTGTCCATCATGACTCCTTATAAGGCTCGTGCCTGACTGTCTGTATACTTGCGAGTAACTATAAGTTTATGCGCATATTATAGCAACAATATCATAAAAATGGTATAATCAAGAGTTGAAAATGTGCTCTCGTCATTGAAAGCGCAGGGGGAATAGCGAGCATCGTTATTGTTGGAATGTTTGCGAACTTGAAGGAGAAAGAAAATGTTGGAAATACTAGTTTTTGTCTGGTTACTGTCACCAATAGTGCTGGGAATACTATTGATTGTTAAATCCAAGAAATATAAGAGACTTGTTCAGACACTGGAGTCAAAAGAAAAACTGCTGGAAGAATACAGAAAGCAGAATGGAGCACTTCAGAAGGCGCTAAGGAGTGCAAGAGAAAATGTAAGCGTAGCAGCTGAGCAGAAAGTATCGACCTCAGCAGCCGAGCAGGGCACAGAAGCGGTTGCAGAAAAAGTATCAACCATGGCAGAAGATGCTAGTGCAGAATCTGTTGTATTTGGTGTAAGTGTAGCTGAAATGGCAAACAGCACAGTTCAAGGTGGTGTTGCCGATACAAATGCAAATGCTGATGAGAACATATCAAGTAAAGCAGATCTGCATGAGGAAATAGCTTCAACTGGAATAGCAGCACAAGCTGTAGAAGAGGCTTCATATGATAGGGCAGATCAGGTGAAGGCAATCGATTCAGTCAGCGCAGTTACACGAACAGAAGCAAAGACTCGCAAAAAAGAGAAGTCAGCTATACCTTCTGGCGTGATTCTCTTTGGTATAGGTATCCTCCTTGTTCTTACAGCAGGTGCTATTTTTGCTACAACAACATGGAACATTTTACCTGCATTTGGCAAGATATCAGTATTGCTTGGCGCCGTAGCAGTATTCTATGGTGGCGCATTTATTGCAGAGAAGAAGCTTAAGCTTAGAAATACAAGTATTACTTTATTTATATTGGGAAGTGCGTTCCTGGCAGTTATTAACCTGGCAGCTGGATATTTTGGCTGGTATGGACCATATTACAGCCTGGAGGGTGAAGGTCAGCTGATGCTGTGGTGTATATCTTCGCTGATCACCGCATTTTGTCTGATAGCTGGTGGACTTATCTATAGAACCAAAATACTTGGTATGTTGGGATATTATTTCACTCTTTTAGCAGTTTTCCTTGGAACAGCATTTGTATTTGATGACGTAATACCGGTGACGATCAGCTTAGGAATAGTTATGCTTATTTCGCTGGCGTATATTCAGCTGGTTGAATACAGATTGGATATTGATGTCATTGGCAGCAGCTTTGTGACAATCAGCTATATCTACAATGTGGCAGTATTGATTTTAGCTTTATTTTATCTGTTGGATAACAGCAGCGCGAATATTGCTGAGAATATCTGGCCATTTATTGCATTAATGGTTATGGCTCTTATCAATCTGGCGGTAACCATTTGGCGCCTGTATATGGTAATTACAGAGAAGCTTGCCACGGAGCTTAAGGGCTCAAGAATTACTGGAATTATTGCAACAGGATTTGCAATTGTAGCATTTGGTGCATCTATAAGATTTGTTGAATACTTTTTCCAGCGAATGAATATAAGCTTAATCATTTTCCTGATTATATATGCGCTTGTTCTTGTGATGAAGAAGCGAGATGTCTACGACAAGAAAATTAAGGAATGTGTTTCCTGGTTCAGTGAACTGACTCTGCTACTGGTAATGTTTACTGAATTTATAGATTTCTTTAGTGGAAAAGAGCCTACAGGCATTATGTTGCTTATCACTGCTGCAATTCTCTATCTGCTTGAGCATATCAGTGGTGACACCAGAAAAGCATTTATTTCTTCGGCTACATTTTTCACAAGTATTGCTTATATCTGTGGACGTTTTGAAGCTGATGAATATGATGCAATCGTAGCTGTTATTATGTGGGGGCTTGTGATCTTAAGTGTGATAGCTGGACGATTAATCTATAAGAACATAGTTACTACGGATGAAGCAGGAACACGTATAGACTGGATAAGCATTGGAAGTTCTATCCTGCTGTATTATGCGATTGAAAGAATATCTTCAAGTGATGCAATGTTGTTCATAACACTACTTTTACTGGCAGCATATATAGCAAGCTTTTATAAGAGAAGCAACTATCTTGTGGACAGACTTATCCTTACAGCAGCTATTAACTGGGCAATGTTTGTGTGCTCTGTTCAGCCATTCTTTGATATACCAAGAGAATTCAAAACAGAGTGGTTTATCATTTTTGGCATGGCAGCAGTTGCGTTGGTATCCATAGTATGGAGAAAGCATAAGGATGTTTATATATTTGTATGGCTGGTGGCAATAGCTGTTTCGTTCCTGGCTGAGTTTGCTTCTATTGAGGGTTATTCGTATTCGGAAGATGAAGTAATTAGTACATTTAAACTGGTTATCTATCTGGCTGGAATGATAGCGCTCTTTGTGGTGGCATATCTGAAGGATAAGAGATGCCTTATTGCTGAAACTGGTTTTGCCATGGTTGGATTCTCGTGTCTGGCTTTCTCGTATGAGGCAAAGGGAATCTTTATTCTTGCAGCACTTTGTGGGGTGGCATATCTTATATATCTGCATGCCAAGAATATGTCAGTCTGGGCTTTCCTTCCAATAGTTCAGATATATCTGCTTTTGTTTGCACTTGACATGCCTGATCCATGGTGGCTGCTTGTATTTGTAGTAGTAATGATAGCAGGCTTTGCACTTCACAGACTTTGGGACAATGATCAGGATAAGACAATAGCAGATGACATGGTCAACGTGTCAGGAATCATTCCTGTTTTTGCCATTGCAACTACAGGTACTGAGCGTTGGATATTCTGCGCAATTATGATGCTTGCAATATACATCCTGAGTTTTTATAAGAGATACAATGATGACAGCAATGCCCTTGTTAATAAAATGACCTTAACACTGGCTTCAGTTGCTGTTGCAGTAGCATGGATTATTCAGCCATGGTTTGAATTGTATGATGGCTGGAAGATAGAGTGGATAATTGTTGCATTTATGGCTGTATGCCTTTTCAATATGCTTGTAGTATACAAACAAAGCACAGATGATGTCTGGGGCTGGATTACATTTGCAGTGGCCATTGTCAGCGTTATTGTACAGGGAGAAAGCGCAATAGTAAGTGGCAAGGTTGTGGATGCCCTAATCCTTGGTATAGTAATGCTGGGATTACTCATCTGGGCTTATATGGCCAGAAAGAAGCAGTGGTTCCTGCTTGCAGCCATTACGCTGGTGGCACAGTGTATATATGCGTCAAGAGAATTCTGGAAGAGTATTGCATGGTGGGTATATCTGTTACTTGCAGGTGCTGTTCTTATTGCGATAGCGGCCAGAAGTGAGTACAAGAGACGTCAGGGAGAAGAGATGGAAGAGCGCGAAGCACACCATTTCTTCCAGGACTGGACATTGTAAAAGAGTAGCAAAACGAGTATAATATATTGAATTATTTTGAAAAATGACTTTGCCTATCAGGACAGTTATTAAGAAGCAAAGTAAGTAACTACGTATAATTAGAAATGACTACGTAAAGGAGTTGGAGATAAATGGAAAAAATACTTGATTCTATCAGCAAGGAAATCGCGAAAGCATTTGAGGCAGCAGGCTACGATGCAAATCTTGGTCGTGCTACATGGTCTAACAGACCAGACCTTTGCGAAATCCAGTGCAATGGAGCTATGGCAGGCGCTAAGCTTTATAAGAAGGCACCTATTATGATTGCCAATGAGGTAGCCGCCAAGCTTGCAGACAGTAAGGCTATTAAAGATGTTGAGGCAGTTAATCCTGGTTTCTTGAATATGAATATGTCAGACGAGTTTTTAGCTCAGTATGTAGAGCAGATGAGCAACGCAGACAAATTCGGACTGGAAACAGGAGATAAGAAGAAAATCGTAATTGATTACGGCGGACCAAATGTAGCAAAGCCACTTCATGTAGGTCATCTTCGTAGTGCTGTAATTGGACAGTGCGTAAAGAATCTTTGTCGTTATATGGGACATGAGGCAATTGGCGATATCCACCTTGGTGACTGGGGACTTCAGATGGGTCTTGTAATCACAGAGATTAAGGAGAGGATGCCTGATCTCATTTTCTTTGATGATAGCTTTGAAGGCGAATATCCAACAGAGTCGCCTGTAACAGTTACAGAACTTGAGGAGATATATCCTACTGCATCTGGAAAGAGCAAGGAAGATCCAGAATATAAGGCTAAGGCAATGGATGCCACCTTTAAGCTCCAGAGCGGAGTAAGAGGTTACCGTGCTCTTTGGAAACTCATTATGAACATTTCAGTTGCAGACCTTAAGAAAAACTACGACAATCTTGCAGTTGATTTTGAACTCTGGAATGGTGAAAGCTCAGTTCATGATCTTATTCCTGGAATGGTTCAGGATATGAAGGATGGTGGATATGCCTACATCAGCGAGGGCGCACTGGTAGTTGATGTTAAGGAAGAAATAGATACAAAGGAAGTACCACCATGTATGATTCTTAAGTCAGATGGAGCTTCTTTATATAACACAACTGATTTGGCAACAATTCTTGATCGTATGAATACGATAAAGCCAGACAGAATCATCTATCTTACAGACAAGCGTCAGAATCTCTACTTCGAGCAGGTGTTCAGATGTGCAAAGAAGACTAAACTTGTAGATGAGACAACTGATCTTAGTCACATCGGATTTGGTACGGTAAATGGAAAAGACGGACACGCATTTAAGACACGTGAAGGTGGCGTAATGCGTCTTGAGAAGCTTATCGAGGAAATCAACGATAAGATGTATGCCAAAATGAGTGATGGCCGTGAACTTTCAGAGGAAGAAGCAGTAAGCACTTCAAAGAAGATTGCTATGGCTGCTATTAAGTATGGTGACTTATCAAATCAGCCTGCAAAGGATTATATATTTGATATTGATAAATTTACTTCATTTGAAGGAGATACAGGTCCATACATCCTCTATACAATTGTTCGTATTAAGTCGATTCTTGCAAAATACGAAGCAAATGGTGGTGTAGTTGCTGATGCGAAGCTTCTTGCACCAGAATCAAAGCAGCAGAAAAATCTTATGTTAGAGATTACAAAGTTCATTTCCATGATGGAATCAGCTTACGAAGAGCTTGCTCCTAACAGAATTTGCTCATATATATATGACCTTGCAAACTGCTTTAATGGTTTCTACCACGAAACAAAGATTATGGCAGAAGAAGATAAGGCTAAGCAGGCAAGTTACATTGCGCTTTTGGTCATCTGCAAGAATGTTCTTGAAGACTGTATCGGTGTATTAGGATTTGAAGCTCCTGACAGAATGTAGTGGGGACGGTACCGTGTAGTGGGGACGGTCCTTTTGGCTCGCTAGCTATGTAGTGGGGACGGTCCTAATTGCTCGTTCATGGGGGTTTTGGCTCACATAATAAGAGGGTAGAGTATGTTATTCAGATGTAAAAACTGTGGTGGAAATATTGTCTATAATCCAGACAAAAAAGCAATGTGTTGTCCACACTGTGATTCATTAGATTCAGAAGAAAAAATAGAAGATTCTCAGGCAATTGTGCCAAGTAGCAGAATCTGTGCAAGCTGTGGTGCTCCAATTGAATTAAAGGAGCATACATCAGCAACAAAGTGCCCAAGCTGCGGCACCTATATGGTTGTGGATGAGAGAGTTCAGGGACAGTTCACTCCTCACCTTATTATTCCATTTAAGATTAGTAAGGATAAGGCTAAGGAACTTCTTCACAAGGAGTTTGATAAGAGACCATTTACTCCAATGGGCTTTTTGTCCAATGCCAGTATCGATAAGATGGAAGGTACATATGTACCATTTTTTATGTATGACTATAAGTCTGATATGAATTATCGCGCAGTTGGAACCAAGGTCAGAACCTGGTCCGACAGTCGATATGAGTATACTGAGACTTCTTACTATGACATCATCAGAGAGATGAATGCCAACTTCAATAAGGTGCCGGTTGATGCTTCCATTGAGATGGATGATAAGCTTATGGATCTTTTGGAACCATATAATTATCATGAGCTTGAGGAACATCAGGACAAGTATCTGTCAGGATTTATGGCAGAAAAATACAACATGGGTGAAAAGAGTCTGACTCCACGTGCAGAGGCTAAGGTAAAGAGAGATTCTCATGCAATGATTAGCGAGACGGTCTCTGGATATGCGACAGTAACGCAGGCTCAGGAAAGTATAGTTCCAACCAAGCTGGCTGTGGATTATGCGCTGCTTCCAGTGTGGGAGTATGTATTTAATTATCTTGGAAAAGATTATAAGTTCCAGGTCAATGGACAGACAGGCAAGGTGCTGGGGGAAACTCCGGTATCCAAACCAAGAGTAGTTGGCTATGGAGTAACAGTATTTGGCATGATAACCATTCTTGGCTTTTTAATTAGAATGGCCATGCTGGTATTATAGGAGGAATGAGATGCAGAGATATTTTAAATACTTTAAAATTCCTTTTATAATCACAGCAGTTATTGCATTGGTGTGCATAATTGTGAGAGTAGCAACAGGCAGCCCAGAGCAGAATGCGGCAGCAACAAATACTGAATCATTAATTAGCAACAATGTGTTCAATTACTCAGGTGCACTTACAGACAGTCAGGTTTTTGAACTTGAGGCATTGATTGCGGCAGTTGAAAATAAGACTCAGTGTGACATAGCAGTTATTACGCTCAATGAATCACTTGAGGGCAGATACAGTTCACCAGCGAATAAGTGGGTAATGGAGTATGCAGATGATTTTGCTGACCAGAACAAGATGGGTTATGACAAGGCTTATGGCAACAGCATAGTCTTTGTTGATAATCTGTATCGTGAACCATCCACAGGAAAAGTGTACTCATGGATTTCTACCAGTTGTCTTGCTATGAGTCAGCTTTCACAGAGTGAATGTGAGTCCATAATGGATGATGCACTTGAAAATCTGACTGATTATTCGGACTCAGATGATTATTTTGCAGCATACAAAAGAGTGGTTTCGCTGATTCCAAGATATATGAGCATTGAAAGTGGAGCAAGAATTGCTGCTGAAAATATGAAACCGGTATATATACTTGCCAGTGCTCTATTTATATCATTGATATATGTGCTTATCAATTGGAAGAGCAAGCTGGGAAGTGTTACTACTACAAGTACTACATATGTACAAAATGGCAGACCCAATATTACACGTAAGCAGGATATATTCTTAAGAAAGAGTGTAACTAAGAGAAAGATTGAGACCAGCAGTGGTGGTGGATCTGGTGGACATATGTCATCCGGTGGACACAGCCACGGCGGCGGCGGTCACAGCAGATAAATAAGAATATTTTGGGATATTAACAGGAGAGATGCTATCTTGATATAACATCTCTCTTTGTGAGGTTTTAAGGGTATAAATAGAAGTGGTCTATTTGAGGAGAAATTATGGAACCAGTAGATGAGAACAAGAAAGAATTGAATGAAGCCATAGAGACAAAGGCTGAAGATGAGGCGAAGAAAGCTGAAGTGGTTGAAGTCGAGGTAAAGAAAGCTGAGGCGGCTGAAGTAGTTGAGACTGAAGCTGAGGTAGCCGAGACCGAGGCAGAAACAGTTGAGGCAGATACAAAAGCAACTGAAACTGAGGTTGAGGCAAGTGCTGCTGAGGCTAATTCAGAGGAGACAGCTACAACTGAGGCAGAGGCAGAAGCGGTTGAGACTGCTACAACTGAGGCAGAGGCAGAAGCGGTTGAGACCGAAACAAAGATAGCTGATGAAGCAACTGGGGATGAGACAAAGACAGCTGAGAATGCAGTTGAAGAAGATCCTGACCAGGTTTCGGACAAAAAGGACGAGCTCATTAAGAAAATTAAGATAGCTATAGTTGCAGCTGGTGGTGTGTTCATTTTACTGGCAGCAGTATATGTGGCCGCAATCATGGGCGGTAAGAACAAGGCTATTGATGAGGAAAAAGAGACTGTTGTGGTTGTCATTCCAACAGAGGTCCCAGAAGAGGTAAAGCCTACTGTAATTCCAACGGTTGAAGTTGTGGAAGAGGAAATGCCGGAGGAAAGTCTTATCGGTGTGGTCCAGGGCAATGCAAGATATGACGAATGTATCTATGCTGATGGTGGTGTAGTCATTGTCAGAAAAGCTGACAAATATGGTGCAATCGATTATGAAGGCAAGGAAATAGTTGCTGTAAAGTATGCTGAGATTGAACAGCTTCCAACCTCGGAGGGTATGTTTGCTCTCTCTGTAAGTAAGACAGAAAGCGTTACAGAGGAAAAGGACGGAACCACATATTCCTATGAGGATACAACTACTACCTACAGCTTATTTGATAATACTGGTAAAGAACTGTACAAGGGCAATAATAAGATAGTAGCAAGTGGTGACAGCTATATTCTATCAGTAGAGGACGACGAAGATAGCCGTAAGAATAGAATTGAGTATTACAAGTTTGCAAAGGCAGACAAGCCATATCTTACGCTATATGTCAATGACCAGGCTTCTATGAATGGTTTTGTGGATGGACAAACGGTTGTTATGGGATTTAGTGCAGTTCCAACAGAGGACCAGGATAGCAATCCAACCAATCTCAACTGTGGTCTCATGGATGAAAAGGGCAAGATCAAATGGTTTGCCAAGGCGCCTGGTATTGATAAGTTTAAAGCACAGGTAAAAGAGTGGAAGCAGGCAAATAAGGAAATTCAAAAAAGTCTGAAGACTTCTAAAAAGGACAATAAGTCAGACTCGCAGTCGGAAAAAACGGAAGAGCTGAGCTTTGAAAAGTATCAGGCCAAAGTAAAAGAATTAGGTTACAGTGTATTTTTGACAGATAAGGGCGAAAAGGCATTTTATGATGCTGATGGCAATGAGGTCACAGACGAAGATACCATAAAAGAATTGGATGAAAAAATAAAAGCTAAAGATGAGAAGTTAGCAGATGATAGTGATAGTGCTGATTCAGAAGCTACAGAAGATACAGAGGAGAGCGATGAGACATCTGACACAGAAGATGCAGATGATAGTGCTGAATCAGATGAGTATTCTTCCAATGGTCCAGTATTTCATATGAATGAGATTCTCAACGCACCTGTAGGAGGCTTCTTCGTATATAAGGATATGTATGATGTAGAAGATTCATATTCGTGGTACACAGATAAAGGTGCCTGGTACGCTGACCTTGACGTGGCATATCTTGCTGCAGATGCAAAGAAGGGCTTTAAGGTTGGTAATTTTAACAACGGAGCAGTTGTTGCCAAGGGATATGTGTATGATGGTGAAGTCTACTACAATTATGGATCAATGATGGTTCTTCACGTAGGAGATAAGGATGTTCTCATTGATATCAGTAAGGCACAGGGCATGACTTCAGATACAGTTGACGATAAGATTGTTGTGGCTGTATATGATGAGATTGATATGGATATGTCAGCAAACTACTGGATGTATAAAGATGCCAATAAAGCAGGCTATATTGATCTTAAGGGACAGGATGTAAAAGTAGTTTATGATGATGCAACATCATTTGTTGATGGTTATGCATTTGTAGTTAAGAATGGCAAGGGAAGCATTATAGATGAGACATTTGCTGAAGTTGAAGAGATAGGCGATGCCAAGAGCGTAGAATTATCTGGAGATGTAGTAAGTATAACTAGTGATACTGGAATCAGAAGATATATGCTCAAAGAAACCCGTAGCAATCCAACTGGAATTGTAGCAGATGAAGAAGAGACTGCAGATTCAGTAAGTGACAAGGATGCCAAGGCTACCCCAACAGTAGATGCCAAGGCTACAGCAGAGGTTACTGCATCGGCAAAGAATAAGAAGAAAAAATAACCACTTATGATAGGATATAGCGAAATTAATGCTGTATGACATAGGGCGGAATGGAGATTAGTATGTCAAATTTCGATCAGAGCAAAATACGTAACTTCTGTATAGTCGCGCACATAGATCATGGTAAGTCCACACTGGCTGACCGAATTATAGAGAAGACAGGTCTTCTTACAGAAAGAGAAATGCAGGAGCAGGTTCTTGATAACATGGACATTGAAAGAGAACGTGGTATCACAATCAAGGCTCAGACTGTAAGAACAGTATATAAGGCAAATGATGGAGAGGAATATATCTTCAATTTGATAGATACACCAGGACATGTAGACTTTAACTACGAGGTAAGCCGTTCACTGGCAGCCTGCGATGGAGCAATTCTGGTAGTAGATGCTGCTCAGGGTATTGAAGCGCAGACGCTTGCCAATGTATATCTGGCCCTGGATCACAATCTGGATGTATTCCCTGTAATCAATAAGATTGACCTTCCAAGTGCTGAACCTCAGAGAGTTATCGATGAAATTGAGGATGTAATAGGACTGGAGGCTCAGGATGCACCACTTATCAGTGCTAAAAATGGTATTGGCATTGAGGATGTACTGGAACAGATAGTTCATAAGATCCCAGCACCAGTGGGAGATGTTGATGCACCCCTTAAGGCGCTAATATTTGATTCATTATACGATTCTTATAGGGGAGTTATCATTTTCTGCAGACTTATGGATGGCTGCGTTAAAAAGGGTACTACTATTAAGATGATGGCTACGGGCGCAGTATGTGATGTAGTTGAGGTTGGTACCTTTGGAGCTGGCTCATTTATGCCTTGTGATGAACTTAAGGCAGGTATGGTTGGATATATCACAGCTTCCATTAAAAATGTTAAGGACACAGCTGTTGGTGATACTGTTACTGATGCAAATAATCCATGTGCAGAAGCACTTCCAGGCTACAAGGAAGTAAAATCTATGGTTTACTGCGGTATGTATCCTGCAGACAGTGCCAAATATGAAGATCTTAAGGATGCTCTCGAGAAGCTACAGCTTAATGATGCTTCTCTCTATTTTGAACCAGAGACATCAATAGCGCTTGGATTTGGCTTCAGATGCGGTTTCCTTGGTCTGTTGCATCTTGAGATTATTCAGGAAAGACTTGAGCGAGAATATAATCTGGACCTGGTTACAACAGCTCCAGGCGTTATCTACAGAGTATATAAGACAAATGGGGATATGATAGAACTCACTAATCCATCAAATCTTCCGGACCCATCAGAGATAGAACATATGGAGGAGCCTATTGTAACAGCGGAAATAATGGTTACAACAGAGTATCTTGGTGCCATTATGCAGCTTTGTCAGGAAAGACGCGGCAAGCATCTTGGAATGGACTACATGGAGGAGACTCGTGTGCTTCTCAAATACGAGATCCCACTCAATGAGATAATATATGATTTCTTTGATGCACTTAAGAGCCGTTCAAGAGGATATGCTTCCTTTGATTATGAGCTTAAGGGCTATGAGAAATCAGAACTGGTTAAGTTGGATATTCTGATAAATAAAGAGGAAGTTGACGCATTATCATTTATCGTACATAAGGAGAGTGCCTACGAGCGTGGCAGAAGAATGTGCGAGCGTCTTAAGGAAGAAATCCCAAGACATATGTTTGAAGTACCTATTCAGGCAGCGATTGGTGGCAAGGTTATTGCCAGGGAGACAGTTAAGGCAGTTCGTAAGGACGTTCTTGCCAAGTGTTATGGTGGTGATATCAGTCGTAAGAAGAAACTTCTTGAAAAACAGAAGGAAGGTAAGAAGAGAATGCGTCAGATTGGTAACGTTGAGATACCACAGAAGGCATTTATGAGCGTGCTTAAGCTTGATGAGGATTAAGGCTTTGGGGTGTTTGTACTGTGAATAGAAGAAAACTTGCAATATATGTACATATTCCATTTTGCGTAAAGAAGTGTCTCTACTGTGATTTCCTTTCAGCAAAAGGAACGGCAGCGGAAAAGCAGGAATATGTGGATGCGTTGATAAAAGAAATAGAATATTATGGCTTAGATGATAGTGACTTGAATAGTCAATACGAAGTGGCTACTGTTTTCTTTGGTGGTGGAACTCCGTCTATTCTTGAAGCAGCTCAGATAGGCAGGATACTAGAGGCCATCAGAAACAGATTTAATATGGTAAGTTGCGACGTGCCAGTAGACAAGCAGGGCGTAAATAATACAGATGGTTCAGGCATGGCAGCTGTTGCAGAGATTACAATAGAGTGTAATCCAGGAACTGCTACTAAGGAAAAATTACAGGCCTGGAAGGAAATGGGCATCAATCGAATAAGTATTGGATTGCAGTCTGCCAATGACGATGAATTAAAACATCTTGGCAGAATTCATAATTATCAGGAATTCCTTGATACCTATAACTGGGCAAGGGAAGCAGGGTTTGAGAATATTAACATAGATCTGATGAGTGCCATTCCTGGTCAGACACTCGAAAGCTACAGTCAGACCCTCGAAAAGGTAATAAAGCTTAAGCCTGAGCACATATCTTCTTACAGCCTGATAGTGGAGGAGGAGACTCCGTTTTATGATATATACGGCGAAGATAAAGAATCGACTGCTACAGTCAATATCAAGGGCGAGGTGGTTCCTCAGAGCCAGATGGGCGCAGATATGCAATTATGGCCGGATTTGCCAGATGAAGATACTGAGAGAGAGATGTATTATCTCACCGATCAGCTATTGAGAGGGGCCGGTTACCACAGATACGAGATTTCTAACTACAGTATGGATGGATATGAGTGTGCTCATAACAAGAGCTACTGGGATGGAACTGAATATATTGGTTTTGGATTAGGTGCATCAAGCTATATAAAGAATATCAGATACAGCAATACCGATGACTGGTACAAATATATAGGCGCCTGCAATAATAAGGGCAATGCTCAGAATCAGCCTTACTATGTAGGAGCAGGTGACTATAGCGAGGATGATGACTTCGAGGAAGAGCTGGAAGCGTCAAGATCTCTTAGCAGAGAGGAATTCGGACAGATTCTGTTGGCAGAGAAATACCATGAGGCAATTCAGCTTATGTCTGTAAATGAGCAAATGGAAGAGTTCATGTATCTTGGCCTCCGTATGATGAAGGGAATATCAAAGGAAGAGTTTAGGTCGCGTTTCCATAAGAATATAGAAGAAGTATATGGAACAGCCATTGATAAACTTAGGTCTGAAGGCTTGTTAGATGTTGAAGCAGATGTCATCAGGCTGACTGCCAAGGGCATTGATGTGAGCAATAGGGTGTTGGCGAACTTCTTATTATAAAAAATAAACAAAAAAATATATATAAAATTGTTGACAATAATAATCACTTGATTTATCATAATTAAGCGTGTTTACATCGAATCGTCCGTGTCCGGCTTAGATGTACACCGGTATACGTGATTATTCGACATAGGAGGAAAATAAGCATGGCAAACATTAAATCAGCTAAGAAGAGAATTCTTGTAAGCGAGAGAAATGCAGAGAGAAATAAGTCTATCAAGTCTGCAGTTAAGACTTCTGTAAAGAAAGTTTACGCTGCTATTGATGCAGATGATAAGGCAGCAGCTCAGGCAGCTTTAACAGATGCTACAAAGGCTATGGATATGGCTACTTCTAAGGGTGTTTATCATAAGAACACAACTTCTAGAAAAGTTTCTCGTATGACAAAAGCTGTTAACAAGATGGCTTAATCGCTTTTTGATATATTAGAAAAGACTCAAAGACCTCGTACCGTCATACGAGGTCTTTTTTATTTTCATTTTGATATTACTATCAACGTATTATTAATAGTAAGTTTTTACGTATTATTAATAATAGTTTTTAGCATATTATTTATAGTCTTTAAATGATATGTTCTTTATAGTCTACTATTTACAAATTATTTACAATTTAAAGTAGTTATGAACTAAAAATTGTGCTAGAATATCTGTTATGAAGGAAATTTTTAAGTAAGGGGTGTTATAACTATGAATGAAATTGATGAGATTCTTGTAAGAGCCATAGATGCAGGTGCATCCGATGTTCATATCACTGTTGGTTTGCCACCAAAGATGCGTCTTAATGGTAGACTTGTACCTGTAGACGCAAGCTATAAGATTCTTATGCCAGCTGATACACAGCGTCTTTTAGACTATGTTATGAATGATTGGCAGAAGCGAGCATATGAGCAGCATGGTGAGCATGACTTCTCATATTCTATACCAGAGCATGGACGTTTCCGTGTTAACGCATTTAAGCAGAGAGGTACAGCTGCGATGGCTTTACGTCTTGTTAACTCAGAGGTTCCATCTCCATCACTTTTGGGTGTTCCAGATTCAGTTATTGATCTTTGGAGCAGAAAGCGTGGACTTATCCTTGTAACAGGACCTACAGGTTCCGGTAAGTCAACAACCCTTGCTTCTATTATTAATACAATCAACCATAGAAGAGATGCACATATCATTACACTTGAGGATCCTATCGAGTACTTACACAGACATGATCTTTCAATTGTTAACCAGAGAGAAATTGGTCTTGATACAGAGACATATGCTAATGCTCTTAGAGCTGCACTCCGTGAAGATCCAGACGTTATTCTCGTAGGTGAGATGCGTGACTACGAAACAATTTCAACAGCTATCACAGCAGCTGAAACTGGTCACTTGGTTCTTTCAACACTGCATACAATTGGTGCAGCAAGTACTGTAGACCGTGTAATCGACGTATTCCCTCCTCATCAGCAGCAGCAGATCAGAGTTCAGTTTGCAGCCGTACTTGAGGCAGTTATTTCTCAGCAGCTTATGCCTACACTTGAAGGTGACGGACGAGTTGCAGCATTCGAAGTACTTCATACTACAAACGCTGTTAAGAACATGATTCGTGAAGGTAAGTCACATCAGCTTAACTCAGTTATGCAGACAAATCGTAAGATGGGTATGATTACTATGGATGATTCTCTTAAGGAATTATACGAAGCATTCAAGATTGACAGAGATACAGCTATTCAGTACTCAGTTGATCCAGACGCTATGGAGCAGAAGCTTCTGTAATCAGAATTTATCAAGTATATTTGGGCCTCAGTTTTTGAGGCCCTTTTTTATGGCTTTATTAGCGGCAATGCACTTGGCTAGTCTTATTATGAGCTTTACTACAATACGCTTGGCTAGTCTTATTATGAGCTTTACTACAATACGCTTAGCTAGTCTTATATGTGCTTAGATTAGGGGACCTGCCATAGGAATAGGAAATACAATGGATTTATACCTTGCGCCAATGGAGGAGTTGACAGGTTATATATTCCGAAATACCATAGCAAAGCATTTCGGATATGTAGACAAATATTACACTCCATTTATTACACCGAATCAAAACAAAATACTGAAAACCAAAGACGGAAGAGAGATAATTCCAGAGCATAATGATGGATTAAATGTAGTACCTCAGGTTCTGACTAACAATGCTGAGCATTTTATTGAACTGGCAGAACTGCTGTGTGAATTGGGATATAAAGAAATCAATATTAACTGCGGCTGTCCATCGGGCACTGTTGTGAAGAAAAACAGAGGAAGCGGATTGTTCAGAGATCTATATATATTGGATGCTCTGTTGGATGGAATATTTGAAAGTGAAATTGCATCAAAGCTGGCTATCTCTGTTAAGACCAGAGTGGGCTTGGATGATACTTTGGATTTTGAAGATATCATGCGAGTATATAATAAGTATCCAATATCCGAGTTAATAATACATCCACGAATTCAGATGGATTATTATAAAGGCAAACCTCGTATGGAAATGTTTGAGTATGGATTTGAACATAGCAGGACCAAGGTATGCTATAATGGTGATGTTGCGACGGTTGATGACTATCAGAAGCTTGTTGAAAAGTATGGAAGTGATATGGTAGAAGATAGTGACAAGCTTTGTGCAATCATGATTGGACGAGGAGCTATATCAAATCCAGCTATATTCAGAGAAATCAGAACTGGTCAGAAAATGACAGTAGATGAGTTTAAGGCATTTCACGATGACTTATTTGAAGTCTATGCGACAACCTGGAGTGAAAAGGATGCTCTGTTCAAAATGAAAGAAGTCTGGGGCTATATTGGTACACAGTTTGCGGATATAGACAAGCCATTAAAGAGAATTAGGAAGAGCAATAACAAGTCAGAATTCATGTTGGCCGCCAATGAGATTTGGAGGGCTGCGTATGTTAGGAATGATAAAAAATTCTTGCAATATTAAAGATAAAAACTTACAATAGTTATGAGAAGGCTCTGCCGTAAGCGGTAGGCGGTTATCCCTCAAGCAGAGGGACTGTGACCCTCTGAATATATAGATACCTTATATAGGAATCAGATGAAAGGAGGGCTTCTGCGATGATAGTTATGGAAATATTAGGTGCGGTTGCTGCCGTTATTACCATTTTTTCAACAGGAATTGCAGTTGGAAGATATATCGAACACAATAAAAACGACCGCCAGTAGCTTCCAAACTTATGGCGATCGTTTTTTGTAACCAATATAAATTGGGCTAGCCGTCTATCGGCAGTGCCTTTGTTTTTATAATGAAATTATACGCTTTTGATTTTATTTTTCAATACTTGGATTGGATTGAAATAGGATTATTAGGGAGAAACAGATATGAAATATGGTTTATTAGGTGAGAAACTTGGGCATAGCTTTTCGCCGGTATTACATAGTCAGATGGGAAAGCCAGATTATGGTCTTATACCTGTTAGTAGGGAAGAGGTGGATGAGTTTCTAGAGAAAGCTGATTTTGAGGGAATCAATGTTACGATTCCGTATAAAGAAGTTGCCATGAAGCACTGCCAGCCAGACGAGATTGCGACAGATATTGGATGCGTCAATACACTTCTTAATATGGGGGATAAGGTACTTGGTTTTAATACAGATTGCCTGGGTTTTGCATATTTGGCAAAGAGCATAGGAGCAGACTGGAAAGATAAAAAGGTCGTAATTCTGGGAAGTGGTGGAACTTCTAAAACAGCTACTTATGTGGCACTCAAAAGTGGGGCTAAGTCTGTAACCGTGGTTTCGCGTAAGAAGAATGAAGCAGGATGTGGAGATAAATCTGAGACTTCAGCAGATAATAAGAACAGTCGCCCTGCATATTGGAAAGATGGACAGGATATCGTTAAGTCTGATTATAGTCAGTTTGAAGAATGGAAGGATGCGTCAATTCTGGTTAATACAACCCCAGTTGGAATGTATCCTAACAATGATGCTATGCCAATTGATCTTGGCTTATTTGACAGCCTGGAGGCTGTAATAGATGTAATATACAATCCGCTTGATACATATCTGGTTATGGAGGCTAAAAAGCGAGGAATAGCTGCTACATGTGGACTGGCAATGCTCATTGCTCAAGGCTGGTATGCAGAAGAAATATGGAAACATGCGGATGAACTTGATAAAGTTGATCTTAAAATTGATTCAAAGCTTTCTAAGGATGCCATTGATGAGATTGAAAAAGTTGTAAGCTATGTAAGAGGCCAGAAGGAGAACATTGTACTTATTGGAATGCCTGGATGTGGCAAGACTACAATGGGAAAAATGCTTTGTGAGCGCCTTGGAAGAAAACTTATAGATACTGATGACGAATTCACCTTGGAATATGGTATGAAGGCTGGAGATTACATTACCAGTCATGGAGTAGATGAGTTTAGGGAAAAGGAAAGCCTGGTTGTCAAGAAGTTCGCAAAGGAAAGCGGAATTATCATAGCTACAGGTGGTGGTGCTGTTCTTAGAGAAGACAACAGAACTGCACTTAAGCAGAATGGAAAAATAGTATTCTTAAATCAGCAACTGGAAAAGCTGGCCACAGAAGGCAGACCTTTATCAGCTGGTGATAAACTTAAGAAACTGTATGAAGAACGCATGCCGATATATGAAGCATTTGCAGATATTAAGCTGGATGTGAACTGGGACGGGGATTACTACGCGAATGTGGATAGGCTGTTGGAATTAATATGACAACATGCCCAAAGTTCATCAGTGGAATGCTTTATGAATAATAATACTGAAGCGGAAATAATAATAATACTGTACAAATAATGATTATTTGAAAAGACCTCTGAATCATCAAATTCAGAGGTCTTATTTGCTATACAATAGTGGAAATTCTAGAATATAAACTGGAATGCACAGAATGCAGCATATGTTGCAAGAAGTACAATTCCCTGGATTCTGGACATTTTGCCACGAATAAGTGCTGGAACTATAAGTACAAGTGATACGAAAATCATTACAGGAATATCAACTACGAGCGAAGAGTTGATACCGGCAATGAACTTATCACATGGTACATCAAATGGTGCCAGAGTGACTGAAAGTCCAGTTACAAGAACCATGTTGAACATATTGGCTCCAATGATGTTGCCGAGAGAAAGGGCTCCTGACCCCTTGGCAAGTGATGTAATTGCTGTTACAAGCTCTGGAAGTGAAGTTCCAAGAGCTACAAATGTAAGAGCGATAACAGCATCAGGAACACCAAGAGCTGTAGCGATAATAGTTCCATTGTCTACAAGAAGATTAGCTCCGTAAGCAATAAGTGCAGCTCCTAATATAAGAAAGAAGATATCCTTGGCAGTTGAATCCTTGAAGGATTTCTTTTCATTGCCATCTGCTTCAGTAGAATTGGCGCTGTTTTCGATAGCATTTTCTTCGGCGTTTTCATTTACAGTTTGTACTTTATCTGTCGGAGTATCAGTAACTGCTGGAGTAACTTCTTTAGCAGCAATAGCCTGCTTGATAGAAAGTGCCATATAGATAACAAACAGTGTTAACAGTAAAACACCTGAGATTCTTGAAAATGAGCCAGTAAAGTATGATACAAACACGTAGATAATAGCTGCCAGAGTAAAGAATATAACTGGAGTCTTCAAACTCTTTTTATCAATAGTTGAAGGCTTAACAGCTATTGTAATAGCAGCAATAAGAGCGGTGTTACATATAATTGAACCCAGCGCATTTCCATAAGCCATGGCACCAATACCTTTGAGCGCACCACCGGCTGAAACCATTACCTCTGGAAGTGTAGTTCCAATTGACACAACAGTGGCACCAATAAGGATTTCTGGCATATTGAATCGATGTGCAATACCAACTGCTCCATCTACAAACCAGTCACCACCCTTGATTAGTAAAACAAGTCCTAAAACAAACAATAATACAGGAATCATAATATACCCTCCATATTAAATTAATACAATACACTTTAATCTCCGCAAATCTGACATAAACAATAAAAAAAGACTGCACATATAGCGATTGCTATACATGAGTCTCGCATTTTAAATTAAGCCAGACGCCCATTGCGTCGCGATTGTTGACTTAATCCGGTATGTGCCGCTTGCTACTCCCTCACGGAGATTAGGCTAACTATAGCAAGAGTAAGTTTTTTTGTCAATATCTGATGCAGGTATGGTATAATCTTTTCTGCTTTATGATATAAATATTGGTATATACTTGTAGGATAGGCAGGTGCAAACGGGTAAGGATATTTTGGATTGATAGCTTGATTGACATTTACACGACAGCGTGTTAATGTTTACTTGGAGGGAGATGCATTATATGAGTGAATATTATACAGTATCACAATATGCCAAAATCTCCGGGAAGGATCCGGGAAACATCAGAAGAATGCTTATCCAAGGTGCTTTGGAAGGGGAAAAACTCGGTAATCAGTGGCTGATTCCAAAAAGTGCCGAATATCCTTGTGACAGAAGAGTAAAAAGCGGTGATTACCGTAATTGGAGACAGCGGATTAAACTCAACAGTAAACATCCTGAAATTATAAAAAAACTGTATGAGATGTGTGAAGCTTTCGGGGAAATCTATGGCAGTAGTATTGCAGAGATAGTGCTTTATGGCTCATATGCAAGAGGGCAGGAAACTGAGGAATCTGATGTTGATATGGCACTTGTGCTGAGAGAAGAGCAGACAGAAGAACAATATGATAGGATGTCAGATGTTGTGGTTGACTACCAGTTGGATTTGGGTATTACATTATCTGTTATATCCATTGAACAGAGCGAATTTATGAAGTGGAAAACGACACTTCCGTTTTATAAAAATGTTGACAGAGAGGGGATTGTTTTATGGAAGAGCGCGTAAAAGAATTATCCCGATATCGCTTTGAAACTAGTCTGGAAAACCTTGAAGATGCCAGACTTATGTATGAAAATGGCAGATATAAAAATGCGCTGAACAGAGCATATTACTCAATTTTTCATGCTATTAGGTCAGTTAATGCATTGAAAGGTTTTGATAGTAGTAAACACAGCGGAGTTATTGCCTTTTTTAATCAGAACTATATAAAAGACGAAATCTTTCCAAAAGGACTTTCGAAAATAATAACGCAAGCATCTAACAACCGAGAGAAAGCAGACTATTTAGATTTTTTCATTGCTTCTAGTGAAGAGGCTAAGAAACAGATAGAAAGAGCTGAAGAATTTTCAAATGCAATCAAACATTATCTGGTGGAGCAGGGAATTTTACAGTAGTTATTGAGTAGTCAAAAAGTATTAATGGAAAATAAGGAGTATTCTAGATTGGAAATAATAGAAACTACTGAATTTGAACTTGAAGGTGAATATAGTGTTGCAATAGGTAAGTTTGATGGAATCCACAGAGGACATCAGAAACTCATAGAAGAGATTATGGATTATAAGTCTAAAGGCTATAAGACTGCAGTATTTACTTTTGAACCAAGTCCTGCGGCTTTTTTTGGCGATGGAAGCTATAAGGGACTTACCACAAGAGATGAGAAGCGACATATATTTGCAAAACTGGGTGTGGATGTGCTGGTGGAGTATCCTCTTAACAAAGAGAGTGCGGCTGTTGCAGCAGCAGACTTTGTGCAGGATATTCTTATTAAGAAGATGCATACTAAGGCTGTAGTGTGTGGTCCAGACTTTACCTTTGGAGATAAAGGTAAAGGTGATGTTGAACTTCTTAATAAACTGGGCAATGAGCTTGGATTTGAAGTTAAGATTTGCGACAAGGTAAAAGCGGGAAAAAGCGATAGTTATGCTTCTGACAAAGACATTAAAGAAGCTAATAGTGTTGTGGCAGAAGATGATAAGAGTTCGTGCGAAGATATTAGTTCAACTTTGATCAGAAAAGAAGTTGAAGCAGGACAAATGGAACTGGTTACTGAGCATATTGGAGCATATTATAGTGTGACTGGTGTTGTAACAAAGGGAAAACAGATTGGAAGAACAATTGGTCTTCCTACTGTTAATCTGATTCCTGAAGACGATAAACTGTTGCCACCATTTGGAGTCTATGAAGCCATGATTTCATTTGGCGGTGGACATTACAGAGGAATAACCAATGTGGGTGTGAAGCCCACTGTTACTGATGAAAAGAAAGTAGTGGTTGAAACCTTTATCTTTGATTTTGATGGCGATCTTTATGGAAAAACAATTACGGTGAATCTGTTACGAATGGTAAGGCCAGAACGTCGATTTGCATCAGTGGAGGAATTGAAGGCTCAGATAGAGAGTGATATTGAACAGATAATTCATGCAAATTGAATATGAATATTGTAATAAGTATGGTTTATAGAAGACTGGACAGGTTAGTTTGTCCAGTCTTCTATTTTTAGTCCAGGAATGCGTGAAAATTCCTTTGTGTTGTGTGTGACTAGTATTCCATTTTTGGAGAGGACCATTGATGCTATTATTAAATCGTTTTGTCCTATCGGAGTACCCATGCTTTCTAGATAGCTTCGAATTGATCCATATGTTTTTGATGCGTTTTGGGAAAATGAAACAGATTCAAAGCAACTGGTGAATTTGTTATATATGCTTATGGTTTTGTTGTAATCATTGCTTTTGTGTGCGCCATATTCGATTTCAGACAATACAATTGATGGGATCACAATTGATTGCATAGGCGTAGCTTCGAAGTGTTCCCTGATGGAGGGGAAACTATTTTTCAACGAATAAATAATAATGTTTGTATCTAAGAAGTAGAGCATAATTTATCCTCATTAGTAACTATAATAATGGAGCGACGGGAGAAGGAAGAAAATCTTCAGGTTCTTCATCAAAACCTAAATTGTCGCCAGTTCCCAAAAGTTCAAAAAAACCATCAGGATAAGTGGATTTTGAATCACTTGCAATTTCAGAATCTAAACAACAAGGAAAAGCTTGCTTAAGAATTGTTTGTTTCATAAACATATTTAATGCAGTAGATAGATTCATACCTAGTGATTCGTATATTTGGCTTGCCTGTTCTTTGACCGCAGAGTCTGTTCGGAATGTAATAGTAGTAGAGCTCATATTCGACCTCCTTGTGTTACGCTGTAAATACGCATTGTTAATACAGTAGTATTCTAACACATTTTTATTTCCATGCATAGTTTGAACCTCCGATAGATGTTACATATCCTGCAACAGATAGGTTGGTCAATGTGACCATAAGACCAGAAATAGTGATAGGAATCTGAGCATTGACCTTTCTGTAAATCTGGTCGAGTGGCTGAGGCGTGTAGTCAAGACAGTTATATATAAGTTGTTCTTCCGGTGAATTGAAGATAGGGCCGTCTTTATGGAGTGTGCTTTCGTCAGAAAGAGAAGAGAAGTAATCCTGATATTCAGCTTTTTCAACCATACTGGTAAGAAAATCTGTGATGAAATCTTCAGGAGATAATAAGATGTGTGCCCCCTGCTTGATGAGCTGATTACAACCAGTACTCATAACATCATGATTTCTGCCAGGAAGAACATATACTTCTCTGCCTAGCTCCAGAGCAAAATCAACGGTAATCATGGTTCCGCTTTTTTCTTTGGCTTCCATTACCAGTAGCACATCAGATAAAGCAGATATAATTCTGTTGCGCATAGGAAAGTGCCAGCCAGCTCCTGGAGTTCCCAGAGTATATTCTGAAATAATACCACCATTGATACGCAAACTGTCAAAAAGGTCTCTATTGGTAGAAGGGTAGCAGACATCCGGACCACACCCTAGCACAGCAAAGCTTCTTCCATTGGACCTAAGGGCAACTCGTCCGGCTATTCCATCAATGCCCATTGCCATTCCGCTGATAATCTGAATTCCGCTTTTGGCTATTGCACTGGTATATTCTTCAGTCATGGCACGTCCATAATTGCTGCAGTTTCGTGCTCCAATGATAGCAATCGAAGGTATGGAAGGATTGGGAAGCTCTCCGTTGACTAGAATTGCAGGAGGATAGTCATGCAACTCAAATAGTCGATGGGGGTATTCGCTATCGCAATCCGTGTAATAATGAATATCGGACCTCGCAAGCCGGCTATATTCGTATTCGATGTCTTTTCTAGCTTTGTCATTTAGAAAGCGGGATAGCATCTTAGCGGAAAGTAGCGAAGACAATTCCTTTTCTGAAGCGAGATATGTATTCTCATAACTTCCAAAATAATTATGTAGTTTTCTTATTGTGACATTGCCGATTAGTTCTGTGCCCTGTAGGAAATATAGACACTGGCGCTCTTTGAGTGATGATGAGTTGTTCGTAGATTTAAGTGATAATGATTCGCTCATAGAATTAAGTTGTGTGGTTGTGTTCATAAATTTTTATTTAATATGATGTATATGTAGATGAAAGTTTTGGAAATGATACTGCTAATATGAATCCTGTAAATCATGGATAAAACGTTTGATAAGAATTGTGTAGTGATATTCATCTATTTCAAAGATGAATTTGTAGCGGTGCTTACGCAGGTGGGCGGATCTGCTGTTGTGCATATTGCAATCTGAGTAAATATGAGGCGCTTGCCGTAGATATGCAAAGGTTAAATCAATGTCATTTTGAATAGAAATGATAGCTTGTTTGTTGCTATATGTCTGGAGAATATATTCAAATTGGTGGGTTATATCCTCATAGGCTTGGTCGGATACAATTATGTTATAAAGCAAATTTTTCTCTTATTTCGTTCCAAAAGTCTTTATTATACACACGATACTGACCATTGCGAAACTGTTCTTCAGATACGCGCAGACTTTCCTGCATCTCTTCTGGAGTGTAACGTTTAAAACACTTTTCGTATAATTCTTCATTGGATAATAGTGTACTGTTGCTCATGGACATGTATTCCTTTCTTGCTATAAGCTGATTACATTATAGCATTAATTTATGTTACACGGAATCCATTCCTCTGTAACAAAGAGCTTCTGCCAGGTGTGGCACCTTAATATCTTCACTGTCATCGATATCCGCAATCGTTCTGGCGACCTTTAGAGCTTTGTGATAGCTTCTGGCACTGAGCTCCATAGAATTGAAGGCCTGTGTCATAAAGTCTTTGGTCTCACCATAAAGAGGGAAGAAGAACGGTATATCTTTCGGGGATACCTGACTGTTGTAGGTGTAACAGGTACCTTCATAGCGTTCCCTTTGAATCTCATGGCTTCGAACCACTATCTCCCGCATACTTTTACTGTCCATACCCTTAGTATTACCAATAAGGCTGTCTGTATCGACTTTGTTGGCAGTAACAATCAAATCAATTCGGTCTCGGATAGGACCAGAGATTTTGGCTTGATAACGTCGAATCTCATTATCAGAGCAGTTACAACGGCTTCTATCAGGATAGAAACCACAGGGACATGGATTGGAAGCTGCTACTAACAGAAAGTCGGCAGGATAGGTATATACCGCATTGACTCTGTTGATATTAATCACCTTATTCTCTATAGGCTCTCTAAGAGCCTCGATGCATTCCTTGGAAAACTCCGGTAATTCATCCATAAACAGAACCCCCTTGTGGCTAAGTGAAATGGCACCGGGCCGAACACTTATACCACCACCGGTAAGTGACTTAAGTGTTGACGCGTGATGAGGACTCTGAAATGGTCGATTCAGAATGATCGGAGTATGCTCATTGAGCTTGCCGGCAATGCTGTATATGGATGAAACTTCAAGGCTTTCTTCAGTGGTAAGGCTTGGTAGGATTGAGATCAGTCTCTTAGCTATCATGGTTTTTCCAGAGCCTGGTGGACCAGTTATAAGCAGATGATGAAAACCACAGGCCGAGATAAGAGCGCCTCGCTTACAGCTGTCCTGGCCGATAACATCACTGAAGTCCTCAGAAGGAGATGCTTCCATCAGCAAAGAAGGAAGACTGGACTTGGAAGTAAAAGCAACATCCGACATATTAGTAAGAATATGAAGCGCTTCGCTAAAACTTGATACACCTATCACGTCTATTCCTTCTACAAAAGATGCTTCTGCTGCATTGGCAGCAGGCACCATACACATCTTAATCCCTTGCTTCTGCACATTTCTAATAATTGGAAGAATACCATTGACACTATTAATAGAACCGTCCAATCCTAGTTCGCCTATGATGCAGATGTCCTTGATTCTTTCGGGAGCAATATGTCCAAATGCGGCCAATATCCCCAGAGCTATAGGCAGGTCATAGCCGGTTCCGGTCTTGTGTATATTGGCAGGAGAGATATTGACTGTGATATGCATAGGAGGTAGATCAATGCCCGAATTCTTGAGGGCAACTCTGACTCGTTCCTTTGCTTCCTTAACTTCATGTGACAGACTGCCCACCATATCAAAGGAAGGGAGAGCACGAGCAAGGTCAACTTCAACCCTGTTAGTATAGCAACGGTTACCATCGATTCCACCAGATATTATAGAAGAAAACATATGACGCCTTTCTTATAATTATTGAATAAGATATGATAGTATATTATCATAAACAATATGAAAGTCAAGTGCAGTTTTTATCTTTTATGAAAGCTTAATAGCATTCTACAAGAGACTTGTCAGTTTGCTAACATGTCTGACGGAATTGGTAGTCATAGACTATTGACGCTGATATATATCACGATATATACTATGATAAAAGAAAGGCGGTGATTGCTATGATGACAGCTAAGATATTTGAAAATGGCAGAAGCCAGGCGGTAAGATTGCCTAAGGAGTTCAGATTTGATGCTACAGAGGTATCAATCGGAAGAGTGGGAGATGTAGTAATGCTTATCCCAAAAGGAAGCGATTGGGACTCATTTTGCCAGGCAATAGACATGTTTTCTGATGATTTCATGAAGGATGGACGAAGCGACGCATTGGTTCAGGAGCGTGAAGAAATATGAGATATATGCTGGATACGAATATATGTATTTACATTATTAAGCATAAACCAGAAGCGGTGTTGGCACATCTTAAAAGGCATGAGCCTTCAGAAGTATGTATATCGTCAGTTACATATGCGGAGTTAGTTCATGGAGTTGAAAAAAGCCAAAACATTGAAAAAAACAGAATAGCTTTGACACTTTTGCTGGCAAATATAGAGATATTACCATTTGATTCCGCTGCAGCAGATCACTATGGTGAAATAAGAGCGAATCTGGAACGTCTCGGGAAGCCTATTGGACCATTAGATATGATGATTGCTGGACATGCAAAAAGCCTTGATTATATTCTGGTTACCAATAATACTAAGGAATTTGTTAGAGTAAATGGACTAAAGTTGGAAAATTGGACTCAATAAAGATTTGAAATGATTATTGTTGAGTGTTATCAGAAAATAATACTCCTTAGGGAAAATATATGACAAACAATATAGATTATAAAGATAAAGAATCAAAAGAATACCAGTGGGCCAAAGCGCTGTGCGAATGTGCAGGGGAAAATGAATCATTTTTGAACCAGTTCTGGAATAAGTTGATCAACAGTCCAAAAGTATATGAGGAATTTAGCTTTTATCTGAAAAATGGACAGTTTCTTGGCAAAAACAGTATCGCGGGGATGACTATTATTGATATAATGATATGGCAGATGGATCATTTCAAATCAGACCTCGATAGAGGCCTGTATGACATGCAAAGCAATCCTGATGTCATGCTGCTGAGAGCATTTGAGACCATGCTTGAAATGGAACAAAGGCCAGAGGCTTATCTGCAAAAGTATAGCAATGATACGGGGACGGATTATCCGGGGAAGATATAGATATATGAAAGGCTTTGTGGCATAAAATATGACATAGAGTCTTTTTTAATACGAAAAACATATGCTGAAATATGTAAACTAAATCTTAAATTTTCTTAATATTATGAGGCGGATGTGATATAATAAGAAGTAATGTATTGGAATGAAGGAGATATTAATCTAGGTGAAAAAAAGTATTACTAATACATCTAAATATTTGACTACTTTTTTAATAGCAGTTCTCTTTGCAATTATCTGGTATAACGAGTACAACAATATTGCATATAGATCCCATAGAGATATAGGATTTGTTGGAACAGTGGTCGGATGGATATTTGTATATCTGTGGATTTGCAGTATATTTCGTGCATTTGCTATAGCTTCTTCCAGTGTAGGTGATAGTGTTATTACACAGATTATCTGTATAGGTTTTGCTGATTTAGTAAGTTTTATCTTTGTATGTCTGTTATCTCGAGGCTGGGTTACAATTATCCCAGGAAGTTTATGTTTTCTGTGTCAGGTGCTAATTGCAGGAATTTTTGTTTCAGTAACGAAGAAAATCCTAATGTGGCAACTGGTTCCAGACAAAACAGTGTTGGTCTATGGAAAGGATTACAATAAAGACAATGCAGCTTATTTTGCAGAAAGACTTCTTGCAAAATATAAGCATATGTTTGAAATCGTTGAATTAGTTGAGGCAGATGGTCAAGAGGTATATAAGTGTATAGATGAAAATGAGCGTGTCATATTTGCTGGAGTAGGATATGAGCAGAGAAAGGAATATGCTAATTACTGTATCTGTAAGGAAAAAGTGTTTTATTATATTCCAGAGATAGAAGAGATATTATTCCAAAATGCAATGACTAAAAATCTTTTGGATACACCGCTTAAACGATATGACTATATTAATAGAAGAACAGGCTATCTTGCTGTTAAGCGTGTAATAGATTTTGTATTAGCAATCATTATGTTGATCATCACTTCTCCATTCATGATAATAGCTGCTATTGCGATAAAGATTGAAGACGGAGGTCCAATATTCTTCAGACAGGTGAGAGTAACCAAAGATGAAAAGCGATTTAATATTATTAAGTTACGATCGATGGTAGTAGATGCAGACAGTCATGGTGTTATGCCTACTGTTGACAACGATCCGAGAGTAACAAAAGTTGGTGCATTTTGTAGAAAAACAAGAATTGATGAGTTACCACAGCTTTTTAATATCATCATAGGTGATATGTCATTTGTCGGACCAAGACCGGAGAGAGTAGAACATGTGGAAATGTATGAAGCTAAGCTTCCACAGTTCAAGTATAGACATGCAGTCAAAGGTGGACTCACTGGCTATGCACAGGTATATGGCAAGTATAATACGAACCCTGAAGATAAATTGAAACTAGATCTTATGTATATAACAAATCAGAGTCTGTATATGGATTTGAGGTTGTTTTTGTTAACAATCAGAACTTTGTTTCAAAATGAGAGTACATCGGGATTCAGTAATGAACAAGCAGACAAGATAAATGAGGAAACTTAGGTATAATGAAAAAAATAGCAATCATTTCTTTGGGGTATATGTGGTTTCCTTGTGAGTCTGGTACGCTTAGATTCTATGATATAGCAAGGATGTTTGTTGATTCTGGCTATGAGGTCGAATGTATCACAACTGGATTTCAACATTTTAAGAAAGTTCCACGTGATAAAGGACTAATATTAAGCCAGAATTATCCATTTGATATTACTTTTATTGATGCTCCTGCTTATAAAAAGAATATTGATATTATACGTGTATACAGCAACAAGGTGGCAGAGAGAAGACTTAAGAAATATCTGTCAGATAATATAACAAGATTTGATGCAGTATATGTGTCTGTTCCTGCAAATAATATTGCAGCAACGGTTACGACAATGTGTAAGAAAAATGGTGTGAAAGTTGTTGTAGATATTGAAGACCTTTGGCCAGAGGCTATGTCGATGGTTATTAAGAGTAAGGTGCTAAGAAAACTTTTGTTATGGCCATTTACTAGAGATGCTGAAATAGCATACAAGAACGCAGATGGAATTATTGGTACCTCAGAGGATTATACTGAAAGAGCGTTTAGAAAACGCCCGAAGGATATACCTGCAGAGACGGTATATGTAGGAGTTAATCTTGCGGAATTTGATGCTGGTGTTAAAAAGTATGGACCGGAAATAGTTAAGCCGGAGGGTGAGTTCTGGGTAACATATGCAGGATCTATTAGTACTAGTTACGATATAAAAACATTAATTGATGCTGGTAATGAATTAAAGGATAAGAATGTTCATATTCAGATTTTAGGAACAGGTTCTCTTAAAGATGAATTGGAAGAATATAGCAAAGATATGGTGAATATCCATTTCTGGGGATTTGTACAATATCCTAAGATGGCAGCAGCATTGTCGAAGTCTGATGTTGTAGTAAATAGTTTTGTTAAAGGTGCTCCTCAGAGCATAGTAAATAAGATTGGTGATTATCTTGCTAGTGGGAAGCCTATGATTAATACACTTGAGAATCCAGCTTTTTGCAAGTTGATTGAAAAGAATCAGGTTGGTATGAATGTTGAGCCTGGGAATGTTGAAGCGTTAATAACTTCAATTATTTGTTTGTTTCATAGAACTGATATGGGTGAAAATGCTAGAAGATTGGCTGAAAGTAATTTTGATAGGGCAAAGTGCAATTGTATTATTGAGAAGTTATTTATGAATATAATAGGAGTGAGAGAATAAGGGATAGTGAGGTTGAGAGAATTACGAATCACGGATGCAGATATGATGCTTGATTGGATGAAAGACGACTCGGTGGTTAAGTATCTTCAAAATGATTTCAAGTCGAAAACAAAAACAGAATGCATTGAGTTTATAAAAAGTAGTCAGAGCAATAAGAATGTACATTTTGCTATTGCAGATGATGATGATATGTATGTTGGTACCGTTAGTCTTAAAAATATAAATGCTGAAGCAGCTGAATTTGCAATTACTGTTTGCAAGAGGGCCATGGGAAAAGGATATGCTGTTTTTGCAATGAATGAGCTGCTATTATATGGGTTTAATGAAAAGAGACTTAAATATATATATTGGTGTGTTTCTGAAGAAAATAAAAGAGCTTTACGTTTTTATGATAAGAATGGATATAAAAGAATTGATATTGAGAAATTAAGAATTGAAACAAACTACACAGAAGAGCAAAGAAATAAATATGTGTGGTATATGATTAATTGTGAGGAAGCCTTAATGAAGAAAGGAATGAAAAATGCAAACAATAAAGTATACTTTTCAGCCGCATGGTGATGATAGAGGACAATTAGTATCATTAGAGGAATTTAATGATATTCCGTTTAGTATAAAGCGAGTTTATTACATGTATGACACTGTGTCTAATGTTATAAGAGGAAAGCACGCACATAAAAAATTGGAACAGATATTAGTATGCGTTCATGGAAGTTGTAAGATTAGATTAGATAATGGCAAGGAGAAGAAGATTGTTTCGTTAGAAAAGCCCTATGAAGGCTTATATGTTGCTAGTAACATTTGGAGAGAAATGTTTGATTTTTCAGAAGATGCTGTTTTGATGGTATTTGCTTCTGATATATATGATGAAACAGATTATATAAGAGATTACAACGAATTCTTAGAATATATTAAAAAATTTGAAGGAGAAATGTGCTAAGCATGAATGTGCCATTTGTTAGTTTTGGACCATTTGAAGAGAAAGTAAAAACTGAACTAAAAGATGCTTTTGAAAGAGTATTACAAAATAGTTGGTATATAGATGGCAAAGAAGATGTTTCTTTTGAAAAGAAATTTTCTGAGTACATAGGGACTAGGTGGTGTATTGGTGTAGGCAATGGGTTAGATGCACTAATGCTTGCTCTCAAGTCTTTGGGAATAGGTAAAGGAGATGAGGTGATTGTTCCATCTAATACTTTTATTGCAACAGCTTTAGCAGTAAGTAATGTAGGAGCAACAATTGTATTTGTGGAGCCAGATATTGAGACATATAACATTAATCCAGAACTAATTGAAGAAAAGATTACGGAAAGAACTAAAGCAATTATTCCTGTTCATCTATATGGATTAGCCTGTGAAATGGATGAGATTATGAAAATTGCAAACAAATACAATCTGCATGTTATTGAGGATTGTGCACAAGCGCATGGAGCTATGTACGGAAATAGAAAAGTAGGATCTTTTGGAATAGCTTCATGTTTTAGTTTTTATCCAGGAAAAAATCTTGGTGCATTAGGTGATGCGGGAGCAGTGGTTACTGAAGATAAGAAAATATATGAAGATATAAAATCATTGAGAAATTATGGCTCTGACAGAAAATACCATCATATCTATGAAGGCTACAATTCGCGTCTTGATGAAATGCAAGCGGCGTTTCTAAGTGCTAAATTGCCGTATCTTGATGAGGTAAATGATGATAGAAAACATATAGCTGCTAGATACCTGGAAGGTATTTGCAATAGGGAATTAATTATGCCCCGAAAAACAGATAAATCGGATCATGTATGGCATATTTTTGCAATTCGAAGCAAGCGAAGGGATGAATTAAAACAATGGCTATCGGATAATGGAATAATGACGGGCATTCATTATCCAACACCTATTTACCTTCAAGATTGCTATAAACATTTAGGAATAAAAAAAGGAACTTTTCCTATTGCAGATGAATTAAGCAACACAGAGTTGAGTTTACCTATGTTTTTTGGAATGACTGAAGAACAGATTGATTATGTTGTAGAGAGGATTAATAGTTTCAAATGAATAATCCAAGTGTGCTTGCGATTGTGGTTACCTACAATAGAAAAGAATTGCTTGTTGAAAATATAGGCAGTTTAGTTAATCAAACCTATAAAAATCTTGATATACTTGTTGTAGATAATAATAGTGTTGATGGAACCTTTGATGCTATTTGTAATTATACTTCGGATAGGAGTATTTGTTATGTTAACACAGGCGGAAATATAGGTGGAGCAGGTGGTTTCAATTTTGGAATAAAAAGATCACTGGAGAGCGAATATGATTTTATTTGGTTGATGGATGACGACAGTGTTCCTGAGCCGGATGCACTGGAACAATTGATAATAAACGCAAACGATTCTAATTTGGGCTTTTTGGCTAGTAAAGTTCTTTGGAAAGACTCGAGTATTTGTAATATGAATGTTCCGAGAATGGGGATTAGAAAGAAAGTTAAGGATTTTTATACTGAATGCGTTCCAATATGCATGGCAACGTTTGTGTCTTTGCTAATTCCTCAAGATATAATATATGATGTAGGTTTACCTATTAAAGAATTCTTTATTTGGACAGATGATTTGGAATTCACACGGAGAATAAGTAGAAAATATAAAGCTTATTTAGTTAATTCTAGTATTGTGGTGCATAAGACCAATACCAATAATGGTGCAAATGTTGCTACTGATTGTGATAATAGGATAGATAGATATAGGTATGCATATAGAAATGAGGTGTATTTATATAAGCGAGAAGGAATTAAGGGAGTGGTTCATCTTATTGGAAGACTACCTATTCATATTCTTCGCGTATTGTTGTTTGCAAAAGATAATATAAAAAACAGAATTGGTGTAATTATTGGTGGAACCATTGATGGTATAAGTTTTAATCCTAAGATTGAATATGTTACAAAAAGAGATGATGGTTTTGGGGGAGATTGATTGGATAAACAAATAATTTTTGGTAAACACTTTTCGGATAAAGCAACAATTACCGTTGTAGTTCTTACGTATAATTCAGAAATAAAGAAAGTATGTGATACGCTAGATTCAGTAATAAAACAGTGTGATATAGATTTTAATATTATTGTATCCGATGATGGAAGTGAAAACTTTAACAAAGACAAAATAGAGACATATTTTGAACAGAAATGTTTTTATAAATACAAATTGATTTTAAATTCTATTAATTTAGGCACGTTGGCAAATGTGTACGGAAGTATTAGTGAGACTGACTCCATTTATATTAAATTACTTGGGCCCGGAGATTTGCTGATTGGATCTGATTGTTTGAGATTGTGGATTGATAAAATGACAAAAAGTAAACGGAAGTGGTCTTTTTGTGACCCTATTTTTTACACTAATATGGATGGTGTTAAAAAGACGGTATCTGTGAAAGCACATCCTCAGATGCTTAGTGCGTATTTGAGAGATGATATGAAAAAAGCAACATGGCATTATATTGCTTTAGATGATTTACCGGTGGGAGCTGCTATCATCTTTGAACGTAAGATGTATTTATATTATGTTCAAATGGCTTTGGGAAAAGTAAAGTATGCCGAAGATTTCTTGTTTAGAATGATTATTTACGAAGGAATATACCCAATATTTACTGAAGAAAAACTAGTGTTGTATGAATATGGTAGGGGGATTTCCACTGTAAATGATTCAAAGTGGAAAAAAAAGATAATAGAAGACAGGCAAGCTGTCGATGAATTGATTTTGTCGCAATGCAACGCTAGTGACGCATTTCATTATAAAATTTGTAAAGTACTAAAAAGAAAATATAATAAAAATATCTTTCTTAATATCATGTTTAAAATAACTGAGTATGGTCGAGTTGGGCAAGCACTTAAATTCAGAATTTATCCAAGAATGACAGCGGTTAAGGAGATAATTGATTAATTTTTTTTTGAGTGTTACGTTAAAGATGATATTAGTCCAGTAAATCTAGAATTTGGAGAAATGTGTGAAAAATAAAATATGTTTGGTATCGGATTGGTATCCAACTGAAGAAAATCCATATAAAGGTAATTTTTTTAAAGAGCAGGCATTGTGTTTGTGCGATGAAACTGACGTGGTTGTTTTTAGATTCAGAGAATATATAAAAAAAAGTATATTTGAGAATGACATTGTTAGGCTAGTGGGGAAAGAAAAAAATACTGTAGTATATGAAGCGGTAGCATATATACCGCTATTTGCATATATTATGGATTTTGTTAGAACTTGTCTAGTAAAAATGAACGGAAACACTATTGAAGGAGTAGGAAAATATATTTCTACGTATAGAAGAAATACAATAGACAAAAAGATTACTAAATTATTTAAAAAGACGGATCAGAATGTTGACATTTTTTATTGTGTAGATGCTCAGAAAGAAGCTTTTTATACGGAATGCTTAGCACAATATTTTAACAAACCATTTGTAGTAGGAGAGCATGGGCCAGTACCATGGCCAGGAACAGTTCTTTTTGATATAAACAAATACGCAATAGAAAATGCAGAAATGTTTCTTGCTATTAGCGTAGAAAAAATAAGGCAACTAATGCTATTGAATATTAGTCTTCCTAAAATTGTATATATTGGAAATATGGTAGATGATTCAATATTTGTTAAGAAGCAGAAAAATAATGAAAGGATCAAAACATTTCTTATTGTTGCATCACATTCATTTTATAAGAATTATGACATGTTTATCGATGTAATTAATCGGCTGAATTCAAAGACCAAAATAGAGTTTAATGTTTTGATTGTAGGATATGCTGCTAATAAGGGCTATTCGAAAAACATATTGCAATTTGAAAATAAAATTAAAGAAACAAGTTTTTTTGACAAAACGACGCTGATTCCAGAAGTAACTCATGATGAGATGTGTGAAATCTATAATAGAGCAGATGCATTTGTTATGACATCTATCCAAGAAGGTCAACCGGTGGCTGCGCTTGAAGCTGCATGCTGTGGATTGCCTATTTTTTCTACTAGATGTGGAGGAGTAGAGGATTATATTGACGAAAAAATGGGAAGGATATATAGCGTAGTAGATGTTGAAGGTATGGCGGATGGATTAAATGATTATTTGTTAGGTAATATTTCCTTTGATTCGGATTATATAAGGGAACGTGTCATTTCTGAGTTTGGAAGACGAGAGTTTGGTAGAAAGTTTAATAAAATTATTATGGATGTGATAGGGTGAGTTTATGTGATTAAGAAAAAAGGAGTTATTAATCAATGTGTGAGTGTATATTGACAGTGTCTATTGCTGCATATAATGTTGAACAATATATTGAAGATGCGTTGGAAAAATTCGTTAATGCTAAGGTAGAGCGTGGTTCAATTGAGGTTGAGATAGTTAATGATGGATCGTCGGATGAAACCTTATCGATAGCTCAAAAATATGAAAGGAATTATCCGGAAATATTTAGAATATTTAATAAAGAAAATGGAGGATGGGGATCAACTGTCAATAAAGGGATAGAGGAAGCAAGAGGAAAGTATTTTAAGCAGCTAGATGGGGATGATTTTTATTGTGAAAATAATATTTCGGAGTTTATTGAGTATTTATCAAGGACAGAATCGGATATTGTTATATCACCATACATAGCATTTAATGATGCTGATGGAAAAATAATAAGCAATGTTGATTTTTTAGGCTTAAAGAATGTTTTTGAGCAGAATATAGAGGAATGTATACAACAGTATCCGCTATTACAAATGCATGCTGCTTGTATTAAGACTGAATTGTTAAAAAATAAAGTGAAAATAACGGAAAATTGTTTTTATACAGATGTTGAGTTTATGGTAAAAGCAATTCTTTTGTGTAAAACAATATCTTATTTTGATAAAGAAATATATTGCTATAGGTTGGGAAGAAATGATCAAAGCATGTGTATAGAAGGTCTTCGAAGACACTACAAAGAGCATGGCGTGATAACGTTGCTCTTGGATAGATTATGTTTGAAACTCGAAGAAGAGAGCGCAGTAAGTAATATAGTAAAAATGAGAACCATAATGATGATAGAAGCTCAGTATAAATTATTTTTTTTACTAGACTCAAAGCGAAAAGAAATAATTGCATTTGATGATGAATTGAGACAACAAGAGTCATTATATTATTGTATTAGGTCGCGCTTGATAAAAATATTGAGGTTATCGAATTTTGGTGTATATTATTTTGTACGCTTTATTGCAAAAAGACATTATGAGAAATCTATGTAGAATTTTGTGATAATTATGTGTATTGGTATTATGAGAGAATATGCGGGGGAGTGGATTATGTATCCTGAAGTGAGTGTGATAATACCTGTATATAATGCAGAAAAGAGTGTTGCTAGATGTATTGAAAGTATTTTAGCGCAGAAAGATATCGAATTAGAATTAATAATAGTAAATGATGGTAGTATTGATAATTCCGAACAGGTTATAAATAGGTACAATTTTGATAGTAGGTTATATTATCATAAACAAGATAATAAGGGGGTTTCAGCTGCTAGAAATGTTGGATTAATACATGCCAGAGGAGAATTTGTTGTTTTTGTTGATGCTGATGATTATATTGTAGAAGATAGCCTTGCAAAACGTATCCGTATGTGCGAAGGTCATGAGATGCTTATCTCAAACTACTTTCTGAATTGTGATGACAATTATGATACAAGCAGAAGATTGATTGAAACAGAAGGCACTGTTTCGAAAGATGAGGTTTTAGGGGCTCTGGTAAAAGAGGGATTGATTGGTTATCAAGGTTACTTGTGGAATAAAGTTTTTGCAACAAAGATTATTAAAGAACATAATATTTTTTTTGATGAATTTGTGTCATATGGGGAAGATAGGCTGTTTGTTGCTAGATATTTGTTGAAGTGCAATGATATCTTTGTGGAATCCGATAATGTATATTGCTATTGTATATACAATGATAGTGCGATGTCTGAATTTAATAAGATTACAAGAGCTAACAAAAAGAAAGTTTTTTCTGAAGTATATGGGCTGCATGAATTGCAAAAAATAATTAAAAATTATAATAAACAACTATTCTGTTCATTCGTTCAATATGAGTTTGATATATATATACATTTTTATAGAAATTCGAACTTGAGTTGTTGGTTGTTTAGAATTTATTGCCGTTTTCTTGCATTTGAACGGTATATTATGATGTTAACTTTTGGAGATGAAGATTTTACGATTAAGACAAAAATGATTTTGGGAATTCGTTGTATTATTATGAAATAGAAGAAAGAATGAGATAGTGGATGAAAGTTGCGATATTAACAATTGCAGACGGGGCTAATTATGGTAATCGACTGCAGAACTATGCCATGCAAGAATATCTTAAATCATTTGGGTTGATGGTGGATACAATAAGAAGAGAAACTTCAAGAGATTTGCATGGAAAAACTAAAGTATTATATTTAACTAAAGAATTATTGAAATTGATTCTGAAAAAGAAAAATACAAATTTTGGTACTAGAAAGAGAAAAAGGAAGTTTGATAAGTTTAATAAAAAGTATATTAGTTTTTCAAATATAAGCGTTTCTAATAATCATGCTCCAAATAATTTGAAAGAAGAGTATGATTATTTTATTTGTGGAAGTGACCAGATTTGGAATGCAAATTTTGAAGTGGTTTGCTGCGATTTATTAAATCATCTAGCTTTTTTTGCAGATGATAACCAGCGGATTGCATTTGCAGCTAGTTTTGGAGCTCGTAAAATAGCGGATGGATATGAAGAAATATTTCGCAGAGAGTTGCCGAAATTCAAAGCAATATCTACTAGAGAGAATTCTGGAAAAGATATTATTAAGGATTTGATAAATAGAGATGTGACAGTTGTGATGGATCCAACGATGCTTCTTGGAGTGGAAAAGTGGGTTTCTGTTGAAAAAAAACCTGCTTATGTTAAGGGTGAGAAATATATCTTATCGTATTTTTTAGGTGAAAAGAATATGAAAATTAAAAAATATCTTGAAGACTTAAGTAGTCAGTTGGATGCAAGAGTTATTAGCTTGGATATTGAGTTTTTAAGTGATGGATGCATAAAGAATATGAAAGAATTTCTTACTACGCCTGATGAATTTGTATGGTTAGTAAATCACGCAGAATGCATAGTGACGGATTCTTTTCATGGAACTGTATTTTCAATTCTCTTTAAAAAACGGTTTGTTGTTTTTGAAAGGTTTGCTACAGAAAACGGAAATGATATGGAAAGTAGAATTGATTCGTTATTGACAAAATTCAAATTTGAAAAATGTAAAGATGACATAAATAATCCGTCGCTTTTCCCTATTATGGTTGATTACTCAGGGGTGGAAGAACAGTTAGAAATTGAAAAAGAGCGAGCTAAGAAGTTTATTGTAAATTCACTGGAATTATAAAATAGTTATTTTTTTATGAATATCGAGCGTAAAATGGAATGGATATATAGAAGAAAGTGAGGGGGCTTAAAGCGTTTGCCGATTCGGTTCATACTACACTTTTTTCTATTATATTTGAAAAGAAGTTTTCAACTTTTAGATATTAGGAGCCTGATGTGGAAGGAATGATTGGAAGAATAGAGTCTTTACTTGAACTTTGGGAGATTTAGAACTGTTATTTCTGCGGAACTATTTAACTTATAAGAAGTGATTATACATAATGTAAAATATACAAACAAAGAGAATGAATGATGAATTATTCTAGAGAAGCCTTGTGTTTAGAATAAAAAAGGGAAATCATATGAGCACTAGTAGAACTAAAAATGCTTCCAGGAATTTGTTGTATGGAATGCTATTAAAAATATATCAAGTTATTCTACCGTTTGTTATACGAACAGTAATTATCTATTACCTAGGCATAGAATATGTTGGTTTAAATTCTTTGTTTGCTTCAATTCTTCAGGTACTTAATCTTGCTGAACTGGGAGTGGGGTCGGCAATGGTATTTGGAATGTATAAGCCAATAGCAAATGATGATACAGCAACTATTTGCGCATTGTTAAAGTTATACAGAACTTACTACAGAATTGTCGGTGGAGTAATAGCGATAATAGGAGTTGCGCTTACTCCATTTTTGCCTTATTTAATAAAAGGCGAAGTCCCAAGTGATGTTAGTCTGTATGTTTTATACTATATGAATTTGGTGGTGACAGTTCTTTCATATTGGCTTTTTGCATACAAAGCTAGTGTGTTACAGGCTAATCAGCGTAATGATTTGATTAGTAAAACTGGTTTAGTAATGAGCACGATTCAGTATTGTGGTCAGATTTTCACATTAATAATTATTAAGAACTATTATGCGTTTGTTATTGTAGCACTATTGGTACAGACTTTGCAGAATATTGTAACTGCTATTGTGGCGCAAAAGACGTATCCTTCTTATAAGCCATATGGAGAATTGGAGGAAGACAAGAAGAAGGATATTAATACTCGAATAAGGAATCTATTTGCGATCAAATTAGGATCCATTGTAGTAAATTCTGTTGATACTATTGTTATATCAGCCTTTCTTGGACTTACGGATTTGGCAATATATCAGAATTATTATTTTATTATATTTTCAGTTTGTGGATTTGTAACCGTTATTTTTAGTTCTGTGATCGCGAGTATAGGAAACAGTATTGCTACTGAAAGTAGAAAGAAGAATTATGATGATTTTAGTCTTTTAACATTTATGGTATGTTTTATATTATGCATATGTGTATGTTGTATGGTAGCACTATATCAGCCTTTTATGAAAATGTGGTTAAAAGATGATGAGTTAATCCTAAATAATTCCATAGTTATTCTTTTTATAGTCTTTTTTTATATTAATGAGTTGACAATGATTTGGGCAACTTATAAAGATGCAGCAGGAATATGGCATAAGGATAGATTTAGGCCATTAGTTGCTGCTGGAACTAATCTGGCTTGTAATATTGTAATGGTTAATTATTGGGGGCTATATGGAATAATACTATCTACCATTATTAGTTATATTTTAGTTGCAATGCCCTGGCTAATACTTATCTTGTTTAAAACCATATTTAAAGAGCGAATAATACCATATCTGATACAAGTTGCAAAATATATTTGCATGGTGGTTATATGCGGACTAATAACATATGGTGCTTGCGGAATGATAAAGCTTGTTGGATATGGTGAACTAATCGTAAAACTTTTAATTGCATTGGGCGTTTCAATTTTAAATCAAGTGATTGTTTATTTAAAAAATGTATATATGAAAAAGGCAATTGGTTTAGTTGAGTCATTTCTACATATGTAGTGTTATTTTTTAGAGCTTATTAATACATATAAAAGGGTTGAATTTATGAAGGTGTTAATTACTGGGGGGACTGGAACAATAAGTTCTGGGCTTGTAAGGGAATCTGTTTCTTGTGGATATACCACTTATACATTGACAAGGGGGAATAATAAATCAAGAAATATTGATGGGGCTATTTCTCTATATGCAGATGTTTTTAATATTCAAATGGTTGAAACTACTATTAAAGATATGACCTTTGATGTAGTTGTAGAGTGTTTAGCATACACAGTTAAACAACTTGAGATATCGCTTAATTCATTTGCTAATAGAACCAAGCAATATATATTTGTCTCTACCGCAGGAATATATAATAGAAAAAGTGGAAGAATAAAAGAAGATGATGAAAAGAATTTCACTGATTGGATATATACTAGAGATAAGATAGCGTGCGAAATATATTTAAGGGATTATTGTAAAAATAATAATATTGTTTATACAATTATTCGCCCAACAGTTACATATGGTGATTATAGAATTCCTTTTCCGATTGCAACAAGAACTCCTGGTTGGACGTTATTTAACAGGATTATTGTAGGTGCTCCGATTGTAGCATGCGAAAATGTGAAATATTCAGTTATTCATATTGAAGACTTTTCAAAAGCAGTAGTAAAACTGTTTGGAAATGAGAATTCATTTAATAATGATTTTAATATTTCATCAAATACTAATGAAATCTATTGGGATGATGTTATAAAAATAATCGGGATAATATTGGAGATTAAACCGAAAGTAGTACATGTACCTATCGAGGTGTTTAGGTTGATTTGGCCAGAAATATATGATGAATTAAAATATAATAAAAATCTTGAGACAGTTTTAGACGATGAAAAAATCAAAAAAGTGACAAATTATGATGCAAACATAAAGCTATATGAAGGAATGGAAAAAACGTATGTTGCAATGAAGAAAGAGTTTGAGGAATATAATCTTGATGTTGATAGATTATGGGATGCAAAATGTGACAATGTATTATTGTATGCAAGTAAGAATAATATGTTGTGTTTAGAAGAAAAAGAAATAGTAGATGATTATATTAAGAACAATAAGTGTGCAATAAATAGAAACAGATTATTCATTCTGAGAAAAAGCTTATACAGAGATCTTTGTGAATTAATTAAAAATATAAGCTTAATTATTAGGGATTTAAAGTGAGTTTTTTGATATATTTATTATGTACAAGTGATGAGTTGTTTTAGAAATGAAGAAAATGAGCAAAAATTTTGTTGTTAATAAAGATATAAAAGTTGGAGATGGTTTTTCTTTAGTTAAACAGATTTCTGAAAATGATGTTATGAAATTTGCTGATTTGACTGGAGATTATAATCCTATACATATTGATGAAAGTGTAGCGAAAAAGAGTAGATTTGGAAAGCGGGTAGCACAAGGTATGCTGTGCGGTTCCCTTATATCAACTGTGCTTGGAATGTATTTTCCAGGTCCTGGTACGATATATTTAGAACAGTCTTTTAGATTTGTTGCTCCAGTTTTTTTGGGGGATTCAATTACCGCAGAAGTTAAGATAAAAGACATCATCGATGGAAAAGCAATTCTATATACTACTATTACTAATCAGTATGGTAAGATGGTTCTTTTGGGAGAGGCGAAGGTTTTATTACCATAATGAGTTGGAGGTATCGATGGTGGATTCGTCTGTAATATCTATAGAAAAGAATAGCTGTGTTGGATGTAAGGCATGTGCTGATGTTTGCCCACGTAAAGCAATAACGTTTAAATGTGATACAGAGGGGTTTTGGTACCCTAATGTTGATAAATCAATTTGTAATAATTGTGGATTGTGTGTGAACAAATGTCCATCAACATGTAAGGTTATTGAAGAAAATGATGATAGGATTACATATGCTGCATGGAACGAGGATCAAGATATTAGATTGGAGAGTACTTCGGGGGGAGTTTATTATGCTATAGCATCATATGTATTAGCTCAGAATGGCTATCTTGTAGGAAGCAGATATTCAGAAGATTTCAAATCCGCATATCATTGTTATGAAGAAAATTTTGAGGGGTTAGCTGGATTAGCGGGGAGCAAGTATTTTCAAAGTGACACAGCAGGAATATATTCTAAAACGCATGGACTATTGAAAACAGGTAGGTTGGTACTGTTTGTTGGAAGTCCATGTCAGGTTACTGCTTTGCATCAGTTTTTGGGACGTGAGTATGATAATCTTATTACAGTAGATTATATTTGCAAAGGTGTTCCATCTCCATTACTTCATAAGAAAAAAATAGAATTATATGAGAGGAAAGAGAAGAGCCAGATAGTCTTTTATAGAGACAAGTACGATAAATATGCTTGGACGGATTTTGGTGAACTAATCAAGTTTGCAAATGGTAAAGAAAAGTTTATTAGTAGATGGAAAGACGATATTAACAATTGTTTTGTCGAAAGAAATATAAATATTCGTCCATCATGTTATTATTGCAAAAATAAAGGGGCAAACTATCATTCGGATATTACAATTGGTGATTTTTGGGGTGTGAGTGCTGTAACAGAACATGATAATAAAAAAGGTGTTTCTGCGTTAGTGATAAATACGACAAAGGGACAAGATTTTATTGATAAATCAAAGCATTATCTTTATTTAGAGAGGAGAACTTTGGAAGAAGTCAAAAATGGCAATCCGGCTTTTTCTCGAACAGCAGAGAGACCGAGTGATAGAGAGGCTTTTTTTGAACATGTTAATGGTGCGGGATTAGACTCTGCAGTAAAAAAATATGCTCATAAAAGTTGTCGTAGAAAGATTATTGATAAAAAGAAGGTGCTAAAGGCTAAATTAAGAAAATGGATACCAATTATTAAAGAGAGAAAAGTAATAGATTGGGGTAAATTCATAAAATATAATTATTTTTGCAGAGAAGTATATCGAGACAATGATGCGTTCCTGGTTACATGTAAAGGGACAGTAATAAACATTGAAAAGGGATCTGAAGTCAACATACACGGAAATGTATTTTTGAATTATTATCCATGTTATAAATGGGCAAAGCAACATACGTTGTTTTCGGTAGCCGCAGGAGCTTCATTCACTGCTAACAATAGAATTGAGATAGCATTTGGTAATACTGTTTCTGTATCTAGCAATGCAACAATGACAATGGGGTATCTATTTACTGGTGTAAACACAAACATAGTATGTCATCATAAAATGGATTTTGGTAATAATGTAATGCTTGGAAGAGATGTATGTGTATTTGATTCTGATTATCACAAAATCTATGACGAAAGAGAAAATATAATTAATGATGATAAATCTGTTACTGTCGGAGATTCAGTATGGATTGGAGCAAGATCAATGATTCTCAAGGGCTCGATTATTGATAATGGAGCTATTATAAGTGCGAATAGTATGGTTATGGGAAATGTTGAAGGTAATAGAGTTTTCATTAACAAAAGAGAAATGAGAAGTGTTGGACAGAATGTAATGTGGATGAGATAGTTCAATTGCAAGGAGAGTAATTGAGAAGGAGAATTTTATATAAAAACTCTGATATTTTACGCGGGAACAGACTCACGTATGGGGTGCTAACATCAAAGCATACAAAGTGTATAACAGATATTTCGATAAAAGATACTATTCCGAGCAGATAGCTTAGACTTCTTGCAGAAGCTAGAATAACAGATTCTGCAATGACAACTGGTAGAGAAACAGTAAGTGGGAGTGTAGTTATGCGTGACAAAAATAAAAATCAATATGTTGTCTTTTTTCTGCTTGTATGTATTGGACTAGGAATAATTTTACATATTGTACCTTTTTTTTATAATAGGGCATTATGGGTTGATGAAGCTAATCTGGCTAGTTCTCTCTTTACAAGAGACTTTGGGAATATGATTTCTTCTCCTCTTGATTTTGGACAGAGCGCACCTATTGGTTGGTTATACATTGTTAAAACTATAGTTGAAGTGTTTGGAAAATCAAGAACTTCTTTGAGAATTTGGTCATTAATTTCTTCGTTTTTATGTATGGTTGTATTTTACCTTTTGATGAAGAAAAAATGTAATACAAATTATATTCTCTTTTTTATTGCTATTTTTTTATTGACAGATAAGTATATATATTATGGAAATGAAGCAAAGTCATATATGTCCGACAATTTCTTTTGTTTGATATCTTTGTATATATGGCAAAATTATCAAGAAAAAAAGATAGGTCTAAATATCCTTGTTATTTTGTATTCAATAATCATATGGTTTTCGTTCCCAAGCGTTTTTTTTGCTGCTGCAATTATGCTTGTTGTATGTTACCAAACAATTGTTACAATGATAAGAGGCAAAGAAAAAGTAGAAGGAATAGCATGCCTTTTAAAGTGCGCTTTTGTACTGTTAAGTTTTATTTTGTACTTTTATTTTTGGTTATCCAAAACTTCAACAAATGCGGGTGCGCCAGAATATTGGGATTTGCTGCGATTTCCATTAATACCTAAGTCGAAAAGTGATTTATGTTTGGCAAAAAAAATGCTTATAGAGTTTTTGGCGTTCTATCCTGAAACAATTAGAATAGTATGGAGTATTTTGACATTTTCTTACCTTATTACAGCTTTCGCAAAAAAGAAAGATGCATCTTTGGTTTTAATTCCTTGTCTTGTTTCATTTTTTATTTTACTCGTTGCCTCTAAACTAGGATATTATCCTATACAGGACAGATTAGTACAAATATATGGAATTATTGTACTGATGTTTAGTTGCTTTATGTGTGATGATATAGAAAAATTTTTTAGGATTAGTCCAAATAGAATTATGCTATATTGTAGATATTTGTTTTATATAGCATTGTATATTCTACTGTTAAAGACTGGTGTAAATGGATGTCAAAATATTAGTCAAAATCATATTTATGTTTATGGTTCAGAAGTTGATAAGCATCAACAATTTCTGAGTGAATATTTGAAGGATGATGAATTGGTATATGTTCAATTTGAAGCATACCCATCTTTTATTTTTGAAAATGATTATAATTTAAGTAATTTGGTATTGAATAATAATTTGAATTTCGAATTCGATTTGGATATTTTTTCGAATAAAATCCTTAATATGAGAGGATACTATGTGCGAGGACACAAATTGATTAAATATAGTTATAAAATACCATATAGTTATGAAGGTACTGTTGATATGGAACTTGTTGTAAAGGATGCTGAGTATATAAGAAAGTTTAAAAGTGCCTATATTTATTGTTCACATAATACTAGTGGAATTCCACAACTCATCGAAGAATTAGAAAAATATGGAGAAATAACGAGGGTAGTAGATAATTATGGTACTTATTTGTACCATTATGTGGTGAATAGCTAATACGGAGAAATAATCTTTTGACACATATAATAGAAAAAGGAGCATGCAAATGAAAAAACTAAAAGAATGCAAAAATTTTGCAGAGTTATACCAAGTAATAGGAGAGGAGAATTTTTCTGATGTAGCTAAGCTACTTATTGCAGTTCTTGTAGCTTCACCATTATTTTGGGGAATTATTAATTATGGCATGCTACTTACTCCCTCAACATATGATGCATATACATATAATGACAAGTGTCTTTCACTGATGTTCGCACTATTTGCTATTATCACATTGTGGAGTTTATTATATTACTGCGGCAAGATCGAATATAATAAGAAGAATATAGGGGGATGCATCAATACGATGAATAAGAACAACCAGTGGATTTTACCTTGGATTGGGTTGCTGGTGTGGACGGTTATTCCAATAGCTTTTTCTGCTAACATCGCTGGTGCTATAATTGGAGTTACATTTCTTTCATCAGGTTACATTACGCATATCTTCGGATTTGGAATTTTAGGATGTGCTGCATTACTCTCTGAAAGTGATAGAAAAGACGTATTTAGATCATTTGTGTGGATTGCTGATTTTTTAGCTATTGTAATGCTTTCTTTTGAATATTCAATTCCGGTTTTGTGGAGATTCTCTGCTGCTGGAGGTTTGTCTGTATATACCAATGAGAATCATTATGGTTACTACTTAGCCATGGCTTGTATGGTGATGATGGGACTATATATTGAAAGCATCTCAAGATTAGAAAATGCAAGAAAGCGTGTTCCATATCTTTTATCGCTCATTCTTAATGTCTATGTGCTAATGATAAATGATACTTTGGGCGCATTCCTAGGCGTATTTTTTGCATGTATATTTATGACAGCGCTGTGGTTGAAAGTAGATAAGAATGTTGGAATTAGAGCCTTTGTCCCATTGGGGGTAGTAGTGATTATTACAATAATCAGTTCGCTGGGATTGATTCCATGTAGTGTTCATAGCGTTACGGGTAATACTATAGGACAGAGTATAGTGGATCTTGTGAGAGATATTTTTAGAATAAAGAATAAAGCTGCGGATGCAAATACTGCTGGTTCAAATAGATGGGGAATATGGAAGGATACTCTAGAGATGATTATAGAGCATCCAATAGTAGGGCATGGGCCTGATGTTATGTATGATAAAGCTGGAAGGTGGGTTATAGATACACCGCACAATGAGTATTTGGAATGTGCATTCTATCTGGGAATTCCTGGATTGATACTATATGTAACCGGCTTGATTATGGTGTTGGTTGATAAATGCAAGAGACTGAAAGAACTGCCTTTATCGATGTTGATAGCGGCTGGGGCTTCTGTCGCATATTTGGTCAGTGCATTTTTCGGTGTTAGAAAATTTAATGATGTTTGTTTTTTCTTCATGTTTATGGGTTTACTGGTTGCAAAGGATAATCTTAAGAAAAATTAAGATAAAGGGAGAAAAAATAAAAAAAAATTAAGTTTTTTGAACTAAAATATTGTATTTACAATGGTGATATGTTAACATAAACAAGAATATATGATGTAATAATGTGCAAAATGTGTTTTGTGCAGCTTGTTTACGTGCTTGGAGAATTTCTATGAGAAATAAAAAAGGCTTTTCGTTAATTGAATTAATTGTCATTATTGCTATGATGTCGATTCTTACTGGTGTGCTCACACCACTATTTGTAAAATATATAAACGATAGGAAAGAGAGAGCTTGCAGGCAGAATAGGGAAGCAATTCTTAATGAATATGCTAAGCATGTATATAGTGGTGATTTTGAGGTCGAACAGTCTGAATTAGCATTGTTTTTGACCGCTAGTGATGCTGATAAGACTTCTAGTGATACACTGGAACAGATAAAAAGGTATATTGATTGTCCGTCTGCTGATGGTGCTACACACTATACTGGATATATCGATGGAACTAATGCTTATATTATTTGCGATGATCATAAGGATGAAGTATGCGTGCTTGATTTTACAGGATGGGCAGGGATTGCTTCAGATGAGGGGAAGGATGTTGCGTATGATATCCCAGAAGTGACTGTTTCAACTCCGTCCGGACAGCCACCTATTCCAGGAGATCCAGAAGATCCGGATACGCCTACAAGCTTGAATAGCGTATGGCCTCATAAACAGGATGTTAATGGTGTGGAGGATGTTAGATGGTCCAAGGCGAGAGACGACCAAGGTAACTATGTTAATGGTCTTAGTAATTCAGCTGGAGTTTGGCTGAAGTTACCTAAGTATGCACATTTTCAGGATACTTTATCGGGGGGTGAGTATGTAATTGTTCAAGGAAACAGAAGTAGCAATTGGACTGGCGGAGATGCGATTTTTATCAAATATGAGTATGCATATGGACCAGATACAGTTGCCAATAGCGATGGTTTTGGTGATTTAACGAAGCTAATCAAAGTGTCTTCTCGTCACTATGATAATAAGAGTGCGACTCCTCCGGGGGGTAATTCGAATAGCTTTACTTTGAAAAAGGGTGATTTATACACTTATTATTTCACGGATGCCAGTGGTGTTGAGAGAAGCAATACATTTATTGCGTCAGCTGATTCGACAACTGTTAATATTAATAATGAGGGTGCGTGGTTCAAGCAGACAGGAGAAGGAAACAGTGAAGGGCTGACTGCGGAAGAGTGGAAGTACAAACACTTAAATGATGGTACTTTTTGCTACGTTCCGCCTCTAGCTAAAAGTATTGATATAAGTGATTTTTAGAAAAATTATAATTACGGCAGGGTTATAAAGCGTGAGTATGATTCAGATGCAGCGCAAGAAGATGCGCTTGGGAGATTTATTAATTAAAAGTGGGACCATAACTCCAGAACAACTGGAAGTGGGTCTGCGTAAACAAAGAGAAAGCGGTAAGAAATTAGGCGAAACCTTAGTTGGCCTGGGGATTACATCAGATGATGCAATTGCAGTAGCTCTTGCAAATCAGCTGGGCTACAATATGGTAAATCTTGCTGAGGTAGAGGTGGATAAACACTTGTTTGAACTGTTTCCACAACTTACACCTCAAATGCTTAAAAAATATAACTGCATTCCTTATGAAGTGGCAGCGGATTCGGCTAATATATTGCATGTAGCTATGGCTGATCCTATGGATATGATGGCTATGGATGATATTGGTATCATTACCAATATGCAGGTTGAGCCGGTGGTATCTACAACGACTGATATTTCCAGGGCTATTGATAAGGTATTCGGACATAAAGATGTAGACAGTAAGCTGCAGTCGTATGCTGATGAAAGAAAAGCAAAAGAAAATGCCAATGTTGACGACTCTGTCAATGATGATATTGAAAATTCACCAATTGTACAGCTTGTAAAGAGCATGATTGAGCAGGCTGTTCGACAAAGAACTTCGGATATTCACATCGAGCCTATGGAGGGCGGCGTTAGAATAAGGTATCGAATTGATGGTACTTTATTCGTAAGAAGCAATTATTCTCCTCAACTTTTGCCTGCTATAGTTGCCCGTATTAAGATTATTGGTGGCATGGATATCTCTGAAAAGAGAAAACCACAGGATGGACGTATCACTCAAGTAGTAGACAGACAGGAGTATGATATCCGTGTATCTATACTTCCTACTGTATACGGCGAAAAGATAGTTATGAGACTTACTTCCAAGACAGGACTTACAAGAGATAAGGCTGATCTTGGATTTAACCCACAAGAACTTAAGGTGTTTGATCATATTTTATCAAATCCTCATGGTATATTGCTTGTTACAGGTCCTACTGGTTCGGGTAAATCAACAACATTGTATACAGCTCTTTCAGAATTGAATTCTACTGAAGTTAATATTATTACAGTAGAGGATCCTGTTGAAGCGAATATCGATGGTATCAATCAGGTTCAGACCAACAATAAAGCTGGACTTACTTTTGCTTCGGCACTTAGATCTATTTTGCGACAGGACCCAGATATCATTATGATTGGTGAGATTCGTGATAATGAGACTGCATCGATTGCTGTTCAAGCATCTATTACAGGTCATATGGTTGTAAGTACATTACATACGAACTCAGCTGCAAGTACAGTAACGCGTCTTGCTGATATGGGAATAGAACCTTATCTTATTTCTGACTCGGTTGTTGGTATTATGGCTCAGCGATTGGTTCGTAGGTTGTGTCCTGCGTGCAAGAAAGAGTATGAACCTACTGATGAAGAAAAAGAACTTCTTGAGATTAAGCCCGGGATGGATTACACAATCTTCCAACCTTGCGGTTGTAAGATGTGTGATGAAACTGGCTATAAGGGCCGAATCGGTGTGTATGAGATTATGGAACTGTCTCATGAACTGAAGCTGGTAATATCTAGAGGCGGCACAGCTGATGATATTAAGAATCAGGCTCTTAAGGATGGAATGAGTACTCTTCGTATGAGTGCAACGAGATATGTCTTGAATGGAATTACTTCGATTAATGAGATGAAGAAGGTTTCGTTTGATGAGTAAATTAATGCATTTGCATTAAAAATATAATGTATAGAGAAATCAAATTAAAAGGAATGGGAGCGTAATATGGCAGATTATGGTTACGTAGCTATTGCTAACAATGGTAGAGAAGTTAAGGGTACTATTGTTGCAGAAAATCCTGATTCGGCTAGAGCACAGCTTAAGAGTCAGGGACTTATGGTAACGGAGGTTAAAGAACAGGGCCTTCTGGATAAGGATTTAAAAATAGGTTTTAAACAGAAAATTACGCCTAGAGAACTGGCGGTTTTTTGTAGACAGTTTGTATCAATGTCAAGAGCTGGTGTTACTATTCTTGAATGTTTAAATCTTTTAAGAGAGCAGACAGAAAATGCTAGACTTGCTCAGGCTATCCGAGACGTTCAGACTAATGTTGAAAAGGGCGAAACTCTTGCTAATGGTTTAGAGTCTCAACCAGATGTATTCCCAAGTCTTATGTGCACAACAATTGCTGCTGGTGAAGCGTCGGGTTCATTGGAAGTCAGCTTGGAACGTATGGCTGATCAGTTTGAGAAGTCTGCTAAAACACAGGCTCTTGTTAAAAAGGCTATGATATACCCAATCGTTGTAGCTATAGTAGCGTTAGCAGTTGTAATACTTATGCTTATTAAAGTTATTCCTAGTTATACAGACATGTTTGCTGATTTGGGAACGGAACTTCCAAAAATCACTAAGATGGTCGTTGCGGCAAGTGACTTCATTATGAATTATTGGTTCATACTGGTCCCTGTTATTGCTGGTATATGGGTTGGATTAAAGGCATATTTTAAGACGGATTCTGGACAGCTTATGTGGAGTACTTTTCAGCTTAAGGTTCCTGCTGTAAAGAATTTGGTTGTAAAAAGTGCATGTTCAAGTCTCGCAAGAACTTTATCTACACTTCTTGCTGCGGGTGTTGGCCTTACAGATGCAGTTGAAATTGTATCCAATACTATGACCAATGTACTTTTTAGAGATGCACTTAGATTTGCAAGAGATGAGGTTATGAAGGGTGTTCCTCTTTCTGAGCCTATTGAAGATAGTGGATTGTTTCCGCCTATGCTTTATCATATGATGAGAATCGGTGAAGAGGCTGGTAACTCTGAAGAAATGCTCACCAAACTTGCTGATTATTATGATGAAGAAGTTGAAATGGCGGTTCAGTCTCTTATGGCTATGATGGAACCGATGATTATCCTTGTGTTGGCAGGTGTGGTAGGCGTCCTTGTTGGCGCTATTATGGCTCCAATGCTCGCTATGTACAAGGCTATGGATAGTCTGTAAAAATGGAATTAAACATCGAATTGTAGGGGTTCGGTGCTTAAGATATAAGATGAAAACTATATTAAAGAAAAGGAGAAATTCATTATGAAGAAAATGAATAACAAAGGTTTTTCACTTGTTGAGTTAATCGTAGTAATTGCTATCATGGCAGTACTCGTAGGTGTGCTCGCACCACAGTTTATCAAGTATGTTGAGAGTTCTCGTCGTTCTACAGACGTATCTAACGCTCAGAACATTCAGTCAGCAGTTTTAGCTGATATTGCTAACACAGCTTCTGGTTTCACAGGAACAGGCGACATCACAAGAATGTGTACAGGATCAGGAATTCCAACATCTCTTGGTGAGGCTCCAAAGGTAAAGGGTAACAAAGTTGATACTGCTACAGGTAAAGAGGCATTTGAGTATACTTTCAATGCAGCTAAGGGAACTTGTACTGTTAAGGTTGGTGGATATGATTTAACTTCAGATGACACAACATCAGGTGTTCCAGCATATAAGAAGGCTGACTAATTGTTTCATAAATGCGTGAGGTGATTTGAGCAATGGACCCTATGTACATAATTATTATTACATTCGTATTTATATACGGAATAGTAGTTGGTAGCTTCCTTAATGTATGCATATATCGTATACCTAAGAAGGAAAACATTGCTATAGTCAGATCTCATTGTATGAAATGTAATCATCAACTGAAGTGGTATGACAACATACCACTTTTCAGTTGGCTGATTCTTTTGAGGGGCAGATGTAGATACTGCAAGGCTCCTATTTCACCACAGTATCCAATCATTGAAGGGTTGAATGGACTATTGTGGATTTTAGTGTTTGTTGTAAATGGGCTTAATATAGATTCCCTACTCTATTGCTTGTTAGCTTCAGCACTACTTACACTCAGCGTAATTGATTTTAGAACTTTTGAGATTCCGGTTGGAATCAACTACTTTATACTGGCACTGGGGCTAATCATGACTGTATATCACTATACTGAATGGTTAGGTCACGTGATTGGCTTCTTTGCTGTCAGTATTCCTTTATTTATCTTAATATGTGTAACTGATGGACGTGCTATGGGTGGTGGAGATATGAAATTAATGGCCGTAGTAGGGCTTTTGATTGGTTGGAAATTGATCCTTCTTGCTTTTGCTCTTGGCTGCATCATAGGTGCTCCAGTACACATACTTAGAATGAAAATATCTAAAGTGGATAAGGTGTTAGCTATGGGACCTTATCTTAGCGTTGGAATTTTAATTTCAGTTTTATGGGGGAATCAGCTTATCAACTGGTATCTTTCTGTTTCAGGGCTAATATAATTTACATAATTGTTATAAATGATTTAACTTAAAATGCTATAAATAGCATAAAAATAACTTTTTTTCAACAATATATTGATTTTTTAGATTAACATAATATATAATTTACATAAAATGTTAACTTAGTATTATGCTGGTTAACTTTTTTAACTGCGAAAGTAATGAGGCAATGCCTCTTACCCATATATGATCTTAATGTATAGAGAATAAAAAGAATCCAGGAAGGGAACTAACATGGCAGAGAGAGTATTAAGTATCGAAATGGGAAGCTCTCTTACTAAGGTCTGCGAGACAGAACTTGGTTCGAAGAATCCTAAAATCTACAACAGCTTTGTGGTTACTACACCAGAAGGCATGTTGAAGGATGGTATTGTTGATGCGGATGACGAATTTGTCAACACATTCTTACGTATGTTGACTGTTAAGCGTATCAAACCAAGAAAAGCGGTATTCACTATTTCTTCATCTAAGATTGCAACTAGAGAAGCAAGAATACCATATTGTAATGAGAAGAAAATCAAGGATCTTGTAAGAGCTAACCTTGGCGACTACTTCCCAATTGATGGAAGTCAGTATATGTTCTCTCATAGTGTAATCGGTTTTGAGTATCCTCAGGTTGAAGAGGAGAAAATCGAGGAGAAGGTAGATGAGAATAAGCAGCCACTTACAAAGGCAGAACAGGTAAGAGCTGAGTTGGATGCTGGTACTGCTAAGGTTGCAGGAAAGAAGAAAGGCAAACCAACAGGATACAAGTTATTACTTCTTGCTGCTCCTAAACAGCTTATTCAGAGTTATGAGAAATTAGCTCAGGCTATCGGTCTTGAGATAGTATCGCTTGATTATAATGGTAACTCTATTTATCAGGCTGCTAAGGAAGAATGCCGTGAAGGTGTACAGCTTATCGTTAAGGTAGATGAGAAGGGAACTCTTCTTATGGTACTTGAGGATGGAGCTACTACACTTAACAGAACTATTCCTTATGGTGTTGATGATGCTATCAAGGGCTTGATGCAGACAGATATTTTTGGTGATACGAAAGATTATGAAAAGGCAGTTAATGTCGCCAGAACAAAGCAGGTGCTTATGCCTTCTTTTGAAGAGTGCGACACCAATGATTCTGAGGAGGAATTTGCGGTTAGAAGTGAACTTACTCTTTCTCTTAGATCGTTGGCTGGTGGTATCATAAGAGTTATTGATTACTACAATGCTAACCATAGTCAGAAGCCTATTGAAAAAATGCTTATTACAGGTATAGGCGCTGACTTTACTGGATTGGATGTTCTTCTTACAAGCGAAATTGGTCTTAAGATCAGGGACATTACACGTGTAGCAGGAGTGGATCTTGATAGAGTCTTCAGAGGCGGCACATATAGTGAATTTGTTGGATGTATAGGCGCTACAATTGCTCCTATTGATTTCTATCCTGAAAGTGCTGAAGAAGAAGCTAAGGGTAGAAAAGATGGCTCTGTTTCAACTGGTGCGCTTGCATGGGGAATATTTGCTGCAGGTGTTGTTGCTTCAGCAGCTATGTGTGTATTGACTATTCTTCCATATACAAAGGAAGTTGAACTTAATGAGAACTATAAGAAGACTATTGAGGATTTACAACCAGTATATGATAGTTATCTTCAGTATCTTGAGTTAAAGAATGATGTTAAGTATGTTGAATCGCTTGATGCAGCTACTGTAAATCGTAACCAGAATATTGTTGAGTTCCTTGAAGCACTTGAGAACAATATGCCTTCATCATTTATGGTGAATACAATGGTTATATCCGAGTCAGAGGTTACTCTTGATGCAAAGGTTGGATCAAAGGAAGAGGTTGCTGCAGCTATTGCTAAGATGAAACAGATTGATGGTTTCCTTTCTGCAGATCTTACTTCGGTAACAGAGATGACTAACACTGAATCTGGTGAAACAACTTACTCATTTGTTGCTAACTTAAGATATGCTCCTCTTGAGTTAAATGTTGCAGAAGAGGAGGTAACAGAATAATGAAATTAGGTAAAAAAGAGATTAATTTAATTATCGGATTGCTTGGCATTCTGATTGCTATTGGTGTTTGGATGTTTGTGGCTAAGCCTATGAAGGAAAAGACAGAAGCTCTTCAAACTGAAAATGTTGAACTTAAGGCAAAGGCGGATGAATATCAGGCTATAAATGCTCAGAGAAATGCTTTTGAGGCAGAAAGTATTGAATTACAGGACGAGAGAGCAACTCTTCTTGCGGCTTTTCCAGCTGGTATGACCAAAGAAGATGAGATTATGTATTGGGCAAATATGGAGAGAGCTAATGCAGCTACTCTTGCTATGTCTAATATTGTGATGTCTGGATGGGAAGAAGTGTATGTTGAGGGACAGCCAAGTGCTGATGCAGAAGGTGCTACTCAGCTTCATCTTTACAAAGCTCCTGTAAGCTATACTTATCAGTCAACATATGACGGTCTTAAGAATGTTGTAAGATATGTATTTGCGCAGAATGATAAGAAGAGTATTAGCAATGTAACTGCTGCGTATGATGCGGCAACAGGAAATCTTGTTGGTACAGTAGATATCAATATGTATTATATGAATGGTACTGGTAATGAATATGTACCATATACAATTCCTTCAGTTCCTACTGGAGTATCTGATGTATTCCATACTTCTGGAGATCTTGCAGATGCTGCAGGTGTATCAGAGTTCGGTGGAGAATCTGAGGCATCAGAAGAATAAAATGATTGTGTGATGTTAAGGAGAGTTACTGCTCTCCTTAACATTGTAATTAGAAATAAGATTTATTTATGGAGTTTAGCTGTATGCAGACACAAAGAAAGATTGTTAAAAACAATAGTGGTTTTACATTATTAGAGGTTTTGGTTGCAATGATTATATTGGCCATAATGTCTGTTCCTTTCGCACGTTCTTTTGCGACAGCAACTCAAACCAATAGAAAAGCCAGAATTGAGGCAAAATGTAATAATGCTGCTGAGAATATAGCAGAAAGTTTTAGAAATGTTAAAGTAGAAGAATTAGTTGACAAATATAACACTGCAAGCTATCCCGTTGTAACTACTTCGGGTGTATATACATTTGAAATACATGATCAGGATTTGATTAAATCGAATATGCCAGATGGCTATTATGCTACAGTGACACTTGATCCAAGCTATTACGAGAACGCTAATGGACTTAATCTTTCGCAGATTGCTCCAGTATCAATTAAAGATTCAGCAATCTATACTATGGAAGAACAATTTGATAATAAGGCATATGCAATATTTGAAGAGAGAAATAAATCTGAAAGAGCAGGTGAAAATATTCATAATTATAAGTATATAACTGGAACTGCACCTGACTTTGCAACAGAGAATCTTACAGATAAATATGCGTTTTTAAGGGAGAATTTATATAGAACAATAACAATTACGATTAAAAAGCGTGGACAGGTTGAAGCGCCAAATCAAGTTACGCCTTCAGGTGAATCTCCTGAAATGGTTGATCTTGTTGAAGTTACTATGAAGGTAGAGTATGAACTCAAGGATTATTCTGGTAAATTCTTTGCGGCTACTTCAGAAAATGAAAAACTTACATTTATTGATACATATCTTTTTGATAATAGTGTAACTAAACAGAAATATAGAGGTGCATATCTTTTCTTCTATCCAAGATATGCAGCTGGCTCTATTGCTGGTTCTAAGCGAGATACAATAAATATCGAAAATTATGATAATATTGACAGTTATGTATATCTTGTAGCGCTTTCAGGAGCAGCTGATGAAAGTACTAAGAAAGAGATTTATGGTACTAACAAGGGGCTTCATGTAAATCTTTACGAAGACTACAATTCTTCTATGGAAGAGTCGGCGATTACATTAAGAACAAACCTTAACACAAAAGTTCCTTATAGTAGTAAAGATACAAGCGGTGATATAAAATATAATCTTTCATATTTTAATAAGTTAAAATCAATCTTGGATTCAAAGCTTATTACTACACAAAATGTAGATGGAAAGTCTTTGGATAAAGATGAAGCGCCTGTCAGAATATATAAGATGATAGTAAGAATCTATGATGATAAGGCTCCTACAACAATTACTACACCATCAGGTGGAACAATAGATGTGAAAAACCCTGTTATTGAGTTTGACGGAACAAAGTTAGAGTTCTAAAGGAGATTTGAGCAATGTCTCGAAAATGGATTGAAGGAATTATTAAAAAACAGAAGGATAATAACCAAGGTATTGCACTTGTAACTGCTATAGTATGTATTGGCTTTGTAGCAGCGCTAGTAAGTATTATTCTTACAACTTCGCTTGTTAACTTTAAGATGAAAGCAGTTAATACGAAGTCAAAGGATACCTTTTACTCAGCAGAACAGGCTTTAGATGAAATTAATATCTATTTGCAGAAGGTTGTTTCTGACTGCATGAGTAGTGCTTATCTTGATATCATGAACAATTATTCCACCTATGATTCTCAGAAAAAGACTGAATTATTGGAGACTAAATATTATGAGAATCTTTGGACAGAGCTTGGCGTTCAGAATGCCGGAGGGGCAGTTCAAAGAGATAAGTACGATGTTAAAAAACTTGAAAACTACTTAAAAGATTCTACAGTATGGCATTATGCTCCAGGTGCAGATGAGGATTATTATGGAGCTATTATTATGGCTGAAGTAGCAGATCCTACTGACCCAACAGGTGAGAAAAAAATCGAGCAAAAAGCGGGCAAGATGGTTACATATGCCAAAAGTGGTGTAGTTCTTGAGGGACTTAAGGTTTACTATAAAGACGAGAAAGGATTTGTATCTGTTGTTAAGACAGATATCAGATTAAGCTACCCAGAGTTTGATTTTGCCGCTTCTTCTGAGTTACCTAGCTTGCCATACTATTCGATTATTGCTGATGAGCAGGCGCAGATTAATTCTTCTAAGTCTGCTACATTAAGTGGTAACTTATATGCCAATGAATTGACTATTAAAGGTGGTAATAGCTCTGGTGAAAAAGTTAATGTTAAGACGAGTGACGATGACACAATAATAGTTAAATATGATATTAATATTAGGCCTAATACTGTTTTTTCAACAGGTTCAGGTGTTGTAGTGTGGGCTAAGGATGTTATTGTAGATAGCTCATCTGCTGAATTTGACGGAACACTTCAGGTTGCTGATGATTTTAATCTTAGAGGAACCAGTCCATCTACTAAAATCTCTGGTGAGTATGTAGGTTTTGGTAACTCGCTTACTGATGGGGCTAATAGTTCGGCAATTCTAATTAATGGTACTGGAACGAGTCTTGATTTATCAGGTGTAGATAAATTTACTATTGCAGGACATGGATTTATTGGAGCAAGCGATTCGGAATATCCTACTGCTAGTAGTTTTGCGGCTAGTAATACTAACAAGAACACCTTTAACGCGGATGAATTAGCAAAGGCACAGGATTTGGCAACTGCGAAAAATAATGATTTCTTAATGGGTGAATCTCTTGCGGTTAAGTCTGATCAGCTTATGTATCTGGTTCCTGCGGAAGCAATTGCAGTTAATAAGAAGACTGGTAGAACAACAGATCTTAGCAAAAATCCTATGACTTTTAAAGAATATGAAAAGTTGCAGGATTTAATTAAGAATCCAACTGCGGAATATGAATATGAAGAAGTGGCGAGTGATGTTCAGGTTTCTTCACTTGGTACTGATCTTTCGATATATCTTGCAACTAAATTGCTTAATAAAAAGGTTGTACCTGATGTTGAGAAAGTTTTTGTAAGAGTAACCGATGAGAATTCTGGTGGCGGATTAGTTTACTTCTATATGAAGTTTACTAATGTTAATAAGGCAGAGAAATTCTTTACAGCATATTATAACAACAATAAAGAAGTAGTTCAGAAATATATGAACAGCTATCTTAGTGAGGTAGATATTCATGCTTTCAATACATTAACAACAGTTGCAAATGCTGGTCCTGTGCTTATTGGTGATCAGGACGATGAGGAAGGCTTTGATATTGAGATAGGAAGACAATCAAGTGATTCAGACTATATGCAGAAGATTCATGATAAGTACTATGACAAATATAAGTCCCTTTGTACTAGTCTTGTTGCTAAGAATGATACAGTTGCTTCAGTTTTAAAACCTGTTGGTTTTGCTGGTAGCTTTGAGGATGATGTGGCAGAAAAGCAGGTAATCTTTGAGAACATTGTTAGTGAAGATTTACTTAAGGAGTTTGTAGATAATATTCCTACTACTCCTGGTGTAGCATATAATGATACTGATGAGTCAGCTGCTACAGTTGCCTTTAATAAAGTTGGAAATACTGTATATATATATGATAAGGCTGAATTTGCTAGTTATGGAATGGGAGCAAAACCTTATGGTATTATTTCCAACGATAATATAGAGATTACCATTGAGGCTGGAAGTAAGTTTGATAATCTGGTGTTAGTGATTGCGAAGGGTAATGTTACTATTAACAGGTCACAATTCAAGGGGCTTGTGTTATCTAATGGAATTGTTAAAGTCAATGCTGCTGAGGCAGAGGTTCAGGCTAATCCAGGTGAAGTAAGAAAAGTACTTGCAATGGGATACTTTAATACTTCATTAAGTGATAAGTCGTATACTGTCGCAAGAGTATTAAGAGAAGGTAATGAATTCATCTATTCTTCATTAGATCCAAAGGGTGACACAGCAAATCTTGCTCTTGGTGGGCTTATTTCATACGAAAACTGGTCTAAAGAATGATGATTATTGAAGGTTAGGGGCTATGAAAAAGATTAGAAAACGAATCGATAATAAAGGCTTTTCCATGATTGAGCTGATTGTTATTATGGCTATTATGACTGTGGCGGTTGGAGCATCAGTAATGTCTGTATCTCTTGTTACAGGGTCTGAGGCTAAAAAAGCAGCTCAGAAGATGGATTCTATGCTTAATGAAGTCAAAACTGGCTCGATGAGCAGGTTAGATGAAGATATTACGATTGTTTATAAAACTAGAGATACATCTGTTGCAGATACTCCATCTGGTTCAGTTGCAAGTGGTTCTATTGATAAGGATGGCTATTATGCAGTGCTTAAGTCTACTACGCTTACAACCAAATCTGGTACTGGTTCAGGAACTTCATCTGGTGCAGTAAGATATGCAGAAAAGGAAGAGCGTCCGCTTGGTGTTGAAAATAGGCTTTTGGGTGATAGCAGGGTGTACATTTCTCTATATAGAGAAGGAAGTTCTGATCCAATAACATTAAAACCAGATGGTTCAAATAGCATTACTATTAAATATGATAGAGCAACTGGTAATGTTAAAGAAGCTTTGGTTACTGGAAGTGGTGTTGGAAAGCCCGATAGAATTGTTTTTTCAACATTACCACCTGATAATAATGATAGTGGAAAAAGAACGTATACGATAGTATTTAATACTACTACAGGAAGACATAGATTAGAAAAGTAGGAAAAGCTACAAAGAGATAGGTTAGGGATATTATATGAAAAAGAATAACCGAGGTTTTTCATTAGTTGAATTTATTGTTGCATTTGCGATTGCTGCTATTGCTGGTCTTGCAGCATTTGAGATGATGTCGTTTGGTAACAATTCATTTAGAAATACAAGTACAGATGTTGGTTTACAATATGAACAGCAGATAGTTGTTAATCAGCTTAGAGACTTTATTTTAGAGTCTAGTAATGCTATTCATTATGATGATACAACAAAATCTCTTTATGTATTTAAGCAGACTACTAATACTATTACTACTGAGAGCGGTACCAAGATGGATGCCCCTTATATGGTTTCAAGAATTAGTTTTAATGATCCTAATGCAGGTCTTTCTGAAGGCGATAGCGGTTATAATGCTGATAATGTAGGCGAATTATATGTTAATACTAAGGATTTTTCTTCAATAACAGATGATTATGTTACAGCTCTTGCAGACATTGGAAAAAAATTTGGATCAGATGTTAAAGAAGTAACTTATGATTTAAGCCAGGTTGAAAAAGGACAGGTATCTTTTGATATTACATTTTTGTCAAAAGGGAAGGAGTATTATTCTCATCAGATAGTATCATTGAGAAATAATATAGTTAATGCCGATGATCTTAAGGATATTTATGATACAACAAGAATGGAAGTTAATAGCTTTATCGAAGGTGTATCGATTTATAAGGACGGTATTAGACTTGGAGCAACTGATGAGATTTTAAGACCTACTAATGAGACTTCTAATGAGTTTGTTATGAAGGCTTACTATAGTGCAAAAGTTGAGAAAAACCAATACTCAGAATTTGATTATCCGGGTGGTGTGACTTGGGAACTTGATAGTAGTTATGCTAATGTAACTGGATCTGAAGAAGGCGAGAATTTTGTTATATCAGTTACAGGAATAATCAATGGTACAGTAAAGCTTACTGCAACAAGTATTGCTGATCCAACTGTTAAGAAGGAACTGACTATAACTGTTAAATCAACTGGTGGTGTGTATCCTAAGACTGCTGAAATCAAAGAATCAGCTACTACAGTCATGAATAATGATGGGACTAGAACATATACACTTTTACCTAAAATTACATATACTGGTATGGTAGGTTCATCAACATATGTTGAGGGTGTAGATGCTCTTGAGTTGGTAGATTGGTGTGTAGATGAAGCTACTAAGGCTGATCTTTTAGAGGTATCTGGTGGATATGTGGAAAATATTGATCCTGCTACAGGTCAGATTAGCTTTAACAGTAAAGCAAATGGACATACCTTCTATTTTACTATTAAGGTAAAACAAAGAAAGGCTGACGGTACAGTTCTCGAGAGTGAAAGATATGCTCTTAAGGTTGATGGCATTCCAGAAACATATACTACTCCATTTAAAGTAAATTTAAATTCTGTATCATTGAGAGATGATTATGTTAGACCTTCTGTTGGTTGGACTGGAACACAAAATCAGGATATATATTATTATTGGAAGGTTGTACCTACAAAGGATAATAAGAGTGCTCAGTGGAATAGCAGTGAGTTAGGCAGATTGGCTACAGACTTTGATGATATTGTCAGAGTATATGAAAATAAAGGATCTGCTAGATATGTATGGTCGCAGGCTGCAAATGCAAATCTTATATTGTATGATGGTGCTGTTGCCATGGATAGTAGTAATAAGTGGATTAGTAAGATTTCATTGAACTCTGATATATACGCTGGAATAACAGATTGGTATTCTACTGGACTAGAGGATAAGTGGTTCGTTAGTAAAGATGCAAATATGGGACCTATTATTTACATACAGTCTTATTTGAATTGGAATTACCAGTTCCAGTATAAAGTATTGTGTTTTGCTGTTACTGAAGATGGTAGCAAGTTGTACGATTTTAATGGCGAACATGATCTAAGAAATATTTCATCTATTACGGTTACGCCTATTGAAGCAACATCTACAATAAAAGAGGTTGTATTAAGACTTCAGGCTGTATCTAGCACAGCTGTTTCTGATGCCACTAAGAAGGCTAATTATAAGACAGATAGCATTCTTGTACCTGGTACAGAGGAGAGGTATTTTAGATATACTGCACAGGGATTAAATATTACATTTATGGGTGCTAGTATGAATGTTAATGATTCTGAGATTAGAGGTGGTTATTCACTTCGTGTCGATGCTAAGGGACGTGACTTTAAACCTAATTATGTATTTAAGTCTTTGGCTGGACAGACATTAACTATGGGTAATGATTTGAAGATTGATTCTTCATATTATGAGAGCAATGGTGTTGTTGGATTTACATTTAATTTTAACAAGAATCTAACATCAGTTAATAACCTTAAGCCTGAAATAATGGAGTATTCTATTACATTGACTCAGAAGTATGAGAAGCCATTAGATTCAAAGGTATTTATTGAAAATAAGGTTGAATCTGAAAAGGTTAAATATTCAGTTGATATTAATTACAATTCGAATTAGCTATAAAAATAGAAACAATGTCGGAATGTTGTTTGGAGGAGAGTAGATATGCTTAATAAAGCATTTACTAAGAAGAAAAAATGGATAACAGGTGCAGTTGCGAGTGGACTAGCATTAGCTATTGTTGCAACTGGGATCTATCAGTCTAGTGAGGCAGCGCTTGCTAAAGCCTCATTGCCTAAGATTGAAAAATACAATCAGGAAAATGGATTGGAAAATCCATTTACAATCTTGGAAATTGCTCCTAGCTATGCCGACGCAAAGATTGGTTATCTGGTAAATGGACAGGAACCAGCATATTATGATGAGAATGGTGTAAAAGCTATTGCAGATATGGGATCTGCTGAAGAAAGAAAAGAAAGATATTCTACAAATTCGGCAAGCTTTGGAAGTGCTCCGCATAACTTTTCTGCTTTTTCAGATTTGAATGGTAAGGCTTTTGATTATTCAGATTTTGATGAGACTTCTTCAGACACAAAGACAAAGAGCTTTACTACTTATGGAGAATTCAAACAGGTTGCTACTGGTACTGGAGATTATCTTGATCTTAGAAATTTAGATACAACATATGTTCAGTTAGGTACAACATCTGTAACTATGACTGATGTACTAAAGTTGTCTGACGATAGAACACAGCATAGCCTTTATTCGGATGATGTTGTATTTGAATTTAGAAGTGCTGCTTCTACTGAGGTTGGATATAAGCTTACTTTCCAGGAATACTCTGCTGTTACTGATAATACGGTTAGAATTCCTTTTAAAACAGTGGCTGACTATGATACTGATGTAGCAGGGGATGAAACTTTATTTAACTGGTTCTATTATTTGAAGGATGCCAAGATTGCTCCAGTTAAGACTGACTATGATACCGCTGCAGCGGATTACAGCACAGAACATCCTAACGGTGCAACAGCTATTTATACACTTAATAATACATTTCCACAGGATAAGATTACTGCTATTTATAGAAAATATAATGGTGATTCTTATACATACATGGGTTATGTATTTTATGATTCAACAGATTCAGCGTTCAAGTATCAGCCTGTAAATGGCAGTGCTGCTATTTTGGTTAGTGGTGAAGATAAGGATTCAACTGGTATTGATCAGACTACTTGGGCTTCATTACTGATTGGTGATACTGATGAGTATTATACAATTAGATACTATAGTGATCTTAACGATTCTGACCGTATGAATGAGAGACTTTATGTTTCTCAGGTTGAGAAAACTACTACAACTGATGTTGATGCAAATGGTAATAATCTTGCTGCAGTAAGTGCAACAGTAGCTAAGAAAACTATACGTATTTCAGCAGGCGATGAACCATCAGAGCGTTTAATTAGTATAGAAGATCCTTTGACATATCATGTGTTCTACTATTTGCCTTCTACTACTGATGAATTTGCATATTATTATGATGATGACGCAACTACAAGAGCTGCAAATAAGGCTAAGACAACACATAACTTTGTATCAGATTTTACAAAAGCTGAAAATGAAACCATTAAATACAATGGAGGTTTCACTAATAAAGAGTGGTTTAAGCAGTATGTACTTGATTTGGTATATAATGCAACAGATAGCACCAAAGATGAATGCTCAAAATCTGTAGTAGATGTTATTACAAAACTTCCTTCTGATGTTACAGCAGACGATATCACTAATGCAGATCTTATTTATATTCAGGGTGGAAACTATACAGTAACAAAGGATATGACCACAGCGACTGCTAAGGCTCTTGTAGAGTCTATTGGTATAGATAAGCCAATCGTTGTTGAAGGAGAGTTATTGTATGATGGAGTTTATGATTCTTCGGCAGTTACTCCTGCAGTAAAGAATGGCAGTGATACTAATCCTCTTACAAACCTTTATACATTAGTTTTTGCTCTTGAGCAGAGTTCACTTGTTGATAAGTCATTGGCAGATTATATAACTGACTGGGATACTCTTCCAACAAAGTACGCTAATTCAAGACTTCAGGCTAAAAATCAGTCTTATACTAATAGAACTGTATTTGTATTCAATGGTGATTCGCAGGTAACTGGTAAGTCAATTGTTTGTGCGGATTTTGTAAAAACATTATCAGGGGATTCAATTAAGAACTCTGATGGAACTGTTATATACGATTCTTATAAAGAAGTAAGAGAAGATATCTCGCAGGAGAGATTTTACCTCAATGTAGCTAAATCTACAGCAGAGTTTAATGAAGCAATTTCTATTGCTACATGTATCCGACATATTATAAGTTTTGGTGATAGACGTGTAACATCTAAAGATGCGCTTAGAGTATTAGATATCGAACCATTTTATTCTCCAGTTGTAGAAGCTAATCCTGAGACATTATTCGGAGGTAAATATACCTATAAAAATTCTAATGGTGAATTTGTAGAGCTGAGTGGCGTTGTATATGATGCTAATAGTAGAGATATAATGTCTACTAACTGGATTAAGAAATATATTGGAACCCAGATTACGGATGATAGCAAAATTACTATTAAGGGTATGGGTACAAGGGAGTTTGTAAGTAATATCCAGGACCTCAATGAGACTTATGATCTTATATACATTGGACTTGATACTCAGTATCTTAATACTGATATTAATACTATAGATGGAAAATATGTAAAGTCGAACAAAACTGTTTATAATGATTCTACTATGGATGGCCTTGTGTACACACATATAGGTGATTTATTTAATGGTGATAATGCCAAAGATAACAAAGGAATGGCTACTAAAGGCACTAATTATCGTGGTTCTGGCAATGATTTGACCTTTGAAAAAACACGAGAATTACAGTCATATGTTGAAGCTGGATATGCAGTAATTTTCTCAGATGATTTCTTTGTATATGATAGAACTACTGGTGCTGTTACAGGTGTCAATAATGCTACTATTGATGAGAAGTCATATATGCATGATTTTGCCCAGTGGGTAATTAATAATAATTATATCGGCAAGAATGTCAGTGTTAAAAAGAACTTTGTAACAGATGAGAATGTTAAGACTACTACTGGTAATTCAGTTGTTGCAAACAGAGAGGATTTTAAGCAGTACCTTAGTATTTCGAAGCTCAATGTTGAGATAATAGATAATGTTCAGCCACAGGCTTATTATGTAAATACTAATAATGCAAATGTTTATTCAACTGATAATTATCATTATCTTAAGATGAATAGTGATGGTGTATATACTTTGGATTTCAAAGTTAAACTTACCAATGATGCAGCGGTTGATACATCTAACACAACATATGATTGTAAGCTTTTTATAGACCATGATGCTGATGGTAGATATGAGGATATTGAAGCCTTAAATGGATTGATAATTAAAGATGCTAACAATAACGATGTTGATCAGTCTTTAGATAATGGTGCTTATAAATTCCATTTGACAACTGGAACTACTTATTCTATTACACGAAGAGTTCCAGATGGATATGTTGGATTCTTACCATGGAAGCTTGTATTCTATGAGAATAATAGAATATTTGCAACAACGAGTGGTAGTAGCTCTACTAACCTTGTAAAAACAGCTATAGAAGGTTATTCAGCAATATATGATACATCAGACAGACCGGAAATTAATATACTACAGATAACTTCTGGAAATTCATTAGCTACTAACTTGAATCTGAAAGAAACCAAGATGGAACAGTTGTATCAGGAAGTTAAAGATTTTGAGATTAAGGTTGACCAGGTTTCAATTAGAGATTTGATTGCTAATGATAATAATGCTGTATATACAGGGGATGTACTGGATTATCTTATGAATTATGATATGCTCGTTTTAGGCTTTGCGGATAGCTATAATTTCTGGCATATAGATAAAGATGATAAGGTTGTATGGGCTCTTAGACAGTATACTTTATCTGGACGAAGTATTTTGTATACTCATGATCTGAATTCAACCAATGATCAGTATATTGATGCTGTTCAGCCATGGGGAACTTTGGCAAATAAATATCTTCGTGACGTTCAAGGTATGGACAGATATGGAGTGACCGCCAGTCAATTATTGACACTTTCTGCTAAGTATGGAGCATTTGTAGCGGATTATAAGTCTAGGTATGATAATGATGTTTATCTTGATATCTTTGGAAATGCCAGCACGAAGAGTACTAAGAATGGAAGTTTGATTGATAGATATGGTTGGAATAATACTACGTTATTAAGATATCATTATACGAATAAAAAACCTAATGGCTATGGTGATATAAGTATTCAGGAGTTTAATGGTTTGCAACATACCAATGAATATGTTACTGATAAAGTAACAAGGACGAATAAAGGCCAGATTACAGAATATCCATTCCATATACCGGAGGAGATAACTGTAGCTGATACTCATCCTCAGTATTTCCAGTTGAACTTAGATACTGATACTAAAGATACAAATTATGATGATGATATAGTAGTATGGTATACAATCAGTAATCAGAATAATGCAGCATATGGAAACGATAATAATAAGGCTAAAACAAATTATTATACTTTTGATTACAATGATGCAAGAAATAATTACTACATCTACAATAAGGGTAATATAACCTATACAGGTGCTGGTCACTCTTCTATAGGCGCAGACAGAGAGGACGAGCGTAGATTATTTGTTAATACTCTTGTAGCTGCATATAATGCTGGTGATCATGCGCCAATAGCAAAGTTTAGACAGTATCCAAGAGAAATGGCAAATGATATTGATGCTATGTATGAGCCATTTGATGTTAATCTGAGAAATGCAGCTGGAAAAGAAACTGGAGGATACATTGAAGAGAATGTATCTGTATACTTCAAGACAGTTAATAACAATCTTCAGAATAATGCTGTAGTTGATTCAGCTACTGGTATGATTACTTATAAGACAATTAATGCTCAGTATTATGTTGAAGCTAAAGAGGGGGATGCTGGAGCTATTAAGATTGGAAATGATTATTATAAGATAATTGTTCCTGTGTCTATGAAGAAAAATGTAAATAGTAATGGTATTGAACTTACTGGTGATACTCAGAATGTAACAAGCTATTATGCACTTGATAACTATTCTATCTATACGGTTGAGTTTGACATTGATGATTTGATGACAACTACAACATCAAGTGATAAAGTTAAGTTAGACAAGCATAATGTTAAGATATTTATCAGACTTAGCGTTGATACACCTACGGTTGATTCAACAGTAACTGAAAAATACACTGATGGTACTACTAAGACTGAAACAAGACAAGGTATGAACCATTCACTGGATGTTCTTCCAGGATCTGACAGCTTGAACGAACTTACAATCAACTTTACAGAGTTATATGAATTAAAATAAGTAACCTAACGGGAGCCCAAAAGGCTCCCGTTTCTATTGCATTTCATATTCATTACTGTTATAATAATTACAGTGATATTAATGATAAATATTTCATTGGAGGAAATACTATGGCTAAAGATATGATCTGGGTTGCTAAGGGTGGAAGACCTTGCAAGAACAAACCTAATTTAAAGACACTTAAGAAAGAAGCAGAGAAGATGACTATTCCTGAGCTTATGGCTAAGTATGATGTAAGCCAGGCTACCATCTACAGATATATTAAAGAGGCCAAGAGCGAGCCAAAGAAGGCTAAGGAGATTGAGACTCCAGCTATGACTATGGAAGAGCTTGTTCAGGAGAATGCGGCACTTAAGAAGCAGGTTGAGCGTCTCATGGGCTATAAGAAGATGTATGATGATTTAAAGAAGAAGAGTAAATAATTGATACATTCTATTTACGACTAGTCGGAATCGATGAGGGTTGATATATACCGTTTGCTGCCTATTATATATAGAAGAAACTCATCCGAAGCAAGGAATCTTAAGTAGGTTCTTTGCTTCTTTTTTATCTTGAATTGTGTTATTTTCTCACCCTACATATAACATATTATTTTACAAAGTTTATATTTTTTTATTTGACACACCATTTTTTTTGTTGTATAGTCAACAACGAAACTTGCTAGATTCAAGTTTTATTAAGTATTAGTGGGGTTTTATGCTAATCATTTGCAGAAGGAATGAGATATGGCAAAGAATTTAGTTATAGTTGAGTCACCTGCTAAGGTGAAGACTATTGGCAAATTTTTAGGTTCTAATTATTGTGTTGCAGCCAGCAACGGACACGTACGTGACCTTCCTAAGTCATCTATGGGTATTGATGTTGAGCATGGTTATGAGCCTAAGTATATAACTATAAGGGGTAAAGGCGATATATTGGCCAATCTTCGTAAGGAAGTGAAGAAGGCTGATAAGATTTATCTTGCAACTGACCCTGACCGTGAAGGGGAAGCTATCAGCTGGCATCTTATGGCAGCTCTTAAGCTGGAAGATAAGAAGGTATATCGTATTACCTTCAATGAGATTACTAAGAACGCTGTTAAGGAGTCTTTGAAGTCTGCCAGAGCTATAGATATGGATCTGGTAGATGCACAGCAGGCTAGAAGATGTCTTGACAGATGTGTGGGTTATAGAATATCACCACTTCTTTGGGCTAAGGTTAAGAGAGGCTTGAGCGCTGGTCGTGTACAGTC
>DCJA01000018.1:3157-8047 GCA_002317175.1 Lachnospiraceae bacterium UBA1712 | reverse complement strand
CGTCAGAAGAAGGCACCTCTTCCATTTACCACATCCACTCTTCAGCAGGAGGCCAGCAAGGCACTTAATTTTTCCACCTCCAAGACTATGCGTATAGCTCAGCAGTTATATGAAGGCGTTGAGATTAAGGGGCAGGGTACTGTTGGTATTATTACCTACCTTCGTACTGATTCTACAAGAATTTCGGATGAAGCTCAGGCACTGGCCCGTGATTATATTGCCAAGCAGTACGGCGAGAAATATGTGGGAGAAGAGATTGCTGCCAAGAAGAGCACTGGCAAGATTCAGGATGCTCATGAAGCTATCCGTCCAACAGACATTACCAGAACTCCACAGCTGTTGAAGGATTCACTCAGTCGTGATCAGCTTCGTCTGTATCAGCTTATCTGGAAGAGATTTGTTGCTTCACGTATGAGCCAAGCTCTGTATGAGACTACCAATGTTAAGTTTAAGGTGGCTGATTACAGTTTTAGTGCAGCTTCCAGCAAGATTGTATTTGAAGGTTTCAGAACTGTATATATTGAAAGCGATGAGGAGAAGGAAGAGACCAATGGTCTTCTCAATGATATGAATGTGGGCGACAAGCTTGAGTGTTCGGATTTTGAACAGAAGCAGCATTTTACTCAGCCCGCAGCTCATTACACAGAGGCCAGCCTTGTAAGAGCTCTCGAGGAGCTTGGAATAGGTCGTCCTAGTACATATGCACCTACCATTGCTACTATTCTTGGTAGAAGATATATTGTCAAAGAAGGACGTAATATATATGTAACTGAGCTTGGTGAGATTGTTAACAAGCTTATGAAGGAAGCTTTCCCAAGTATCGTGGATGTTACCTTTACAGCCAACATGGAAGCTCTTTTGGATGCGGTTGAAGAGGGCAATGTTAAATGGAAGACTGTTATTGAGAACTTTTATCCTGATCTTGACGAAGCTGTTAATATGGCAGAAAAACAACTTGAGAATGTTGAGGTGAGAGACGAAGAGTCCGGAGAGCTTTGTGAAGAGTGTGGAAAGCCACTTCTTATCAAGTATGGCCCTCATGGAAAGTTCCAGGCTTGTTCAGGCTTCCCTGACTGTCATTTTACCAAGCCATATTATGAGAAGATTGGAGTCAACTGTCCGCAGTGTGGCAAGGATATTGTTCTTCGTGCTACACGTAGAGGCCGTAAGTACTATGGATGTATTGATAATCCAGAATGTGACTTTATGACCTGGCAGAAGCCATCTGGTAAGCTTTGCCCTAAGTGCGGTAAGATGCTTGTGTTCAGAGGAAGTAAACTTGTGTGTGCATCAGAAGAGTGTAATTACTCCGAGAGTGTAAAATAAAGATATGATGTGAAAAGGTCGCCTTGATAGGCGACCTTTGTTTTTGTTACTTTCTATCATAATGGAATTGACTTTTGGCGTTATTGAAACTATAATAAAAATGTTCTCATAACAATATGAGAACAAAGAGCATTGCACAAGAGGCAGGCGGTTGGCCAAACCTAATTCCAAATAGGAAGGAGGTGAGGCTTATGCCAATAATAATCACATTGCATATATTTAAATATACAATATCGATTACTATTAAAAGCAACAACCGCCACTCGGCAAAGTGACGGTTGTTATAAAAAAATAACTATCGAAATATGAGCCAACCGCTTGTCGCAGTGCTCTTATGTATTAATATTAATTCTATTATGCGAATATGTCAATATAGAAGAAAAGATTGACGATATATCGCTATAACGATATAATTTGTATATCGATGAAGCGATACATAAGAGGGCGGGTATGTATAAAAAGGTTTTATATCATGGTTCAAAGCATATAATAGATAAACCACAATATGGAATAGGCAATCCTAAAAATGATTATGGGCTTGCATTTTACTGCACAGAATTCATTGAGTTGGCTAAAGAATGGGCTGTTGATGAAGAGAATGGTGGATATGCTAATTGCTATGAAATTGATATGAGTAATCTGGATATTCTTAATCTTGGTAATGGAAATTATAACATATTGAATTGGCTGGCAATATTGCTGGAGAATAGAACATTCAGGATGAATATTGATTCATTAAATATGAGAGATTATATTCTGACAGAATTTCTTCCAGAATATAATGGTATGGATATAATCAAAGGTTATAGAGCGGATGATTCATACTTTTCTTTTGCAAATGCATTTTTAAATAATTCTATATCACTAGAAAAACTTGCTAAAGTTATGAAGTTAGGTGAATTGGGTGAACAGTATGCAATAAAATCAAGTAAAGCATTTGAAAGAATTGTGTATAAAGGAGCGTTTGCTGCCAAACAGGAAGAATATTTTCCAAGAAAGAAATACAGAGATAGTAAGGCACGTGATTTTTTTGCAGCCGAAAAAGATACTGTAGCTGAAGGGGTATATATGATTGACGTTTTTCGTCAGCAATGGAGGGATGGAGATGAGCGCATACAACGAATTATATATTGATGACGCTTCGTGCAACCTTGCGGAATATTTGGATTACATGGTAATTGATCTGAAATATAATATTGATGAAGCGTTTGAATTGTTTGCCTTTTCAAAAATTGGACATTCGTTTGAAACGGGGAACCCATCAACTGTTGCAGGAATCTCTGGTACAGAAATGGCTAGAAAGCTAATACATGAAATAAAAGGTTTATGGGAAGATACACAGCCTACACAAACAATTGATAGAAGCAGGGAATATTGGGTGGGATGGACACTCGCGCAATACCAATGGAGCAGGGATATTTCATTTTTAAAAATGATAGAAAGCGGAATTAAATGCTCAAAACTGGCGGACAGTTATATCCTTCATGAAGCCGATATTACAAAAACTTTCGAACAACTAGATATAATAATAGAAAAGAATTCTAATAATAATTCATTGAAACGAATTAGAACCTATGCTCAGATGACACAGCGAATGCTAAGCGAAAAATCGGGAGTTTCGCTGAGAATGATTCAATTGTATGAACAAGGACAAAATGACATCTCACATGCACAGGCAAAAGTGGTAAAAGATTTGGCAAGGGTGTTGGGATGCAGAATGGAGGATCTGATTTAAAAATCTAATATGTAAAGCTATATTACTGAGTGAATTGTCTGAATTGTCTAAAAATATTTGCCTTTTCGTATCAATAGTGGTACAATATTCATAACTTTTACATATACTTGCGTAAAAATAGCAGTTTGGGGGCAATTGTTTATGAGTAGTGTACAGTTATTAGACAAAACAAGGAAGATTGGAAAGTTACTTCACAACAACAATTCCAGTAAGGTTGTGTTCAACGATATATGTGCTGTTATGCAGGAGATTCTGGGGAGCAATGTACTGGTTATCAGTAAGAAGGGCAAGGTCCTTGGCATAGATAACGCTGAAGGTGTTGAAGTGATTCATGAACTGATCAAGGACAAGGTTGGCGGTTTTATAGATGCTATGCTCAACGAGCGTATGCTGGCAGTGCTTTCTACCAAGGAAAATGTTAATCTTGTGACTCTTGGCTTTGAGGATACAGATGTCAGCAAATTTACAGCGATTATTGCGCCAATTGAGATTGCAGGCGAGAGACTTGGTACACTCTTTATCTATAAGTCAGGCCAGATGTATGATATAGATGATATTATTCTTTGTGAGTATGGTTCTACTGTTGTAGGTCTTGAGATGCTTAGAGCTGTCAATGAGGAGAGTGCTGAGGAATCCAGAAAGATTGCTGTTGTTAAGTCAGCTATAGGTACCCTTAGCTTTTCAGAGATGGAGGCTATAGTTCATATATTTGATGAACTCAATGGTATGGAGGGAATACTTGTTGCCAGTAAGATAGCTGACAGAGTGGGTATCACCAGAAGTGTTATTGTCAATGCACTTCGTAAGTTTGAATCTGCTGGTGTTATCGAATCCAGATCTTCGGGTATGAAAGGAACCTATATCAAGGTTCTTAATGATGTCGTATTCGACGAGATTGACAAGTTACGCAAGGAGAGCAAAATGTAATATCTTCGTAAGGAGAGCAGAATCTAGTACCAACGAAAAGCGTGTGAAAACTTAATTCTAAATTCTTAGATAAATTCTCCGATATACTAATTGAAACGGAATTCATAAGGGATAAAAGGACTTATACAATGTATAGGTCCTTTTGTGTTTTTGCCCATATAACACAATATCTAGAAATGTATTATGGCTCTTTATTGACCAAATCAGACAAAATATATTGTGCCAGTCTTTTGAGTTATCTACAAGATAATGTGCATTTTCGACCAAAATCCCTTGTATTTTCTACACAATTCTTTATAATGTAATAAGGTGTGATAATTGTGTCCAAACCACAAGATATTGATTGATGGATATAATTATTCGCTGGAAAGGACCTATATGTTTAATTCAGGTGTTTATAGCTATATAAACGTGCTTGACAAAGCAGCCGATGCATCGGCACTTCGTAATGAACTGATATCCAACAACATTGCCAACCAGGACACTCCTGGTTATAAGAGACAGGATGTTGATTTTGAGAGTCAGCTTTCACAGGCGCTTAAGAGTCAGAAGTATACCTCGATAGATTCAAAGGTTAAGAATGTTGACCTTTCGCATCTTAATGGCAGAGTGTATACAGACTACGGCGATTTTTCTTACAGATTGGATGAGAACAATGTTGACCCTGAGCAGGAACAGGTACAGCTTGCAGCTAACCAGCTCAAGTACCAGGGATTGATGGCAGCACTCAACAATGAGTTCTCTAACCTTAAGTCGGTTATGAAGTAATAATCTGGAGGAAAGACTATGGGAATGTTTGATTCATTTAATATTAATGCAAGTGGTCTTACAGCTCAGCGCTACCGTATGGATGTTATTGCTGAGAATGTAGCCAATGCCAATACTACAAGAACAGAGGATGG
>DCJA01000018.1:2494-2934 GCA_002317175.1 Lachnospiraceae bacterium UBA1712 | reverse complement strand
ATCACTGAGATGACTAACCTTATAGATGCTTCAAGGAGCTATGAGGCTAACGCAACCGCTTTTGATGCCAGCAAGTCTATTGCACAGCAGGGACTTCAGCTTGGACAGTCATAGAATATATATTAATAGAGGACTAACATGGATATAACCAGTTTATACAATATTTCATCAGGCGCTATCCAGACAGCGGCTAAGACATCCACAGTAGGAGTTGATACAACTAATAGCACTACAGGGGATACCTTCAGTTCTATCTTTCAGACAGCACTTGATAATATCAATACAACTAATTCTTACCTGTCTACTGCGGAGAATGAGGAACTTAAGTTCTCCATGGGACTGACAGATAATACACACGATTTATCAATCGCACTTAATAAGGCATCTATTGCACTGCAGTATACGGTTGCTATAAGAGACAAGGTATATGATGCCTACAA
>DCJA01000018.1:0-2387 GCA_002317175.1 Lachnospiraceae bacterium UBA1712 | reverse complement strand
ACTAGAAGGAGCAGACATGTTGCTTTCTTGTGACTAGAATAAGCAGATATGTAGTTTTCTTGTAACTAGAATAAGCAAGGCATATTTTAGCAGCGATGCTGCGATTAGGAGCAGGTCATGGTTGAAAGACTAAGACAGATACCACAGAGAATTCTTGAGTGGTGGAACAAGTTTGAATCTAAACAGAAGACGATTATTGTGTCCGTAGTATTGGGCGTGATAGTCGCTTTTGCTGTGCTTATAACTGTACTTACACGTCCGGTTTACGAGGTTATTGCTACATGTGAATCCACCAAGGAGGCTGCACAGATAGTTGACCTTTTGGATGGGGCCGATCCGGCTATTACTTATAAGACCAGTGATGACGGTTATCAGATTAGCGTACTTAAGAGCCAGGTGGGACAGGCAAGTCTGTTGCTGGGAGCCAACAACATCCCTACCAGCCAGTATGATTTGTCCAATGTTACCAGCGGTGGCCTTTCTACCACAGAGACAGATAAACAGCGTTCGTATAAGTTATATCTGGAGAGCCAGATGGAGAATCACATCGAGGGTCTTGCCAATGTTAAGAATGCTACTGTTCAGCTGGATATACCTAGCAATGATGGCACACTCATTTCCAAGAATGAGGATAGCAGTGCTGCTATTATGATTGAGGCTGATGGTGAATTTACTGCAGAAAATGCGGAGAATGTAGCCAAATTTGTTAAGACGGCGCTTGGCAATGCAAGCATTGCCAATATTACAATTATAGATAATGAGGGTAATCTTCTGTTCTCTGGAGACGAGGATTATTCTATTACTGGTGCTGCTACAGGTCAGCAGGCCGTCAAGCAGAACGCTGAAGCACTTGTGCAGAACAGCATCAAAAAAGTACTTATTGGAACCAATGAGTTTGACATGATAGAGGTATCCAGCAAGTTGGAACTGGATTTCTCGGTGGTTGAACAGACTGAGCATCTTTTCCTGCCAGCAGATGGACAGAGTCAGGGTGTGCTAAGCTCTGAGGATATCTATAACTCTGAAGCAACAGGCGGTACAGCGGGTGTTCCGGGAACTGATTCCAATGGTGAAGATGGCACTACCTATGTATTGCAGGATTCAGAAGGGTCAAGCTCAACAGTAACTGAAGAATCCAGAAAGTATCTTCCAAATGAGAAGATTACCAGCACCACAATTCCTGCTGGTCTGATTAAGTACGCCAACTCTTCAGTCAGTGTAGCTGCTATTAAGTACAAGACACTCAGAGAAGAAGATGCCAAGACACAGGGCCTTCTCGATGGCATTACCTGGGATGAGTATAAGCTGGCTAACCAGCAGCGTAACAAAATAGAAGTGGATGAGAGTCTGGTTCAGCTTGTGGCCAATGCATCAGGTATCCCTGCTGAGTCTATTACTATTGTAGCTTACGAAGAACCATTATTTATTGATAAAGAGGGTACCGCTATTGCAGTTAGCGATATCGTTCAGATAATTCTTATTGTTGTCATTCTTGGACTTCTTGCATTTGTAATCTTAAGAGGTATGCGAACAGAGACAACGGAAGAAGTGGAGGAGGAGCTTTCTGTTGAGTCACTTTTACAGTCTGCACCTTCCAATGAAGATCTTGAGACTATCGATGTTGAAGAAAGATCTGAGACACGTAAGGTTGTTGATAAGTTCGTGGATGAGAATCCACAGGCTGCTGCAGCACTTTTACGTAACTGGTTAAATGAGGACTGGAATTAGTCATAGGAGAATGTGATGGCACGTAATCAGGCTGACGAAGGTTTGTCAGGGGTACAAAAGGCGGCAATACTTCTTATTGCACTTGGCCCTGAGAGATCTGCCAATATTTTCAAACATTTAAAAGAAGATGAGATAGAAGAACTTACCCTTGAGATTGCCAATACCCGTAGTATTGTGCCAAGTATCAAGGAGGAAGTTATCGACGAGTTTTATCAGGTTTGTCTTGCGCAGCAGTATATCGCAGAAGGTGGTATCGGCTACGCTAAGGAACTTCTTGAGAAAGCACTTGGTAATGAGGAAGCTGTTAATGTTATTTCCAAGCTCACCTCAAGTCTTCAGGTTAAGCCTTTCGAGTTTGTCAGAAAGACAGAACCTGCCCAGCTGCTTAACTTCATTCAGGATGAGCATCCTCAGACTATTGCGCTTATTCTTTCGTATCTTGCTCCTGCTCAGGCAGCTGCTGTTATATCAGCACTTCCACCTGAAAGACAGCCAGATGTTGCTAAGCGTGTAGCTATGATGGACAGAACAAGTCCTGATGTTATTAAAGAGGTTGAGAGAATGCTCGAGAGCAAGCTTGCTAATCTTGTTAACCAGGATTACACCATTATCGGTGGTGTTGATCAGGTTGTAGAGATTTTGAACTCTGTAGACCGTGG
>DCJA01000024.1 GCA_002317175.1 Lachnospiraceae bacterium UBA1712 | reverse complement strand
CAAAAATAGTATCAAAGGTCTTACCGAGGGTTCTCTCGGATGGAGTGAAGCCTGGTCTTTCTGCATTTGTACTGTCACACATAAGTGCCAGTACACCCTTGTGTCCAATCTCCGCAAATCTCTGAAGATCAATTGCATCACCAAAGACAGGTGTATAATCCACCTTAAAATCACCTGTATGAACAACTATTCCTGCAGGCGAATAAATTGCCAATGCTGCTGCATCCACAATACTGTGATTTGTCTTTATAAACTCTATTCTAAGCTGGCCAAGATTAATACTCTGACCAAATTTTACTACTTTCCTTTTAACCTGATTCTTTAAATCATGTTCCTCAAGCTTATGCTCTATCAATCCCATTGTAAGCTTTGTAGCATATATAGGAATATTCATCTCCTTTAACACATATGGGAGAGCTCCGATATGGTCCTCATGTCCATGAGTAATAACAAAGCCTTTTACCTTATCAATATTGTTTTTCAGATAAGTTACATCTGGAATAACCAGATCTATTCCCAGCATATCGTCTGAAGGGAAACTAAGTCCACAATCCACTATTACAATAGTGTCATCGTACTCAAACGCAGTTATGTTTAAACCAATCTGTTCAAGACCACCAAGAGGAATTATCTTTAACTTTTCAGTTGTGACATTCTCTGTTCTGTCTTTCTTTTCCTTTTTCAAAATATTACTCCTGTACGAACTCAACATCTTCAAGCAGGTCTTCAAAAATGCCTGCTACTGCCTTGAGTTCTGTATCATCATCAACTATGGCGTACACACTTTCCTTATCCTCATCCTTAGAGAGATCCTTGAGAATAAGCGCCTCACCATCACCATCTTCAAAATCTGTTACCAATATATAATTAACCCCCGATATTCTAGTCTGTTCAAGAACAAAGAATTCCACCGCTTCCTCACCATCAGGGCAAAATGTTATCTTCTCCAGCTTCATATTAATACCTAATCTTCTTTCTTATTAGCAATGCTGTCCAGATACTCCTGTAAAATGAATACAGCCGCTATCTGATCAACATATTTCTTTCTGTTTTCTCTTCTTACCTTTGACTCTATCAGAACCTCATCTGCAGCAACTGTTGTAAGTCTCTCATCCCACAGAATCACTTCCAAACCAGTTCTTCTTTCAAGCTTGTCCTTGAATTCCTCACTAAAAAGAGCCCTGGGACCAATTGAATCATTCATATTCTTAGGATAGCCCAGTACAATCTTTTCAACTTCGTGCTCTTCAATCAGAGCCTCTATTCTGGCAAGGGTCTGTCGAAGTTTATTCTCTTCTTTTCTTGTTATTGTCTCTATGGGTTGCGCCGTAATAAGCAGAGGGTCGCTGATTGCTACCCCTACTGTCTTCGTCCCAAGATCAAGGCCCATGATTTTCATATAGATTACCACTCCATAATGTCACTGTTGCTGTAATGATAAACCCCTTTGCTCTTCGCTTTCGTGACATTCCTTCGGAGATGTCACTGTCGCTGTAATGATAAAATGCTTCGCATTTCGCTTTCGTGACATTCCTTCGAAGATGTCACTGTCGCTGTAATGATAAAATGCTTCGCATTTTATCATTAGGACCACTGATTCTTCTTAATGTATTCAGTAAGAAGTTCCTCTACAAGTTCATCTCTTTCAACCTTCTGAATGAGGCTTCTCGCATTATTATGGCTGGTAATATATGTAGGGTCGCCCGACATAATATATCCTACTATCTGATTAACAGGGTCATACCCCTTCTCTGTCATGGCCTCATATACCATTTCCAAAATCAGTTTTACACTAGTCTCTTTTTCAACATCTACCTTAAAGAACTGTGTGCTCCCTATTTCTCCCATAGTATTATCCCCTTTCGATTTCGTTTTTTGCATTTATGTAAACAATACCACTCTTTATAATAACATTATTTATTGTCTATTTTCAATAACATAATGTCATTTCGTATAAAGCCCTCAACGCTTCCTGATACGAGCTGATTGCTGTTATATTCGCCCTCAATAGCCATCATAACATAATCCATGCTATGTCCGACGGTATAGATCTGACCATCAATTTCCTTAGTTTCCTCAGTAAGAATCTGAACCTGTTCGCCTAACAGCTCATTTCTGAATTCCATTGAGTGCTGTTCATTTTTCTCTTCCAGGACATCACTTCTTGCAGCTTTTTGCGCTTCTGTGAGCTGGCCTGGCATACTGGCCGCTACTGTACCCTTTCGCTTTGAATACTTAAAGATATGAGTCTCATAAAACTTCACTCTATCCACAAAATCACAGGTTACAGCAAATTCTTCTTCACTTTCACCCGGGAAGCCAACAATAATATCTGTTGTTATTGCTGGATGCTTAAAATACTTTCTAATAAGCATGGTCTTATCTAAAAACTCTGCAGCAGTATACCTTCTGTTCATTCTTTTAAGAGTCTCATCGCACCCACTTTGAAGCGAAAGATGAAAATGAGGACATACCTTTTTATTATTGTGAAGGATTTCCAAAAACTCCTCAGTGATAACTCTTGGCTCCAATGATCCAAGACGAATTCGCTCTATTCCTTCTATAGAAGAAACAGCATTAATGACCTCTATCAAATCATAATTGGTAAATGCATCAGTTCTCGCCATAGAGTTATAACTTGGTACATTGCCTTCGCCATCATCATGAAAATCCAATCCGTATGAGCTAAGATGAATTCCTGTTAATACAACTTCCTTATAACCATCCCTGGCAAGACGTCCTATCTCATCTACAACAGCCTCACAGTCTCTGGATCTGATTCTTCCTCTCGCATAGGGAATAATACAGTAACTGCAGAACTGATTGCAGCCATCCTGTATCTTCACATCCACTCTGGTCCTTTCGTTGGAAGTACTTATACTGTAGTCCTCATATTCTATTGGAAGTGACAGATCATCTACATTCTCATAAGCAGAATTATCACTGATATATGCCTCAATAATAGGGACGAGTTCATTTTTATGATTATTACCAATAATGATATCTATAGCATCATCCGCTTTTGCTCCCTCGGTATCGGTCTGTGCATAACAACCAGTTGCTACAACTATTGCATCAGGATTCATCTTTCTTGCCTTATGGAGCATTTGACGACTTTTTCGGTCTGCAACATTTGTTACACTACATGTATTTACAACATATATGTCCGCTTTTTGTGCAAAGTCCACAATTTGCCAGCCTCTATTTTGTACACTTTGTTGCATCATTTCAAATTCATAAGCGTTGACCTTACAGCCAAGGTTATGGAATGCTACAGTTTTCATTGCTTTCTCCCTATTTTTCGTGAATCTTTTCGTATTGACTTTTCTATGCTCCACCTTTAATATGATAGTCGTAAGGTACATAAGATTTTAAACAAGGAGGAGATTAATATGAAGACAATTCAGATTTCATTAAACTCAATCGACAAGGTTAAATCATTTGTTAATGATATTACAAAGTTCGATTACGATTTCGATTTAGTATCAGGCAGATACGTTATCGATGCAAAGTCTATCATGGGTATTTTCAGTTTAGATTTATCTAAGCCAATCGATTTAAACATCCATGCAGAAGAAAATATTGATGCTGTTCTCGAAGTACTTAAGCCTTACACAATCTAATTTGTAAGCTTTATGCTTTACAGCAACAGACCAGTATGACTGGTCATTTTTCTGAAGAAATTGTTAACGCAAGACAGATCGTCTTGCGTTTTTTTATTTCTCTATTTTATCTTACCTCGATAATTTCTCTTGATTCCAGTGCTGTCTTCATCAAATCATCAATCACTTCATCAAGATTATGTTCATGTCTCTTAATAATATTTAAATTAGGCTTTGTTACAGGATGCTTTGCTACAAAAATTGTACAGCAGTCTTCAAATGGTAAAATAGAAGTCTCATAGGTGTTAATCTTTTCAGAAATATCTACAATTTCCTGCTTATCCATTCCAATACAAGGGCGGTACACTGGAAGTGTACATACTTCATTGGTACATGCAAGACTGTGAAGTGTCTGACTGGCAACCTGACCAATAGATTCTCCTGTTATTAGTCCAAGACAGTCAGTCTCTGTAGCTATTGCTTCAGCAATTCGCATCATATATCTTCTCATGATAATTGTAAGTTCATCATGAGGACATTTCTCATATATGGCCAGCTGAATATCTGTAAAATTGATTACATGAAGATTGATTGGTCCGCTGTATCTGGATACAAGCTTGGCAAGATCAACAACCTTCTGCTTTGCTCTCTCAGAGGTATAAGGAGGTGCATGGAAATATACTGCATCAATCTTTACACCACGCTTACTTACCATATAACCTGCCACAGGTGAATCAATACCACCTGACAGAAGCAGCATAGCTTTTCCATTGGTTCCAATTGGCATACCACCTGGTCCTGGAATAATCTGTGAATAGATATATACTTTTTCCCTAATTTCCACATAAAGACAGATATCTGGATTATGAACATCTACCTTTATTTCAGGGAATGCATTGAGAATAACCTCACCAATATCTGCATTAAGTTCCATGGTATTACGTGGATACGTCTTGCGAGATCTTCTGGCATAAACCTTAAATGTTTTGTTTTTATCAGGGTAGGCCTTGTCCATAAAATCAACTACAACTCTGCTTATATTCTCAAAGCTGTCATCCTCTACCTGAATCATTGGACAGATTCCAGATACACCAAATACAGTCTGAAGATTTTCTATGGTCTCGTCATAATCAAAATTTCCAGAAGCATCAACATATATTCTGCCCTCAGCTTTACGAACCTCAAATTCGCCTTCGCATCTTCTCATGGCAAATCTTATCTGATTAACCAGCGCATTTTCAAATAAATATCTGTTCTTTCCCTTTATTCCAATTTCCGCATATTTTATAAGAAATGATGAATACATACTAATCTCCATTCCGCCCTGCGTAGTACGAAGTCTACTTACAGCAGCAATACAAATGTGTCTCTTCTTAAACCTCAAAGGCTGATTTAACTGCTAATGTCTTGTAAACTTTCTAAGCATAGGCAATATTGACTTTAATACCTCAATACAATAATCGATTTCTTCTTCTGTATTAGATGGACATAAGCTGAATCTTATAGTTGAATCCAGAAATCTCTTTTCAACCCCAATCGCCTTTAGGGTTTCTGATATTGCCGGCTTATTGGAAGCACAGGCACTGCCAGCTGATACATAGATTCCCTTATCCTCAAGTGCATGAAGAAGCACTTCGCTTCTTATGCTTCCTACTGAAAGACTTATTATATGTGGAGCACTATCTCTTCCCGTCAGACCATTGATTTTAACATCTTCTATTTCAAGTAGTCCCTTTATCAGTCTCTCCTTTAAGGCATACATATGATCAAGATCAGAATCAAAGTCTTGATATATCAACTCTGTAGCCTTTGCAATTCCTACTATTCCTGGCACATTCTCAGTACCAGATCTCAGATTCTTCTGTTGTCCACCCCCGTGAATAATAGGATGAATCTTAACCTTTTCCCCAATGTATAGAAAACCAACACCCTTAGGTCCATGAATCTTATGGCCACTAACTGACAGAAGGTCAATATTCATTTTTTTAGGATAAATGCGATACTTTCCAAATCCCTGAACGGCATCTACATGAAACAGCGTTCCTGGATTCTTAGCCTTAATAATTTTTCCTGCCTCTTCAATCGGCTGAACCGAACCAATCTCATTATTTGTATACATGATTGATACAATAATTGTATCTGGTCGAATTGCCTGCTCCAGTTTCTCAAGGCTAATCTGCCCATTAGTATCCACATCAAGATATGTTATCTCAAAGCCCTGTGATTCAAGATATTTACAGCTATCAAGAACAGCAGGATGCTCAATCCTTGTAGTAATAATGTGCATGCCTGCACGCTTGTTGGCCGATGCACAGCCAATAAGGGCCATATTGTCAGACTCTGTTCCTCCTGATGTAAACAGGATACACCTGTCATCCACCTTAAGACTTTTTGCTATTGCCTCTCTGGCATGTCGCACATAAACCTCTGCATCCATGCCTTTCAAATGCATACTTGATGGATTACCATAATCCTCAAGCATTATTTTCATCATAAGCTCTGCAACCTCAGGATATACTCTGGTGGTTGCGGAATTGTCAAAATAACACTCCATTTTCACGCTTCCTCTAATTACATCTTATAAATGTAACTGCCTATTATATCTATTCCAATGTGTACATAAGTATACTCATAACAGTAAGCCCAGCTGTCTCTGTTCTAAGAATTCTCTTACCCAGAGTAATGGACTCAAACCCTGCTTCAATTGCCATTTTTAATTCAGCATCATCTATTCCGCCTTCAGGTCCAATGATAAATCCAATGGACTGACCAGGTGTAATATTGTTAATAATATTTTTTGTATGTGCCATTCCCTCTGCCATCTCATATGGAATAAGCTTAACGTCAAGTTCTGCAGCATACTGAATCGCCTGTTTAAAAGTCATTGGTTCATGAATCTGTGGGATAATGGCACGTTTACTCTGCTTGGCTGCTGCCTCAGCTATTCCCTGCCATCTGGAAATCTTGCCAGCCACCTTCTTCGGTTCGAGCTTCATTACACAGCGCGACATCGCCACAGGAATAACCTCATATACTCCAAGTTCAACTGCCTTTTGAATAACAAGTTCCATCTTATCACTCTTTGGAAGCCCTTGAAATAAATATATCTTTGATGGCAGTTCCACATTATCCTCTTTTACAAATCTGAGTTCGCAGACTATCTCATCGCCTATTTCTTCAATAGCGCAACGATACTCTTTGCCATCAATTCCATTACTGACATTCAGTTCTTCACCAACCTGCATACGAAGCACATTTTTAATATGATTAACATCGCCACCGGTTATATATACTTTTTTCCCTTGAATATTTGCGGGATCTACAAAAAACTGATACATATCAATCTCCATTCCATCGCTGGTGGAATCTGTGGGTCACTAATCTTTTCTTCCTGTTACGCTAACCCATTCGCCCTGATAACTCACATCTATCACTGTAAGTCCTGCGTCTTTCATCGCATTTACTACCTGATGCTCCTTATCATCGTCATTGATAATTCCTGATGTAATGTATACCGCACCCTTCTTCATCTGAGCCACAATAACGGGTGTGAGTTCAACCAAAACTCCTGCAAGAATATTGGCAAGCACTATGTCATAGCACTCATAACCTGCTTGGTCCTGTACTGCTTTATCATCAATAATATTACCGATAATCATCTGAAACTTATCAGGATTAATATTATTCTTCTCCATATTGTCTGCAACAGCACCTACCGCACAAGGATCAAGATCAGTTCCAAATGCGTGCTTTGCTCCAAACATAATAGCAAGAATAGCAAGGATACCGCTACCAGTTCCAACATCTAACACTTCACTGTCAGAATTAATATATTTTTTCATCTGCTTTACACAAAGCTGAGTAGTATCATGAAGTCCAGTACCAAATGCAGTACCCGGATCAATTCTAAGAATCATTTTATCCTTATCAGCTTCTGAAACCTCTTCCCAGGAAGGAATTACAAGCAGATCATCGATATAGAACTGATGAAAAAACTGTTTCCAGTTGTTAATCCAGTCAAGGTCCTCAGTTTCATCTACAGTTATGCTTCCCTCACCTATATCAAGGAATTCCTTTAGTTCATCCAGCTCCTCACGTACCTGCGCAATAGTTTCCTCTATATTCAGATCCGCTGTTTCTTCTACGAAAAAGCTAAGATATGCTACACCATCATCTGCTTCTGTCTCTGGAAGAATATCCACAAACATCTGCTCCTTCTCCCAAGCACTAAGTGGAACCTTATCCTCTATCTGCGCACCTTCGAGACCAATATCATAAAGTGTTGATATAATTATATCTTCTGCTTCTGTTGTTGTCTTAATTCTAATTCTTGTCCATTTCATATTATAGACCTCACTATTTATTCAGGTATGACAAAATAACATCCCATACCGACTTGTTTTCAAATCCAAGCTTCCACTCTGCGACACCAGCAAGATTATGACTGTCCATTACACTGAGTTTTGCTGCGATGGACTCATTGTCCTCCATCCAAATCTGGTAAGTAACACCATTCATAACCTTCTCACCGAAGTTCTGACAGCACTCTTCATCCCAACTGGTTTCGATATTGTACTCATTTACAAATGACTGAGCCGCATCCATTCCCAATGCCTCACTGGTTACTTCACCGCCATTAATCTTCCACACTCTGGTATAGAATGGAATAGCATTGATTACCTTCTCAGATGGTACTTCCTCCAAGGTCTGCTCAATTCCATCCAGAACATAAGGGAGTGATGCTACGGATCCTGCGACACCGCCGCCACCCCAGTGCTCATCATAACCCATGATAATAACATAGTCAGCTACAACACCCTGCTCTTTTCTATTATAGTGTGTAGTAGATTCTCTAGGCACATAATTGTCTACTGAAAGAACAATATTGTTAGCTCTGCAGGCTACAGAAAGTTCTCTGATGAACTGTACATAATGCTCACCTGCATCATAGGAAATCTGCTCAAAGTCCAGATTAATTCCGTCTGCACCAACACTAAGAACATCACTTACAAGATTCTGAACCAGGCGCTCTCTCTTGGATGTGTAAGACATGATCTCATATGTACTAACCTCGGCATTGAGATTCTCCAGTAAAGCCCATACCTCCATACCAGCTGAATGTGCCTTATTGACATATGAACTGCTGGCAAAGCTTGTATAATTACCTTCGTTGTCTGTTAGTGAAAACCAGGTTGGCGATATAACATTGATTCCCTTTGTATTTGCTGTATACTCATCAAATGTATCATTTCCACCCATAGCATAGATAGCATGCCATGCAAGATTAATCTTATAGTCTCTGTGAATCGATGTATATACAGGCTCTTCAAAACTTGGCTGATCTGATACCATCTCAAAGCTTGTATCTTCAAGATACTTATTTTCAATATAACCCATCATGGAATCATCTGTCTTAACCTTGGTCCATGTATCCATCTTATCAAGAATTACTACCTTTTCACCTTTTTTTACTTCACGTAAAATAGGACTCTTCACTCCGCCCTTAAGTCTGACAGCATTATCCTTGGCAATTGTTGCGACTTCTTCCTCTTCCCAGGATGTGTCAAGCTGGATTCTGGCTGGATTATCAAAATATGTATAACTAAATTTGGTATACTTCTGTACATAATCAAGCAGAACATATATAGTATCACCCTTGATTATAGTAATAGGTGAATCACAACTTTCTTCTGCATTGGCCACATAGTAAGTATTAGACTCAAGTGGCGACTTTACCACAGCTTCAGGTAAAGTATAGATAAGCCATCTTTCATTAGAATCTATGTAGAATCTGTCATTCAGCAACTTCTGAACAGAATCAAAATCAAGGTATACTTTTCCTTCCATAAGCTTAGCTTTAGTTTCTATTCTTTCGTTATGCAAAACTATAGCCACATCATCTGTCGCCTCAATATGGTAATACTCATTCATATCCTGAGTTTCCTTGCTGTATGAGTACTTATCTACGTACTGTTTTCCCACTACGCCAGCACCTACTATAATAATCAGAATAATCGCAATTAATGTTGGTATAAACTTCTTCATCTAAAACTCCTAAACCTTAAAACAATAGAGCAATATATGCCATTTAACTATAATGACATACACTGCCCTATTATATCAGTTTTTCACCTTATCGTCATTATTTAGTTATCGTCTTTTAGATTATTCCTTTCTTTCATCGTATTTTAGATAGGAGGCCACTACTTAGCCTCTTTTTATTTTTTAGGTGTATCTCCGTACCAGATTTCTTTTATTTCACCACTTGAGTTTTTTACAATAAATTCAGGTACATAGTTATAGTCTTCACAAACTCTCTGTGCTTCCACAATATCCTGTACGGTTGCTGGCTTTTCAGACTTATACAATGCTACGCCCTGCTCAACTGCAACCTCAAGCATACTTCTAAGTCTGGCAATTTTATTATTTTCTTCGCACAAACCCTTTATCCTCCTTATTCTGATTCCATTAGTATCCAAAAGGAATTACGTGATATATAAAATATGGAACCGGGTATGCAATGACGATAAAGAAAGGATGTTTCAGACAGTGAGAAATAGTATACTACTACCCTATGATTAAATGATAAATATAAAACTATAATATTCGGAAATAATGATTCTGCTTATAGTACAGATGATTAGTATTTTCTGCTATAAGACAGTAAAAATGTTTAAATGTGATTAATGAATGGGAAATATCCCACTATGACTTACCTGTCTGGTAAAAAATGTGTGACTCAAAATACGAGTCCTGTTTCAGAACTATCCTCCTTTCTTCTCAGGAGTATCTGAAACATCCTGTATATCATTATAGCATCCAAATCAACTTTCGCAAGACCTTTATGCGATTTTATAGCGCAACATATTGCATAAAAACCCTTTCTACTGTATAAATCCAATAGAAAGGGTTTCTGTCATATTATTCCAACCAAAGTAGGTCTGAAATCTAAAAATCAAGTTCTTTACGAATCACAGTTCTTCATGGGCTATATTCTCTTTTGCTCTTCTTTCCTTGATTCCATCAAGAATAAATTTCTTTAATTCCAAAGCTTTAGCCTTGTCCATTGGTGGTACATCCTTAAGCTTATAATCGATTCCAAGATTTTCATATTTTGGAATTGCCATGTTATGATATGGCAGTACATCCAAAGCCTTAAGTGTCTTTAATCCTCCAATAAAATAACCAAGTTTTTTCAGATATACTTCATCGTCAGTAATTCCAGGAACTACAACGTGTCTAATCCAAATAGGTATCTCTTTTTCAGATAAATATTCCGCAAAAGCGAGAATTCCATCGTTAGGCTGTGCTGTCAATTCCAAATGTTTCTGTGGATCAATATGCTTTATATCAAGCATTACAAGATCTGTCATTGTCATCAACTTATCGAGCTTAGCATTATATATTTCGTTTCCTGGCTTGTAGGTGATTCCAGATGTATCAATACATGTATGTATATTGTCTTTTTTACACAATTCAAACAGTTCCAGCACAAAATCAATCTGTAATAATGGCTCTCCTCCGGTTACTGTTATACCACCATCATGATAAAATCCTTCATTACGGTGATACTGCTCAACAATATATGATGCCTCATATTCCTCACCAGCATTAACTGGCCATGTATCCGGATTATGACAATATGCACATCTCATAGGACAACCCTGCATAAAAACAACATATCTTACACCTGGTCCATCTACTGTACCAAAACTCTGCAAAGAATGAATTCTTCCCTTCATGGCAAGCGCCTCCTAAACATAAATCTTATGGACTTATTATAACACTGTAATCAAATAATGATTATAAAAATCATATAAAAAAGGGACCGGATTATTCCAGTCCCCTAAAGTAAGCTCTCTATTAGATTGCCTGATGGAATGTACGAGAGATTACGTCTGCCTGCTGTTCAGGTGTTAACTTGATGAAGTTAACAGCATATCCAGAAACACGAATTGTTAACTGTGGATAGTTTTCTGGATGCTCCTGAGCGTCAAGAAGCATATCTCTGTTTAATACATTAACATTAAGGTGATGTCCACCCTTTGTTGCATAACCATCTAATAATGAAACAAGGTTATCTACCTGTGCATTTGCTGCTGCCATTTTTTTGTCCTCCTATTGTTTTGAATAATCATCTAATCCCTGATGAAGGGTAGGAACACTACATGCCAACGGTGTTCTTGAGCAATCAGTACATCCCATTGTCTGGACCTCTTTTGATGAAGTAGACTGGTTCTCGTCAACATCAACATTGAAATGTCCAACTCCATTAGCCATTCCTGCGTCTAACTGTGCAACTAAATCATCAATCATATTTTTCTGATCCATAATCGTAGTTCCTTTCAATTATGCCCCGGTCACTGCATTTGCAATGACCGTTGCAATAATAAATCATAATTATTTGTTAAGGTCGATTTCGATGTCGCCTGCAAATACCTGATCTTCCTTACCAAGTGCTCCAGGAATAATTGTAAATGTGTTAGAAATACCATCCTGTGAGTGGTTGAATGGAAGCTTAGATACTGATGAAAGTGATGCTACTGCACCATGAGTATCACGGCCATGCATTGGGTTAGCACCTGGAGCGAAAGGCTGTCCCTTCTTACGTCCGTCTGGTGTATTACCTGTTGCCTTACCATATGTTACGTTAGATGTAATTGTAAGAACTGACATTGTTGGGAATCCATCTCTGTATGTATGATGTCTTCTGATCATTGTCATGAATGTCTTAACAAGGTTCTTAGCGATTTCATCTGCTCTATCATCATCGTTACCATACTTAGGGAAGTCGCCTGTTGTCTCGAAGTCAACGATTACGCCCTGCTCATCTCTGATGCACTTAACCTGAGCATACTTGATAGCTGAAAGTGAGTCAGTAACAACTGAAAGACCAGCCATACCTGTTGCGAAGTAACGAAGAACGTCTCTGTCATGAAGAGCCATCTGTGCTCTTTCATAGCAGTACTTGTCATGCATGTAGTGGATAACATTAAGTGTGTTAACGTAAACATCAGCTAACCACTCCATCATATCTGTGTACTTAGCCATTACATCATCGTAGTCAAGGATGTCACCTTCAACTGGACGGTACTTAGGACCAACCTGCTTCTTTGTAACTTCATCAACACCACCGTTTAATGCGTAAAGTAAGCACTTAGCTAAGTTAGCACGAGCTCCGAAGAACTGCATCTGCTTACCAATAACCATTGAAGATACACAACAAGCGATACCGTAGTCATCACCATGTGTTACTCTCATAAGGTCATCGTTCTCGTACTGAACTGAAGAAGTTGTAATAGAAATCTTTGCACAGTACTTCTTGAATCCGATTGGAAGTCTTGTAGACCAAAGAACTGTAAGGTTTGGCTCTGGAGCTGCACCAAGGTTCTCAAGTGTATGTAAGTAACGGAATGAGCTCTTTGTTACCATTGGACGTCCGTCAACACCAACACCACCGATTGACTCTGTTACCCAAACTGGGTCACCAGCGAAGATCTGGTTGTACTCTGGTGTACGAGCGAACTTAACGCAACGAAGCTTCATTACGAAATGATCAACGAATTCCTGAATCTGCTCTTCTGTAAATGTACCATTCTTAAGATCTCTCTCAGCGTAGCAGTCGATGAATGTAGATGTACGTCCAAGTGACATAGCAGCACCATTCTGCTCCTTAACTGCTGAAAGATATCCGAAATATGTAGCCTGGATAGCTTCCTGAACGTTGCTAGCTGGCTTAGAAATATCACAGCCGTAAG
>DCJA01000036.1:65969-197330 GCA_002317175.1 Lachnospiraceae bacterium UBA1712 | reverse complement strand
TAACTATTCGCAAAAGAACAGTTTAACGAATAGTTAATAGTAGAAAGGCCCCAAAACAGCGGGTTTATGCCTTTATCTCAGGATCTTCATCATCCAGATACTCTTCATGTATTGGATCAACATCCTTAGCACTTTCTATTTCATTTACATTTTTATTTTCAATATTATCATTATCTTTATGTATAATATTTGAAAAGAATTCTTTTGTCTTTTCAAGATTATCCTGAAGCTTCTCGTTGATGTTTTTATCTTCAGTAGCTACATCATCTAAAGATATATATTTTTTCTTTTCAACAAATTCCGCGCCATTAGGCTTTTTAAGGATTAGTTTTTTATCTTTAATAGTTTCAAGGCCTATATAATCATCCGTATTCGTTGATAAATCTTTTTTTCTTAAAGAATAATACATTTTTCTCTTAAGCCATGCATAGATACACGCAAAGGTCGGAACTCCAAGAAACATTCCTGGAACGCCCCAAATACTGCCAAATAAAGTAATCGAGAAAATAACCCAGAAACCTGATAATCCTGTGGAATTACCTAAAATCATAGGTCCAATAAAATTACCATCAATCTGCTGTAATATAATTATTATAATTACAAAATACAGAGCCTTTATAGGATCAATCAATAATATTAAAACCGCACTTGGAATTGCACCAAAAAATGGTCCAAAAAACGGAATTATGTTTGTAACACCAATTATTACCGAAATAAGGAAATAATATGGCATATCAAAGCATCTAATAATAATAAAACAGATTAATCCAATTATTATAGAATCAACAATTTTTCCACCAATAAAGGATATAAAAGTTTTATCAATAAAACGTATATCAGCAATAAGCTGATTTGCTTTTTTTGTCTCAAATAATGAATAGATAGCTTTCTTAAACTGTCCCCTGAATCGCTCCTTTGATATAAGCAGATATATTGCAATAAAGAAGCCAATAATAAGATCCCAGATAGCTCCAAGGAAACTAAACACAGAGTTCGAAAGGCTTCTAACCCAGCTATTTAATGAAGGAAGTATATTCTGCTGCATAAATTCCATAATGTCTTCATAGTAATGTTCAATAATCGACACTATATCTTTTTCCTTAAACAAATTAAGGTTTTCAAGTATTTTATTTGCAATATTAATCAGTGAATCCAGATAAGTAGGTGCATAAAGAATAATATTCTGAATACTTAAAATCAACTGAGGTACTACTAACCTTATGAATATTACAATCAGCAATAGAACAAAGAAAACCGATAAGAATACAGATATATAACGCACAATCTTCTTTCTTTTATCATTAATAGTAATATTACGTTTCTTAACTATCGGATAAATAAGTTTATTCTCAATCATATCAACCAGTGGACTAAGAATATATGCAACAATAAGCCCATCTAATATAGGCATAATAGATTTCAAAAAAGCAACTGCTTTTGATGCAATATTTGAAATATTTATAATGGTATATATGGATAATACTGAAGCCATAATAACCAAAAATGCAGTAAAGCCCCATTTAAAATACTTAGATTTTGAATTCGTCGGTTTGTTCTGCTTTTTACTCATAAGAATTCTCCTTATCAATTAATTTATTATAGCATATATGGATTTCTATATTTATAAATATTCAATAAAATACACAATTATAGACAAAATACCCTATTGGATATAAAATCAAAGTAAACATTCAACTATTCGTTAAACATGAGGTATAAATGAAATCACAACAATTATTAAGCCGTATACGACAGGCTATTGATAAATATCATATGATTGAGGAAAATGATTCTATTTGTGTTGGTATTTCCGGAGGTAAAGATAGTCTTACGCTCCTATACGCACTGGCCAAATTAAAAGACTTCTATCCTATTCCATTTATAGTAAAAGCTATAACCATAGATTTGGGATTTGAAAATAATGATTTCAGTAAAATATCAGATTATTGTGAATCCTTGGGTATCGAATATCATATTGAAAAAACTCAGATTGCTCAGATTGTTTTTGAAGAACGTAAAGAATCAAATCCCTGCTCTCTGTGTGCTAAAATGCGCAAAGGATCTCTCAATGAGATTATTAAACAAATGGGTTGCAATAAGGTTGCATACGCTCATCATAAAGATGATGTAATCGAAACAATGATGTTAAGTATGCTATACGAAGGTCGTTTTCATACATTTAGCCCAGTAACATATCTGGATAAGTCAGATGTTACTATCATTCGTCCCATGATCTATATGAACGAATCTGAAGTTATTGGCTTTGTTAATAAATACAACTTACCTGTATTAAAAAGTGCATGTCCGGTTGATGGTTATACTAAACGTGAATATGTGCATGAGTTAATCAGACAGCTTAATCACGAGAATCCAGGTGTTAAAAACAGAATGTTTACTGCAATTGAAGAATCATATCTTGATGGTTGGAATAAAGATTCATTAGAGCTTTTTGCCAGATATTAAATTATAGTAAAAAAATAGGTTAAAACATGGAAAATACTAATAATTATCATGACGAACTAAATAAAAAAAACATCCTGAAGCTAAGAGAACTTTTGGACTCTCTCCCATCCTTTTGCAAAATGTACTTTAGAGGAATGAATGACACCATAAGTTCCAGAACAAAGATTGCTTATGCCTATGATCTTAAAGTTTTCTTTGAATTTCTTCATAAAAACAACTCTTCAGTAGCCAAATTCGATATACCTGATATTCCTATGTCCGTTTTAGATAAGGTAAGTCGTGAAGATGTTGAGGAATATATGGAATATCTATCCCTTTACAAAAATGATTATGAAGAAGATGTTCTTAATGATGAACGGGGAAAAAGTCGTAAATTAGCATCTCTTCGCTCATTTTATAATTATTATTTCAAAAATGAGTTGATTGAGACTAATGCTCCTGCTTTAGTACCAATGCCTAAATTACATGAAAAGGAAATAATACGTCTGGAACCGGATGAAGTAGCTACTCTTCTTGACCAGGTTGAAGCTGGAACAAATCTAACCAGAAAACAGCTTTCATACCACTCAAAGACAGTTATAAGAGATATGGCCATACTTACTCTTCTGCTTGGTACTGGTATCCGTGTAAGTGAATGTGTGGGACTAGATATAAAAGACATTGATTTTAATAACACAAGGATCAAAGTCAGAAGAAAAGGCGGTTATGAAGATGTAGTATATTTCGGTGAAGAGGTATTAAAAGCACTTACAGATTACTATGAGGAACGAAAACATATTATCCCTGTAACAGGTCATGAAGATGCTTTTTTCTTGTCTATGCAAAATAAAAGAATCGGAGTAAGAGCTGTCGAAATACTTGTAAAGAAATATGCAGGTCTTGTGACTAACGTTAAAAAAATAACTCCACATAAGTTGAGAAGTACATTTGGCACTAATCTATATCAGGAAACTGGTGACATTTATCTTGTAGCCGATGTACTAGGTCATAAAGATGTAAATACAACCAGAAAACATTATGCTGCCATGAAGGATGAACACAAACGTAAGGCGGCCAAAGCCGTACGCCTTCGTGAAGATTGATAAAAATTGATGACTATTTATTTAAAATCAACTATTTAATCTGCTTGTTATTGTATTCAGAATTCTTATATGATAATTTAACCAAGAAAAAAAGCTTAACAAAAGCCAAAATATATTTTAGGAGATAAAAATAATAATGGTTAATAAATACATGGATTTAATTAAAAATGATAAGATTTATAGAAAAAGAATTCTAATGACTTTATTTGGAGTAATTATTTGTGCAATCAGTGTCGGTATATTTAAAATAGCTGCACTTGGTGTAGATCCTTTTCAGTCATTTATGGCAGGACTTGATAAACTGATACCAATAAGTTTTGGTACCCTATATGTTATCGTTAATGCTTTAATGCTTGCATTTGCATTGATTTTTGATAAGCACTATATAGGTATTGCAACCTTTATCAATCTCTTCCTGTTAGGTTATATCACTCAGTACACTTACGAGTTTTTACAGACAGTCATTGTAAATCCTTCAATTGTTGTAAGAGTTATCTGCCTCATAATAGGAATCGTCATTATATGCTTTGGATCTGCTTTCTATATGACTGCTGATTTAGGTGTATCAACTTACGATGCAGTGGCACTTATTATAGTAAATACCTGGAAGAAAGGTAAATTCCAGTATGTTCGCATAGCAACAGACCTTGTTTGCGTAGTATTAGGATGTGTTCTTTTTGTATTGGCTGGAGGTTCAATCAAAGATATACCAACTATCGCAGGAATAGGAACCATTATTACAGCTTTCTTTATGGGACCGCTAATTGAATTCTTCAATGTTCACATAGCAAGACCTCTAATCAACCCAAAATCAGAATAGATTTAAGGTCTGTATCTATAATTATTTTCAACTTAAATAGTCTAATAAAATAAAAAAATATAACTTGGAAGCATTCGATGGCGTCGTTACTTGATGAGGTATTTTCGAATCTAGTAACGTGACGCCTGAGAACAAGAGCAAACGGCTTACAAGTATAGTTTTTTATTTTTATATTTATTCAACTGAAATGGTAACCATCTATTATTCATTAAAGCTGTAAAATGCTTAATGCATTCTTATAAAAGATCTTATCCAGTTCATCCTGACTTAAATCCAGTGATTTTATATCTTCTATCGCTTTAGCCTGTGAATACCATGGTGAATCTGAACCAAATAACACTCGATCAGCTCCATGCTTTTTGATGATTCTTTGCATCATCTCAAGCCCCATTGTATCAGTACACATGGACGTGTCCAAATAACAGTCAGAACCAGCCACAAGTTCATATGCATCCTCAGGATGATTATATCCACCCAGATGAGCCAGAATAAGCCTTTCAGTATTATTTAACCTATTAAGTAGATTATAGGCCATTCGAGGAGTAGAACACTCATATTCGAGTGCTGGGTAATCACGTCCAACATGAATAGTAACATATAGTCCTAAACTTAATGCATAATTTACCAGTTCAAAAACAGTCTCATCCGATAATCTACAATTCTGAAATACAGGCTGTATCTTTATACCCTTAAGTCCAAGATCCTTAACTCTGTCAACAGCAGACTCCCAATCCTTCTCACCCGGATAAACTGAACCAAAGCTTAACAGACGATTGTCACCGGTTATTTGACATATTTGAGCCGCATTATCATTTAGGCTTACATGCATACCCTCTCTGGTTGCAACAGGCAAAATAAGGCTAATATCAACGTCAGAATCATTCATGGAAGCTGAAAGCATTGAATAACTGCCATTTAGCGCAGGTTTAATAAAATTCTTCGAAGTTGCTTTAGCTGCAATAGTATCAGGAAAAGCATGAGTATGAAAATCAATTATCATTTCTAGTCCAGATTATTTTCTATAAGCCAGCCTGGTAGCCAGTGTCTTAACATATTCTCAAGTTCAAGTGGAACAATAGGTTTTGAAAGGTAGTCATCAAAGCCCTGTTTAATATACTCTTCTTTGGCACCTGATACCGCATTAGCTGTCAAAGCTATAACAGGAGTCTTCTTAATCAGATTCTCCTGCTTCATATACTTGAGACACTCAGTACCATCCATTTCAGGCATCATATGATCAAGAAGAATTACATCATAGAATTCATTACGCACCTTTTCGATACATTCCTGACCACCATGAGCAAAATCAATACGTATCTGGGTAGCTTTAAGAAGATTCTTCACAACAATAAGATTCATATTGTTATCATCAACAGCCAAAATCTTTGCTTTAGAAGCCTTAAATGAAGGCTTGTAAGCATTTGCTTTTGCTGCAGGCTTATTAAACTTAAAGTCAAATTCTCCAATTTCGTCTGATTTTATAACCTTCTGTGGGATGCTGACAATAAATTCACTACCCTTACCATAATCGCTGATTACATCAATCTTACCGTGCATCAGCTTAACATATCCACCAACAATAGCAAGACCAAGGCCTGTACCTTCAATGTTCTTATTCTTAGCCTCTTCAAGTCTTTGGAAGGAACTGAACAGCTTATCGATATCCTGTTTCTTAATTCCACGTCCAGTATCCTTTACACTAAACGACAAATCAATCTGTCCTTTTGTACGCTGGACATAATCCACATTCAGGGTAATCGTACCCTCTTCTGTATATTTAACAGCATTAGTAAGCAGATTTAATACAATCTGTCTGATACGTACCTCATCTCCATAAAGGTAGTTTGGAATCTGAGGATTTATCTTTAACTTTAGTCCCAGATTTTTCTTACTCGCACGATCTTTAATCATATTCATAAGATCATTGCAGACCGTACTAAGCTGATACTCTACTCTGATAATAGCCACCTTACCAGACTCAATTTTAGAGAGATCAAGAATATCATTAATAAGTGCAAGTAGCATATTTCCAGAACTTGCTATATTTCGTGAATACTCAGAAATCTGATCATTTTCACTTTCACGGGTAATCATTTCATTCATACCCAGCACAGCATTGATTGGAGTTCTGATCTCATGTGACATATTTGACAAAAACTCTGATTTAGATTTAGCCGCATTACGTGCCTCATCAACCTTACTCTCAACAACACGAAGCATATCATCAAGACTTCGCTCCTGTTGTAAGCTTTTAAATCTTTCCAATAGAATAAGCTTGGTTATTTGCTGTCCAATAAAATTTGTTCCAAGAAGCATAATAAATACAAGAACAAAAGTAAATTCATCCATTGTAATATTATCTGTCAATCTTTCAAATACAAATAATATAGTCAATGCAGCCATATTAACAAATGCCTGAAAACGATTAAAGCCAGAATCAAGATATAGCAACGAAAGCATCGACATTAGAAATAATGCACACACAAATAAAGTAATAGAATTCCATATAACATATAGAACAAAAGACATAACAATGAAAGAAAACAGATACGCCTTTTTATACTTTTCATAATCAAAGATATTATAGCTAAACAAAAATGGCGGAACTATACCAACAACAAGCAAAAAGATAATAAGGGCCAATCTGCCAGGTTTAGTCATATCATTATCCAGGATAATACCTAGCCAGCAAAGGAATGCTCCAATAAAGTAATAAAGGGTATTACACAGACGTGTATAAGTATTATTCATACGCTACTACCCCCTTTGGTACTACAAAATGCAGACCCTTTTTAACCACTTCAATCTTTGCTGTTCCTCCAATTGGAATAAGCTCACCATCAATGTTGTAGTTAATTGCACCATCGTCAATTCTTCTAACATACATACACTGCTCATCGCCATATTCAGCAACCAGATCCAGGTCTCTGTTTTTGTGTCTCATCATTCTTAAGGCAATAGGAATCGTCCAGAATCTTCTGGCATCAGACCTAAGAAGCATATATTTACCTTTACCATCTGTAACTAATGGATTGTCATATACATATATATTGCTTCCAAGAACATTACCATTTCCAAAATAAACTTCTGTAAAATCATCAACATAATGCTTACTGCCAATAGTAACCTCGCATTTGGTTGTACGAGACTTAATCAGTGCAGCGAACAGACAAAACATATAAGGTATCTTAGATCCAAGATAATTAAGGAATCTTAGACTTTCAATCTGATTGATAAGATTAGCATCAATTCCAGCAGAAACAGAGTTAATACCAACTAGCTTGTTATTAACCCTTAAATAATCGATGTCTATTACATCACCATGTATTAATTCTTCTAAGTGTGAGAATCTCTTTTGTTCCTGAACAGGAAAAACTTTTAGAAAATCATTTGAAAGACCGCAAGGATAAAAGGCAATCTCAACATCATCAAGATTACTAATACCATTTACAATATTTCTCATGGTTCCAGAACCACCACAGCAATATATTCTAAGCTTTTCATCTTCAAATATATGCTGTATCTTTTTGATAAGCTCGCCCTCGTAACCAGCATTACGAGTATCAAAAATGTAATATTCAATGTCGGAATACGTAGAAATTTCTTTTCTTAATGCTTCTGCATAATTCATATTTCCGGCCATTGGATTAACTATAAAGACATGTATCATTTTCTACCCCCAAAAGTGAAATAATCTTTATATATTTACCAAAGTACCGCCTTTCCAGATTCTCTCCAAATCATAGAAATTACGACTTTCCTTATCAAACAGATGAATTACAAAATCACTGTAATCCATAAGTATCCAGTTAGCATTGTTATAGCCTTCGATATGATTAGGCTTAACTCCCATTTTTGCTAATTCTTCTTCAAGATAATCAGCCATTGAATGAAGTTGATTAAAATTATTACCAGATGCGATAACAAAATAATCAGCCAACACAGACATCTGGCTAATATCAAGCACCTTAATATCTTCCGCTTTCTTATCAGAAAGCTTATCATTGATTAATTTTAAAATTTCAGTCATATCTTACCTGTTTGTAATCATATTTTCATAAAAAGAATAGGCTTCCAATGTAGTCGGATCCATCTTTTTGTTTGAACCATTTATAAAATTAATGGTATTCTCATATATCTTGGCAATACATCTATCAAGATCAGAATAAGCAAGCTTACGTATAAACTCCAGCTCCTTATCATGATCTCTGTTAGGTTCTATATAATCCGCAACAAATACAATTTTCTCATAGAGAGTCATATCAGGTTTACCAGTAGTATGCCATCTAATAGCTTCAAGAATCTCTGTATCCTGCTCATTATATTTGGACCTAGCCATATAAGAACCAGCCTTTGCATGCAACAAAGCGGGCGTATTATACTCTGCATCTGATATTTCAATGGAATTCTTCTTGCAGTATGATATGCTTTCCTCATCAGACATATACTTTGCACAATCATGTAAAAGTCCAGCCCTTAATGCTTTATTCATATCATATCCATATTTCATAGCAAGATTTGCCGATGTATACGCTACTCCAATACTATGATTAAAACGTTTCTTTTTTAAATCTTTACGCAGATTCTCTGTTATTTCTTCAATAGTCATATATTTAAGACACCATTAATCCCTGTAAAGATTGAACTTATTTATATAATTCAATGTATCCTCAGCAACCATATACTTGATAGTCTTACCTTCTTTAATACGCTGACGAATCTCTGTTGATGAGATATCTATATATGTAAATTTAAGTATATGAATCTCTGCATTATATTTAGCAGAAAGTTCATCTACCTTAGCCTGTAACTCCTCATGAGACTGACCTTTTCTTACTGCAACTAGAATTGCAGCGTTAGCCATAATAGACTCAGTATTCATCCACTCCTCAATCTGGAAAAGTGAATCCGCACCTACAATAAGATAATACTTGGTGTCTGGATTGCGCTTTTTGAGTTCTTCAAGAGTTTCGTAAGTATATGAATTACCAGGTCTGTCAGTTTCAATTGTTGACAAAGCAAAGTGTGGATTGTCATCAATTGCTCCACCAGTCATTGCAATACGTTTCTTCTTATCCAATACAATACTTGGATCTTTAAAATGACTAATACCTGTTGGTATAAACAAAATCTCGTCAAGCTTAAATTCATCATAGGCATTCTCAGCCAAAATTAGATGTCCCATATGAATTGGGTTAAATGTTCCACCAATGATTCCGACTTTTCTTTTTGTACTCATAGCCACATACTCCTTTATCTTGGTAATAGTATCTTTGGATTTTCTGAATCAGCTTTATATAAAACTATTTTTTTACCAATCACCTGTACTACTTCTGATCCTGTACGCGAAGCTAATACCTCAGCTATGCCTCTTGGATCATCCATACAATTCTTCAATACGCTAATTTTAATCAGTTCTTTTGTATTAAAAGCTTCACGAATAGCCTCTGTATACTCAGGTGTAATTGATGATTTACCTACCTGGAATATAGGCTCAATATTCATTGCAAGACCTTTAAGATATGAACGCTGTTTACTGGTCATATATACTCCTATCTGTAATATTCAAATGAAAAACCATACATTCTAACTGTATCGCCTTCATTAATTCCAAGTTCTTCTAGTTTTTCAAGAATTCCATTATCCTTAAGGAAATTCTGGAAGAATACAAAACCTTTTTCACTTTCAAGGTTAGTATAACCAAGCATCTTTTCTATACGTGGTCCTTCCACTACATATTCCTTCTCATCCTCATCATATGTAACACTATATGGCTCATCATAGATAACGGTATTTGAGAATTCAAATTCAGGCTCAAATATAACAGGATTATCTCCTATTTCATCCAAAAGTTCTCTTACACGATAAAGAACTTTACTAATGCCCTCACCACTTATCGCACTTATAGGATACACCTCATAGCCAGACGATTCAAATTCTTTTCTTATATTTTCAATAACTTCATCCTTATTATCGTATATAAGGTCAGTTTTATTGGCAGCAATAATCTGTGGACGCTTTGCAAGGTCCTCATTGTACTTGGATAATTCCTTATTTATAGCATATATATCTGCTATAGGATCCCTGCCTTCACAGCCAGAAGCGTCAACAACATGAATAATAACTTTTGTTCTTTCAACATGTCTTAAGAACTGATGTCCCAAACCTACACCTTCACTTGCGCCTTCAATCAATCCAGGAATATCAGCTATTACAAAGCCTTTTGCACCTTCAAGATCTACTACACCAAGATGAGGATTGAGAGTTGTGAAATGATAGTTAGCAATCTTAGGTCTGGCATTGCTTACCTTAGTTAAAAATGTACTCTTTCCAACATTTGGATATCCTACAAGACCAACATCCGCAAGAACCTTTAACTCAAGAATAAGATTAAGTTCCTTTGCTGGCTGACCAGGCTGAGCATATTTTGGCGCCTGCATCTTGCTGGTTGCATAATGCTGGTTACCATTGCCCCCCTTACCACCTGTAAGAAGAACAAATCTTCTGTTTTCCTTACTCATGTCAGTAATGACTTTACCTGATTCGGCCTCCTTAATAACTGTACCTTCAGGTACCTTAAGAATTATATCATTACCATTTTTTCCATGACAGTTTCTCTTACCGCCATCTTCTCCATGACCAGCAAGATATTTCCTTATATTTCTAAAATCCACAAGTGTATTAAGACCATCATCAATTTCAATAATAACACTACCGCCATTACCTCCGTCGCCACCGTCTGGACCACCATTAGGAACATATTTTTCTCTTCTAAAGGAAACATGGCCATCGCCACCTTTTCCACTTCTGACATATATGGTTGCTCTATCTGCAAACATGATTAAAAACCTTTCATTTTTGAAAAAAAGCTCCAAACCTAAGTCTGGAGCTTTGATTAAATACATAATTAGCAAATATCAAAATTGATATTATGCATTGCTGATTATTCTTCTACTGGGTAAACACTAGCCTGTTTCTTATCTCTTCCCAGTCTCTCGAATCTAAGAATACCATCTGTAAGTGCGAATAATGTATCATCACCACCACGACCTACGTTAACGCCTGGATGAATCTTAGTTCCGCGCTGTCTGTAAAGTATATTACCAGCTTTAACGAACTGACCGTCAGCTCTCTTAGCGCCAAGTCTCTTAGCCTCTGAATCTCTACCGTTCTTTGTAGAACCAACACCCTTTTTATGAGCGAAGAATTGAAGGTTTAACTTAAGCATACTACACCTCCTCGTAATTAATATCAATAAACTTGTTACCATATTCGTTTTGTATCTGTTTTAGCCCAAGTACAAGGGACTTGATAAGTAATTCTGAATCAGCAGATGCTGTGTCAGAAAAAACACATCTAATTAACCCCGTTTTTTCATCAGAAGTAACTTCAATCCTATCCTCTGTAAACTCATCAATTGAATTGATGGTATTAATCATAAGAATGGAAATCGCAGAACATACAATATCCTTACCAATTCTGGCATAACCTGCATGTCCACATGCCTCAAATGCTTTTGTACTATCGTTCTTTCTCCAGATACTTACTGTGGTCATATCTACTCCCACATAAACTAAAAATTAAGCATTGATCTTATCAATCTTTACCTGTGTGTAAAGCTGTCTGTGACCATTTTTCTTGTGGTAACCTGATTTTCTCTTGTACTTGTAAACGATAACTTTCTTACCCTTAGCCTGATCCATAACAGTAGCTGTAACAGTAGCCTTAGCTACAGCATCACCACACTTAAGATCTGCATCCTTAACAGCAAGAACAGTATCAAATGTTACTGTAGCGCCAACTTCTGCGTCAAGCTTCTCAACTTTGATGCAATCGCCTTCTTCTACTTTGTACTGCTTACCACCTGTTGCAATAATTGCGTACATAGGTTTCTCCTCCTATTCTATGTGTAAAACACATTTCTCGCTAACTTTGGCGGCGAATTCACGCACTTATAGCCTAGTTATGCGGCATACTCAGATATATTATCATTGTAATTTACATAAGTCAAGCCATTTTCATAAAATATTGAAAATGGCCTGAGCTAAATAATTATTAATTAAAATTCATTGTCCTCAGATGAGATATACTGCTGATTCTCATCATCCTTCCACATTGCTACTATTGCAACTGTAAAGGCAATAACCAGTAAAGCACCAATCCATATATTAATTGATAATGGGCTTACAAGTTCAATTACAAAAGTAACAATAAATACAGGAAGTTTAGCAAGAACAGTCATTCTGAATCTTTCCTTGCTTTCAATATCCTTCTTAAATATCTTGCAGATAATCATAGTGAATAATGACATGATTAATGCAGCAAGATAATAGAATCCAACATAAATCAGATAAAATAAAACTACAGCACCAAAAATAAGTGGCTTGAATGCTGGGATTATCTCATTAATAAGAGATATTTTAGATATAGAAAAATCACTTACCTGATCTAAATCAAAAGCCTGAATCTGTCCATTGTTATACATACCAAAAGAATCACTTCCAAGAACAATAATCTGAGAATAAAAATTCTCTCTTATCAGATCCTTAATGTCATCCTCTGTAACATTGCTAATTCTGTCATCAATCAGAATATACATACCATCCTGTTCCATTTCAAAAGGTGCCTCAATTGAAAAGCTTCCATTTGATAATTCGAAATCAGGACAACTTTCTGCAACAACATCTGCAAATTCACCTACACCTAAAGCAACATTAATTCCTGAAATGATACCAAATAACAAAAACATCACAAGGATCACTCCAAAAATCTTACCAGCTGAATTCTTAACCAGCTCTTTATATTTTGCTGGTACAAAACTAAATACTGGTATACAGAAAAAATTAGTCTTCTTTTCTTCCATTATAAATACTCCCTAAAAATAAATTCGTCACAAATGACCTATAAGCATATTATCACAGCAATAAAAGCTTAGAAATGTAAAAAGATACCAAATATGGTATCTTATTTACTCAATAATTCGTTAATAGGTGGTTTTATTTTTCTTCTGACTAACTCCACAAGACCAAGCTTGGTAATATCAACAAAATCGCATCTTACGCCGTCCTTAAGCAGCTCTTTCTTCAGGTAATCAACCAGTTCATTTTCGTTATCAGCAGAAGACATATTGATATAATCAATAATTATAATCCCCGATATATTTCTAAGCCGAATCTGTCTGCATATTTCAAGTGTAGCCTCTTTATTTACCGCCAGAATATTATCCTCCTGATTTTTCTTTGACATATTCTTAGCACTGTTTACATCAATAACTGTCATTGCTTCAGTGTAATCAATAACAATATTAGCACCACTTTTTAACCATACATTTCTCGATAATAGCTCATCAAGTTTAGTCTGAAGACTATACAGTTTAATCAAAGGATAGCTATCTGCATAAAATTCACATTTGTAAGCTGATAACTCCTTATATATTGACTCAATATCCGTAAGTACTCTGTCATAAGCATCAATCGGCATGGATGCGACGAATCTTTCATATTCTCTCTTAGCTTCATGAATCAAAGAAATACTGTTTCTGGTCTTTGACTTTTCAACTATAGTATCAAGCATGGCCGACAGCTTATCTATCTCAGCAGTCAATATACTGATATCTTCCAAAAGACCAGCATTTGTTCTGACAATAACACTATGTTCATAGTCATTAACAGCCGCTCTAAGCTCTGCCCTTCTATCACCAGTAATCTTTCGACTAATATTAACAGATGGTTTGCCAAGCTCCACAATAGAATAATCACCCGTTATAGAAAGATGCATACTAAGTACAGCATCTTTATTTTTGGATGCCTCTTTAATGACCTGAACTGCTACAAACTCTCCCTCTTTTAGACTTGTGTCATCCAGCAAGTCATTAAAGCTTAAAAAACCCAATGTATCTGGTGAAAACTCAATAAAAGCTGCGCGTATATTCTTTGCTATATTTTTAACTCTTCCAATATATATATTGCCAACAATATCATTCTCACTGTCAGTAACTGAAAGCTGTTCCATACGAGAATTAACATCCAACCAGCTAATAACACGATTATTGTATTCAGTTATACATAAAGTTCTGTTAATCAAAAATCTTCTCCAAGGCTTTCCAGCGACATCAGTTTGCCTTCTGACTCTGTAAATATTTCATTTCTAACAATCTGATAGTGATCTAAACTAATATCAACACCACAGAATTTACCATATTCCTCAATCACCGCAAGGGGCTTAATATTGCCAGCACTTGATGCATCAACAAGCATGCGATAAGCTTCTTTATCAAACTCAAATGAAAAAATATGTGGTTTTAAATCAAATTCGATTTCATTCTTCTTGGTCTGTTTTGTAATTACTATTGATTCCTGTAAAAGAAAATCTTCTATTTTGTCTGTACATTGATTCTCATGCTCATATCCGTCTTTAGGAAAGACAGTATAGCTTGCAGCCGCAATACTTGCCATGGCATTTTTTACACCATCCGGCAATTTAACAACTGAAATTATTTCCATGCCAGGAACCATAACCGCATTAAGTCTTTCCTTAACATACTCAGCGTTTCCACTATTCAGCTCAATATCAAAATACTCTCCCCTGCTTTCAACACCAACGCCCAGTGGAGAGGCAAAACTCATAATCTGATGAGGTGAGAAGCCAGTGGAATAAGCTATATCTACATCAGCCTTTCTCATACATTTTTGAAAATATCGCATAATGTCGAGATGACCTATGTATTTCATTACACCATATTTAGCAAATTTAATTCTTACTTTCATCTACCGTCACCTGTACATATTCCTGTTCCATATATTGCAGCTCCACAACCATTGCATTTCAGTTTACAGTTTGGAGTCACTTCAGCTTCTTTAGAACGAAGCCATTCCTTCTTAAGCCATTCCTTGCTTACACCACAGCTAAGGAAATCCCAAGGGAATATTTCATCCAGTTCTCTGCTTCTTGTTGTATAGAAATCAATATCAACTCCCAGGTCCTTAAAAGTCTGTAGCCATACATCATTATGATAGTATTCATTCCATGCATCATACATGCAGCCACGCTTATATGCTTCTAATATAACTGGAGCAATTCTTCTGTCACCACGGGCAAATACACCCTCCATTACACTAACATCAGCCTCATGCCAGTTATACTTAATACGTTTTTGATTAAGCTGGTTAATTATAGATGTTCTTGTAATATATGCCTTCTCCAGAAAATCCTCCTTAGTATTCATAGGAGCCCATTGAAAAGCAGTAAATGGTTTTGGAATAAAAAATGAGGTACTTGCTGTAATCTGTACTGGTCCTCCGGTTCTTTTTTCCTTTGGAACAGTTTCAAAATATACTCTTGCAATTTTATCGCATAAATCGCCAATACCCTCTATATCTTCTTTAGTCTCACCAGGAAGTCCCAGCATAAAATATAACTTAACCTTGTTCCAGCCACGTTCAAACGCCATTTTAGAGCCATTAAGAATATCTTCTTCTGTAAGTCCCTTATTAATAACATTTCTCATACGCTGGCTTCCAGCCTCTGGAGCGAAGGTAAGAGAACTCTTCTTCACATCCTGTACCTTACCAAATGCATCTAATGCATAATTATCAATTCTTAATGAAGGAAGTGAAATATTAACATACTTTTTTGAACATTCCTCAATAAGATAATCGGTAAGTTCTTCCAGCTTACTATAATCGCTGGAACTTAATGAGCTAAGAGATATCTCTTCATGTCCAGTATTGGCCAGAATCTCCATTGCCTTCTTTTTAAGGTCATCAACATCCCTCTCTCTGACAGGTCTGTAAAGCTGACCAGCCTGACAGAATCTGCAGCCTCTGATACAGCCACGCTGAATCTCCAAAACAGCTCTATCCTGCGTACATTTGATAAACGGAACAACTGGCGTTACAGGATAATCAGCCGACTTCATATCAATAACAACTTCTTTTGATATGCTTCGAGGAATATCATCTCTAATTGGTTCAAAAGATTCTATTGTGCCGTCCTGTTTATAACTTGTTTCATAAAGACAGGGAACATACATGCCTCCAAGCTTGGCTGCTTCAACAAGGAAATCCATTCTTGAAGTCTTATTCTTCTTATGCTCTTTATATATATCCAGAAGCTCTCGGTATTTAGTTTCACCTTCACCTATATAGAAAATATCAAAAAAATCTGCAATAGGTTCAGGATTATAGGAGCATGGACCACCTCCAATTACAATTGGATCCTCCTCAGCTCTGTCCTTGGACATTAAAGGAATCTTGGCAAGATCAAGAACCTGCAATATATTGGTGTAACACATTTCATACTGCAAAGTTATGCCAAGAAAATCAAAATTCTTAATAGGCTCCTGACTTTCAAGTCCAAACAGAGCTATATCCTGTTCACGCATAATCTTGTCCAGATCAACCCAGGGGCTGTATACACGTTCACACCACACGTCATCGTATTTGTTAAACATATCATACAGGATCTGTATACCAATGTGGCTCATTCCAATCTCATATACATCTGGAAAACACATTGCAAATCTGATATCTACTGAGTCCTTATCCTTTACAACGCTATTTATCTCATTTCCAATATACCTCGCAGGTTTTTCAACCTTCATCAGTATCTCATCGCTCAATGCTAATTTTATGCTCATATACACCTCTATTTGTGTTTTTACCTCTATCTGCGTTTTTTAAAGAAGTTCATACAATAACTGAATTCTTTATCATTTATAAGTACATTCGAGAATCCCGCCTTATTTAATATATCAATAAGAACCTTCAACTCATCATCATTATCATATAACATAGTTAACTGGTCACTGTAGTTATATAAAGACAACAATTCCTTATTTTTTTTGGTCTTTTTCTTTATAAATGAATGATATTTAATAATAAGTTTTGTATTAATATCTGCCTTATTATATCTGCATACAAATACAATATATACTACAGTATAATATACAACTGTAATAAAAAGTATTACAAACAATATTACAACAATAATCTTTCTAACAATAACAGTATCAATACTTAGGCCATTAAAGCCAGCTGCATTATTATTCTCATCAATTTCCGTATTACTATTTAATCTGTTTAGCAGACGGCTTAACAAGCCCTCTCCAGAGACCTCCTCTGTATCAGAAGAAGGAGGTGTAAGTTCAACTGGAACCCAGCCAAAATTATCAAGATATATTTCTACCCAGGCATGTCCACTTGCGTCAGACAATTCAGCATCTAGTACAGGCATCTCTCCCAAAGGATTATAGCCCTCATATAAATCATCATAACTATAGTCCTGGTTGATACTTGTCTTACTGCTTTCAGAATAATCAAACACATAACCTTCAACGTATCTGGCAGGAATACCCATATACCTAAACATCAGCGTAGCTGCACTGGCAAAGTGAACACAATATCCCTTCTTTGCGGTGTCCAAAAAGTAGTTTACAAAGTCCTTACGATACGGAGTTGAGCCAGGCCTTAAGGTGTAAGGAATATTATTCAGATAATAGTATTTGATATAATCCGCTTTTTCCAAAGCCGATATATTCTGAGGAATATTAATTTTATTCAGAGTATTAATTATTGATGGTACATTATCGTTAGGTACTGACAGCCAGTACTGTCTTTCTTCCTCAGACATTATCAGATTATTTGTCGCACCTATATCCTCATAATTAGGATAAAATAATCTTTCTGCACTGGAACCGGTTTTTATATACTCATTTTTAGCAGAATAATATAAAGAGTATTCAGCAAATTCAGCATCCAGATTTTGTATAATCATTTTCCCTCTGCCACTGTAAGGATTCCTGTTAATATACTCTTCATTAAGCATATCATATTCATTACGGTTGAGTTTGGTTGGATCTGCTACAGACCACATATTTGAATAAGGCTGATAGGCACCTCCAATAAATGTTCTGATATAAATTGGCTCATATTCATAAGGAACAAATGTGATCTTAAGATTAGTCTCATAGTCTAATCTTACTGAATTGACACCGCCCAGGCGTCCTGAGCTCATACCAGCAGTATTATCATATCTGTTAAAAAATCCGGCAATACCTGAAGTAATAAAAGTCTCAACAAGGTCATCTGTATATTCCTTTGCAGAACTGTTAACCCTGTGAAGATCATATTTGTCCTTTGGAATCAATACATACAACAAAGACAAAATAATAACAATACATATAAAAATCTGTGCAAAAGCCATAAGATGCGCCTTAAAACTATAAGTATAAGTAATCTCCTTCTTTGTCCTTATATATATTGAATTATTATTTATCTTTTCATACCTTCCAGTGCTTTTCCATATTGCCGCAAATATAATACCCGTTATTAATAAAGCAAAATATAAATAGGAAGGCTCCTTTTTAAAGTAAAGAGGCAAAAAAAGAATAATCAATGCATCAAGAATAAGATCTCCATACATCATTCTTTTGGCAACAGACATGTTAACCAGAATTACAACAACCGCTCCAAGATAACAGGCAGCTATCGTTACTGTAAGATTATTATTCTTAATAGCCTGATTGTAACCACCAATATCAGGCAAATCAAAATATACACTGGCAGAACCAATAACATCATTCATCCATGCATAAAAACCACTGTTGATATATGCTCCCAGATATATACCAAAAAACAGAATTGCAATAAAATAGAGAATATCTCCAACATTTTCCGTCTTCTTATTGTAGTATATAAGGCCAATAATCATAGACAACGCAAAAACAACCAGATTAAAAATAAGCTGGTTAAATGCGGTTCCTGTTGCAGTAAGTGTTCCACCTATGCTGCCAGCAGTAACCAGATATACAATTAAGCCCTTTAGCAGTAATGTAAGTACACGATTTTCCTGTTTAGTATAAAAATTCTCTGAGATTTTTAAGCTGTCCAGTAATTCGCTTCCCGTCAAATCCTGCATTTTTCTTTTAGATTTCATAAGCGTAAACAGCTACCTCATTATCTCTAAAGCCTATTTTAATTAGCTTGTCAGTTTTTAAATCATTGTTAATGATAACCGACTTTATATCTGGGCTATTAAGACGAGTATTGTCCAAATATATTTGATGCAGACCATCATAACAGTCCCCCAGGCTCATTACTGTATATTCATTGACAGTTTGATTGTCAGCTGAAAGCCACAATAGTTTAAGCAAAATGCCTTCACTTATACAATATTTTGCAACCGCAACAGTTAATGCCAAAATCAGTTCATTATTCTTCTTTCTGCCTGAATGATCAACCCATACCAGTAACTTGTTTTCACAGGTCTTAATATGTTCCCTTACAAGCAAAATATCTCTTTTAGAGGACAATTTCCAATGAATATCTTTAATCCTGTCCCCTGCAATATACTCCCTAATGTTGGAAGTATCTGAATATTCATTACCCTTTTTACTATCATCTTCATTGTCAGAATATCCTGATAGCAGGCCTAGTCTGTCTATATCAGTCAGACTTCTGCCTACAGGGATAATATCAGTCTCAACAGCCTGCGATTTAGTATATACATAACTAAACATTCCAAATAAATCAGTAAGACAAACCTTATTAAGTACTACTCTTATATTTCCGCAACTAACTGCTTCGCAAATAAGAGGATTTTTATTTTGTGCTTTTGCAAGAACAGGGACAGTTATTAGCTGGTCACATTTTTCATTATAATAATCATTGTATATACTCAGATAACACTTCAGATTAAGCGAAGTTATAATAGATTTATTATTAACAGTGATACCTACTCCCAATGGGGATCCAACTTCAATTACCCCGTCAGAGACAAACAGACTGATATCCAGGGATTTGGAAAGTATTCTTAAAAATGCAAAAGAAACAAAAGGCAGAATAGCCGCAAGAATTAGTAGAATGAGAAAAATGTAACTTCTAAGATATATAAATATTCCCACTCCAAATAAAGCATATGCAATTACATATGCAAGAATATATAAGAAATTAAATTTAAAGCTTATCGATTTGACTGAATCATTATACATTTTACTGTCTTGGTGGAGTTACAGCTGAAAGCAGATAGCTGATAACCCCTTTATTATCTAATCCTTCTGTTCTGGCTTTTGAACTAATCTTAATCCTATGCCCAAAAACATCTGGCAATACATTCTGAACATCCGAAGCCCTGACAAAATCAACGCCATCAATATATGCATATGCTTTTGCCATCTTTAAAAGAGCAATAGCTCCTCTTGGGCTTACTCCCTGACTAAACATCGAATCAGATCTGGTTTTTTCACACAGGCATGTTATATATTCATAAATAGAATCATGTACAAACACATTATCAACCTGTTTTTTCATTTCAAGTAAGTCTGCAAGACTAATAACCGGCGAAATATCTGTTTTTTTAATTCCACCGTGAGTTTTTAGTATATCAATCGAATCCTGATGTGATGGATATCCCATAGTAGTACAAATCAAGAATCTGTCCAGCTGCGATTCTGGAAGCATATTGGTTCCCGCACTTCCTGTAGGATTCTGAGTGGCAATAACAACAAATGTGTCATCAACCTTATGACTAATTCCATCTATAGTCACACTGCCCTCTTCCATAACCTCCAGCAACGCTGACTGAGTCTTCGGAGAAGTTCTGTTAAGCTCATCAGCAAGAAAGAGATTACAAAATACAGGTCCTGGCTTAAACTCAAATTCTCTGCTAATATTATTAAGCATAGAAAAACCAACTATATCACTAGGAAGTACATCCGGAGTAAACTGTACTCTCTTATAATCCATTGAAAGCACTTTTGCAAGAGTTGTACTCAATGTTGTCTTACCAACACCAGGTATGTCTTCCATCAGAACATGTCCTCCAGCAAGAATAGCTGCCATTATCTTAACAACAACATCATTTTTACCCTTGATTATTTTATTTACTTCATTTATAGCATCATATACAGTATTCATATCTATTCCATTCATACATGATTATAGCCTGCAAAATACAGGCTATATAATTTTATCTATTTTCAAAATCTTCAACTGCCTGAACAATCAGGTTAACCGTTCCTTCTATCCCAAGCAAAGAGCTGTTAATACACAAATCATAGGATTCAGCACGTCCCCACTTCTTTGATGAATAATAATTATAATAGCTGGATCTGCGCTTATCAGTTTTAAGCATCCAGTCCTTTGCTTCTTTTGGATCCATCTTCAGCTTATCAACTATTCTGTCAATCTTTTGATTTTCATTACCATATATAAACAGCTTAAGTACGTTGTCATAGTCACTTAATGCATAATCTGCACATCGTCCGACTATAACGCAGGGACCCTCCAAAGCAATCTTTTTAACAGTATCAAACTGAGCAAGAAATACTTTGTGACTTATAGGCATGTCAACAAAAGTCGATGAATTATAACCAAAGGAATATGTGTCCATCACAAGATTATAAAGGAAAGAATTCGTAGCCTTTTCATCATGCATCTGTATCATTTCTTCACAAAAGCCGCTCTCTTTAGCAGCTCTGCTAAGTAATTCCCTGTCAAAAAAAGGAATCCCAAAATGTTGCGCAAGTTTTTCGCCAATTTCACGTCCGCCAGAGCCTGCCTGACGACCAATAGTAATAATAGTCTTCATAATGAAACACCTCCTTTATCACTTATTATTTTACTTAAATTAACTAAGTTTAACAAGTAAATCCTCAAAATATGACGGCAGTGGAGCCAGCGTTTCTATATACTCACCAGTGCTTGGTTGTACAAATCCAAGAATATATGCATGAAGTGTCTGCCCCTCAAGCTTGAATGGACATTTTCTGTTAGTATATGTGCTATCTCCAAGTAATGGATGACCAATCGATGCCATATGAACTCTGATCTGATGTGTTCTGCCAGTCTCCAGTCGGCATTCAATATAACTGTAATCCTTAAATCTTTTCAAAACAGTATAATGTGTCACAGCCTCCTTGCCATGTCGGACATTGGCACTCATCTTTTTTCTGTCATTTTCATCTCTGCCAATCAGACTTCTAATTGTACCTTCATCATCCTTTAAATTGCCATAAACTATTGCCCTGTAACGTCTATTGATACTATGTTCCTGTAACTGTTTTGCAATAGACTGATGGGCCATATCATTCTTACATGCAATTATTGATCCAGTTGTATCTTTGTCTATTCTATGTACGATTCCAGGTCTCAATACCCCATTTATTCCTGACAAGGAATCTGCACAGTGATATAAAAGTGCGTTAACAAGAGTATCACTCATATGTCCAGGAGCAGGATGCACCACCATTCCTTTAGGTTTATTAACAACTATTACATCCTTATCTTCATACAAAATATCAAGAGCAATATTCTGAGGAATAACCTCAAGGGCTTCGCAATCCTCTATCTCAAAACCGACTTCATCCCCATCTTTTAGAATATAACTTGCTTTCTGAGCTTTACCATTGACATAAACAGACTTATTCTTTATTATTTTTTGCAAAAAAGAGCGCGACATGGAATCTCCCACTAAAAGTGAAATTCCCTTATCAAGACGCTCTCCTTCATATATATCATCAATCAAAAAATTATACTTATTCATTCTTATTCTTTTTTAAAGACAGAAAACTTAAATCTTCCTCTGAAAATACAAATATTAAAATAATCGCAAAAGCAATACAGCTTAGCGTCACATAAATATCTGCAACATTGAAAATAGGGAAATCTATTAATTCAAAATAAAAGAAATCGACAACATAATTCTGAATAATACGATCAATCATATTTCCAATTGCCCCAGCCGCCAAAAAAGCTAATACACTTTCGAATACATAATATTTTTTTAAAACCGGCAGCTTTATAAGCACATAAGCTACAATAGCCAAAAAAATAATTGAAATAGCAATAAAGAAGTACTGCTTATTCTGAAATACTCCAAAAGCAGCTCCACGATTTTCCAGATACTGTAATACAAATACATCTTTTATTATCACAAAATCATTTTGCCCTTTAAGCTTGGCCGTAGCAACATTCTTGCTAATTCTATCTATCCAGACAAGCAAAATCACTGACAGAACATCTATAATCAAATGAATTATCTTTTGTTTATTTTTCATGCTTACTCCATGTAATCGTCTTCACTAAACCTAATCTCTTCGAGTGCAGCCCTGATTTCTTCTTCGGTCACATTACAGTCAATGACTGCCTTGCCAATCTTTTTAAAAAGAATAAAGCAAAAGCCTTTATCATTCTTTTTATCATATCTGATATCTTCAATGATTGCGTCAACATCAATATCTTCAATGGTAATAGGCAGATTAAATGGCACAAACATATCTCTTATTTCAAGATATTCTTCCAAAGAAAGCATTTCTCTCTTAAGTGAAATATGCGCAGCCGCAATTATACCCAACGCAACACATTCTCCATGAGACATTGTGTAATTTTTAGCTTTTTCTATAGCATGTCCAACTGTATGACCAAGATTCAGTACGAGTCTGTCAGATGTATTATATGGATCCTTTTCAATATATATCTTAGCAATATTAATAGTCTGCTCTATCATATCTACGATAATATCAGGGTCCTTGTCGCTAATTTCGTAAAGATTCTCAATCAGCCACTCATACACGCTTGAGCTCTTAATAATTGCAGTCTTCATAATCTCAGCAAAAGCGCTGTAATAATGAATCTCATCAAGTGTATTGATGCATGACACATTCACATACACAAGCTTCGGATTATAATAAGTACCAATCATATTCTTATAACCCATAAAATCAATACCGACTTTACCACCAACACAGCTGTCAGCCATAGCCATAAGTGAAGTAGGGATATGTATCAACTGCATACCTCTTTTGAATGTAGCAGCAATAAAGCCAGCATAATCAGCAACGCAGCCACCACCCAAAGAGATAATGTAATCATTTCTTGAATACATCTTATTTAACAAAAGTCTGAAGCAAGGTTCTGTATCTTCCATAGACTTACTTATCTCGCCTGGTTCAAGAACAACTTCATCAACTTCACATTCCAACGAAGTCAATATATCTATAACCTCTTTCGAATAGATAGGGAATATATTGGAATCAGAAATAATACACACTTTACTTTTGTTAGCATTAACTTTAGTAAGCTCTTCCTTAAGATTATTAAAATCCTTCTCAATTACAACTTCATAATCACCCTTTGCAGGTGCTTTAATCATTATTCTAGACATAAAAAACATATACCTTTCATATAACATAAAAATAAGCTTGCCGATATGGGCAAGCTTATAATAAATATCCTTTAAGGAAGATCAAAAGAATCACTTAATACGCCCTGGAAATCACCAGAAATATCAACGCTTGCTGGAGTAATAATAAAGATATAATGTGATATCTTCTGTAAATTACCACCAATCGCGTAACAAGATCCTGTCGTATAGTCAATAATACGCTGAGCCAAAGCAACATCAAGGCCTTCAACATTAAGTACAACAGTACGATTTGCTAATAAAGTATTTGTAATCTCTGGAACTTCATCATATGTTGTTGGCTTAATAACACATACTTCCATACCATTACCTGATTTCTTTGTTCTTGCAATAGAAGGCTTAACGCTAGGTCTTCTTACTGCTTCCTCACCATTTGAATCTGCTGAAGATTTTGCACTTTTCACAACTTTTGGAGCAACTTCTCCCTCATCTAAATCATCGAAGTACTCGTCATCTTCGCCTTCATTATCTCCAAGGTTCATTGCTGTTAAAAATGAATCCATAAGTCCCATAATCTTCATTCTCCTTATATCTTAATTGAATAATCACGTTCACCGAAAATACCTGTTCCAACTCTCACATATGTTGAACCTTCTTCAACAGCTATCTGATAGTCACCAGTCATTCCCATGGACAAAACATCCATAGAAATATTATCTATGTTTTTAGTCATTATGTCAACAGATAACTGCTTCAGCTGCTTGAAATAAATGCGGTTTTCTTCCGGATTATCAGTATAAGGAGCCACACACATAAGTCCACTAACCTTAATACCCGAAAGCTTATTAATAGATCTCACAAAAGCTTCCAGCTCATCCGGCGAGAGGCCAAACTTAGATTCTTCATTACCGATATTAATCTCAATGAGTACAGGTATTACTCTGTTGCACATTTCAGCTCTCTTGCTTATCTCCTCAGCAAGCTTTACAGACTCAACGCTATGAATCATATATATCTTATCTGCGATATATTTAACCTTATTGGTCTGTAGATGACCTATCATATGCCAGCGAATATCACTTGGAAGCTGTTCATATTTATCCATAATCTCCTGAACTTTATTTTCTCCAAAGTCTCGCATTCCAGCATCATAGGCTTCTTTAAGCATGGCAACCGGCTTAGTCTTACTTACCGCAATAAGAGTAGCTTCATCGACATGATTCGACGCTTTAGAAGCCTCTTGAATATTCTTTTTAACAAATTCAATATTATTAGAAATATTACTCATAGATAAATTCATCCGTCTCGACTGATTCTGCATCAAGTACTATGTAGTCATATGCTACAAGTCCGTATGCCGAATTAGATTTAACAATACTATATTCTTCATTGCTGTTAAGTACTTCAATTTCCTTAAAATCAGCATATCCTTTATTAATATTATAAACACCTGTCAGGGTACCAGACTTGCTTATAACAAATGTTTCCTCAGAATCAGGCATATCTATTCTATCACCAAGTCTTAATGTAGAATCATCCAGATACACCTCATTAGTCTCACTGTTTTCGCTATATATCGTAACAGGGATAGATTCAGGTATCATTTGACCATTTTCATTAAAGGTCTCTCTAAGCACACAGTCATTACCATCTCCGCCCTTTGTCAGATAATCCTTGGATACAATAAAGAACGATTTCTCACAGATTGCCGAATTAGGTACCTTAAGTCCAGTTTCGCTATCCAACAATAACTCAATATTAATAAATCTGTCCTGTACAAAAGTAATCATGGAGTTCGTAAATGTTAACAGAATATAATTACCATCATCAGCTCCATCTACAGGCGTAATCTTTGCCCAGGATTCATACTGATTCTTTAAGAATTTAACCTTAACATACTTCTCATCAACCAGTTCCTGAACACGATTCTCTTCAACCTGAATAAGAATAGACCAACTTTCACTATCAGACAATTTAAATAAAGGATCACCAATAGATACTATATTATTATTTATAAGCTGAACCTTATTTTCTTCATACTGTTCTTTTTCAAACCATTCTTTTTTAGCATTAGCAGGTGTATATTTCTCATAGCCATCAATCGAATAAATTACTACACCAGAGTCAGGAGAATTGCACAACTTAATCAAAGCACTCTGACTTGTAAGATCCTCAAGTGAATTAAGAAGATTTCTGTTCGAGAACTTTAAAACGTCACCCTGAATAGCATATTTAAAATCATATGTGGAAGAAAAGTCCTTCTCATCAAATCCAGTAGAGAAATTTATCATCTCATTCTTAATTGAAGACAGATCCTTTTCACTTAAGCTGTTTGCTCCAGATTCATTGTTCTGCATAATGTAATCCTGTAATGCACCAGTCTCATCAATACCACATACAAGGTTACCTGTACCAACCTTTTCACCTTCAGTAGCAAAATAATTAACATAGCCTGCAGAACCAGCAGTTACTACTATCTCATCTCTCAGAGCAATACCTTCATAGATATTAGACACTGATAATGAACCCTTCTTAACCTGATATCCAGTAACATGCTTAGAAGAGAAAAACATAAATATACAAATAATAATGTAAATAAGAATAATCAAAAAGAATATCAGACCAAGATTAACATTGATTGGTTTCTTAATAGCTACTACTTTGTTATTATTATCTGCCATATTTACCTCCCTTCTATCATATATAGTATCAGCATAATCAAAGCCCCGGATTATTCCGAGGCTTTGTTTATCTTATAATGCCACAATAACTTTTTCTTGTAACTCTGGACTTAATTCGCTCTTTTCAACTGAAGCGCTTACAATAATTGTAAAATTAAATTTGTCTGAAATTGCATCAAACTTCTTAACAATCTCTTCAAAACCTTCAACTGTAAGTTTTGTTATCTTCATGATTCCATCGATATACATCTGCTCAATATCATGATCCTGAGAAATGATACCGTATATAAAACCTGCAAATTCTGAACTGTTTTCAAAATCATATTCAGAAACATCGATTAATCTGACTTTATTATTAAGTTCAAACATATGCTTTGAACTTCTATCCAAAAATACTATATTTCCAGATGCGCCCTTAATCTCTTCATTAACCTTATCGATAAGCTGTTTTGTCTTACCTTTACCCTCTTTGCCTACAATTAATTGAACCATTGCTAGCCCTCCTAATAGTTAAATTTTGAGCATTAACCCCATGTGATTATTATAGAGTATCATACCCTAAAAAACAACAGTTTTTACTGTTTATTTATCTCTTCAAGCAGTTCAATCATCTCTTCATAAAGTAATGTTCTTTCACTCGCATGAAGAATGACAGATATATATGGATTATTGGAAGAATCTCTGGTAACTAAAGCCAGACATGAACCCGCAGCAGTAGTCGTACCTGTCTTTCCTCCAATTACTGTAATATTCTCAGGACAAGTAAAAGTACCGTCATGGAATTTGTTAGAAGTCTTTACTTCAATATTCTTTTCCAAACCAGATGAATCTGTAATTACCGTAGAATAACTGCTCTGCTGAATAATCTCCAAAAACTTCGAATAATGTATAGCTTCATTGGTAATAAGATACATATCATACACTGTTGTATAATGATTATCAGCTGTTAAACCATGAGGATTAACAAAATTACTATTAGTTGCTCCAATCAATGAAGCCTCTTTATTCATCAGATTAGAAAATTCTTCCACAGAACCAGATATATGCTCTGCAATTGCTATTGCCGCATCGTTGGCAGAAGGTAAAAGCATGCAGTACAAAGCCTGTTCCAGAGACATTCTGTCACCAGGTTTTAATCCACAGGTAGAAGCTCCGCTTTCCAACTTATTAATGTTATCTGAACACACAACAGTATCATCAAGATTGCCATACTTTAATGCACATATAGCAGTCATAACTTTAGTAAGACTTGCAGGATTCATCTGCTGATGAATATCCTTGGCATACATAACCTTACAATTATTCACATCGAAAAGACCTGCAGCAGAATTCTCCTCTGCTACAAAACCGCCTTTAGCACTAACATCTCCTGCTACAACAGCAATATTCTTGGAAAAGCCATCTACCCGACTATCAAGACCAGCCGCTGAAAGATCATTAACTACCTTATAGTCCAAAGGAAGTTCGCTCTTACCACATGCTGCAATATTCATACATAAAAAGAAGGCAACCGAAATAGAAGTTGCTTTCTTAATAAAACTACTTATACATCTCACGCCACTCAAGATCTCCTCTGTCAAGGGATTTAATCAATAATTCTGCAGTCGCCAGATTAGTTGCAAGTGGAATATTATGAATATCACACAGTTTTACAACATTATTAACATCCGGCTCGTGACTTTTAGGATTAAGTGGATCTCTCAAAAAGATTACCAAATCCATCTGATTGTGTTCAATCTGAGCTCCTATCTGCTGTTCACCACCAAGATGACCCGCAAGAAACTTATGTACATTCAGATTAGTCACTTCCTCTATTAATCTACCAGTTGTTCCAGTAGCATATAAATTATTCTTACTTAAAATACCACGATAAGCTATACAGAAATTCTGCATAAGTTTCTTTTTAGCATCGTGCGCAATCAGAGCAATGTTCATATAAAATTTAACCCCTTCTCTTTATAATTTAATGAGCCTTTGTTGTCTGCAACCCTACATTAAGTACTACCCCAATACCTATATAGAGACTAACAAGACTCGTCAATCCATAACTAACAAATGGAAGCGGAATTCCAGTGTTAGGCATAAAACCCGTTGCAACAGCAATATTCATAAAACCCTGAAGAGAAATAAGAGCAGCCATGCCACTACAAATAAGTGCTCCCATATCATCCTTGGAATATCTCGCTATATTCAGGCATTCAATAACAACCAGAATAAGAAGTATTATTACAGATAAAGCTCCTACAAACCCAAGTTCTTCGCCAATAATAGCATAAATAAAATCAGTCTGCGGTTCAGAAATAAAGTTACCGTTTTTTACCGAAGCAATTACATTATTATTGAGACCTTTACCCAAAAGCTGTCCTGAACTAATAGCTGTAACAGAATTAATCTGCTGATAAGCAGCAGAATCTGCGTATTTTTCTGGATCCAGCCAGGCGAGAATACGAGTAATCTGATATCCCTCGAGAATATTACTATCGTCCTGCAGGATAATCGAAAAGAAAACAACCCCCGCAGGTATACTAATTCCCAATATCGTTAATACAATCTTGTAGCTTAAACCACCAACAAAAAGCATTACCGCAAAGCTTACAACAACCATAATAGTTGTAGAAAGGTCTGGTTCTTTATAAATTAGTAAAAGTGGTGCAGCCAGCAACAAAATTGAAGCAATTATTGTTGAAAATGTATTAAGATTATTCTTATTTTTCATAATAAACTGTGCAAAGAATAAAATCAATAAAATCTTTGCCAGCTCAGATGGCTGAAACTGAAATCCAATGTTAATCCATCTTTTTGAACCATTTACCTCATGTCCCGCAACAAGAACCAGTACCAGTAAAATAATGTTCAATCCATACATAAACCACCGGACATAGTAATAAACAGAATAATTTAGCAATGATACCAGAATCATAAGTATCAGGCCTATAATTATTCCATAAAGCTGTCTTTGCTGAACAGATTCCTTGGCACTTCCTATCGCAAAATAACCTATAAAGGACAAGGCAACAACATACAATATTAATTTGAAATTATAATTTTTTAATCTGTACTGACGTAACATATTATCTTTTTGTCAAATCTTTAATGGATAAGTTATCTAAGATTTCAGACACAACCTTTCCATTAGTTACTCTTAATTTCTGAGGAACAAACTTTATTTTCTTTCCAAAGCTCATTCGTCCCTTATCCGTATATTTATAATCAGCAATCTGAAGTCTTCTTGGTGAAAGACCAAAGCAGATAATTACTGATTTTTCATCACCACTGGTGCCTGCATATGCCTGACCAGATATGTAACCCATCACTATAATGTCCTTGGTAGCAACAACTGTTCCGCCAAGTTCAACATTACCATATACTATCAACGAGCCTTCACTTTCAATAACATCACTTTCTTCAACATTTCCAACATAAAGTCGTGTATTATTGTTATCTCTCTGGCTTTCAACCTTCTTCAAAGCCTTAACGTATCTTCTGTCAGTCTCTTCATTTTTACCAATAATACAAAGAACATTAAGATCGCTATGCGCATTAATAACACTAACAATCATCTTTTCTTCTTCTGCTGTAACCTGTCTGTCCTCAATAGATAAAGCAACCTTTGCATTTCTAAAGAACTTTCTTGATTCCTCGAATTTAACAGCAAGATCTTCAAGTATAAGACTCATATCTGCATTTGGATCAAGATGAAGCGCAATGCCATTATGAAAACTTTTAATTGTAGATAAACTCATATATTAACCCCTTCACATTTTAATCTGCATTAGTAATAGCAGCTTCAGGAACCTCAGCAGTACCTGTTAAAATATCATCCTCATCTTCAAGTTTGTAGTAGTATTTATAAATATCTCTGGTTACGTTAGCAGCATATTCAGAGGTATAACCAAATGCTATACGGGTGCATACCACTATTTCAGGATTTTCATACGGAGCATAACTTACAAAAAGAGCATGGTTAGTTCTGTTCTTACTTTCCTGAGCAGTACCTGTTTTACCAGCTACGTTAATTCCAAGATCATTATAATACGCTTTTTTCTGAACTACCGCTCTCATACCCTTATGAATTGCATTCCAGTAAGCTGTAGGAAGTTCAACCGTATTCTTTACAGAAGGACTGTAATCAACTATTTCATTACCATTTGAATCAGTAACCTTGTCCAGTAATGAAAGATTATACACAGTACCACTGTTAGCAACCGCTGTAACATATCTCGCAAGCCCTACAGTTGTAAAGTTATTAGTACCCTGACCAATAGCAGAAAGAACAGGATATTCATCTGAGCATTCAGGTTCTGATTCTTCAATTTCAATACCAGACTTTTCATTCAGGCCATACATATAGGCGTATTTATTAAGTCTGTTCAAACCAAAGCTTTCATTATACTTATCATCCAAAATACTAAGCTGGTATCCAACTTCATAGAAAAAGCTGTTACATGAATTCTCAATACCACCAGATACATTAATGCTGCCATGACTGCCTGGATAAATCCAGCATTTATACTGAGCATCAACAAAACGGTCAAAATAACCTTTACAGCTAATGGTATCTGTGGTTGAGACAATCCCTTCCTCCAGTGCCGCCGTAGCGGATACCATCTTATAAGTAGAACCCGGAGCAGTCTTTTGCTGAGTAGCATAGTTCCATAACGGTTTAGAAAGATCACTCTGAAGCGATGCATAATACTGTGCATCAATAGAGTTGGCCAGCCTGTTATTATCATAACTAGGATAACTCACAAGTGCCAATACTTCACCTTCTGTATTAGTAATTACACAGCTGGCTGAATATGGATCCAGAGCAAGCTGCCCAGGAGTAATATAGAGGTTTTTAATAAGATACTGTATAAACTCGTAAGGAGTAATTCTTCCCTCTGTAAACTTATTTTTTTCATCCTCTATAATCGATATTGCATCCTGTTCCAAAAGAACCATACATATCTGACGATAAGTAATATTATCATTAACAATCATTGATTTAAGCATTTTTTTGGTAAATGCAGTACTGTTCCCAAGATGTTCAATAATATACTGTACCAGCTGAGCATATACTTCATCCGAGTCTGAATAGCTAGTCTTAATATCTATTTTATTGACTTCAATCCAGTTCATGGAAATAGCATATTTAAGATAATCACAAAGCGATATTGTCTCGTCGACCTTCCAGGCAAGATAAGTCTCATCTTCCTTGTCAATAACACTATCCTTGGTAACACCATTTTCACTAAGCATAGTTGTTATAAAGGTCTCGTATATTTTATATTCGTCTGGCAAATCCTTGTAGGGAGTTTTTCTGCTGTTTAGCTCTTCCTCAATTCTGGCCAGAACAGCTTCTCTTTTCTGAACTATCGCAGCATTAATTGCCTGCTCATTATCTCCCGCTTCTTCAGAAGACAAATGGCTTATGCTAATAATATTATTATTAAAAAGCTGAAATAATACATCTGTTATAGGTATTATATAATTGCTGGCTTTGGTGGTTTCAGTTGGTTTATATTCTTTTATATTCTGAATCTTACTAACAAGTACACCCGCAAGATACTGTTCAAGAATGTTATATGTAGCAATCTGAAGATCCTTATCAATTGTAAGATATACATCGTTACCCGCAATTGGCATAACAGTCTTCTTGGTCTCAATTACTTTTCCCAGGTTATTAACATATACAGTTTCTTTTCCCTTTGTACCAGCAAGGTAAGTCTCCATAGTGTTTTCGATACCAGATTTACCAACCATATCATTAAGAGCATAATCATTTCTGGCTTTGGTGGTCCTGATGTTATAGTCATTAATTTCCATATTGTTTAATGACTGAAGTTCATCCTCGGATATCTTTCCTGTATATCCCATTATCTGGGCAAAATATCGGCTATCGCTATACTTTCTGATACTTTCCTCTGCAATATTAATTCCCAAAAGATCCTGAGAATTCTCAAGAATTGTTGCAACAGTTCTTTCATTAACGTCCGATGCGATAACAGTTGGTATATATTTCTGATAAGAATTCAGACTCATGGCATATCGAATTGTAACCAGCTGAAGTATCTGTTTCCTGGTATATCCTTTACCTTTCACAAAACTGTCTCTTGGGTTATCAGGATCAGTATACTCTCCTATACCAAACTTGCTGTATCCACACATATAGTCAATAACATCCTGTGCACTTGACGTTTCTTCCTCATATTTAAGGCTTGATATATCCTTTCTTCCGTATATATCAGCCAGGAATCGCTTTAGCTTGGTGTCGCTGACTGTAAACTCAAATTCTCCATCAGAATTAAGAATAATATTGAAATCGCTAATAGCAGAATCACCATTATCTTCAATCACGTCAATTACTCTTAATAAAGTATCATTAATCTGTTTATTTTTGTCTTTGCTGGATTCATAAATATCTTCAATTGTTACATTATAAGCAAGTTCATTATAGGCAAGAACCTTGCCATTACGATCAAGTATTTTTCCTCTAGCTGCTTCAATGGTTCTTTCCTTTTGAATCTTAAGAGTGAAGTCCATGAGCGCTTCTTCACCATTAACTATCTGAAGATAAAAAATTCTTCCTACAAGAACAGAACCTACTATTACAACAAAAATAAGCAGAACTAGCATTCTGCCTTTTATTGAATTTATAAAACTGTCAGTATTTTTATTGCTCCGCAATGTAGTTCTCTCCCGAATGCTTTGCATCATATTCATCAATTTTCCTGAAAATGAAATGTACAAACGGATAAATGATGCAGGCAAACACTGTTGTATATATTAATTCTGGTAGCATTATACTTTTAAAGTAAAACAAATAATCAAATTTTCCTCTAAGCAGGAAAAACAGAATATAGCATATGTTGGAATAAGCAAAATCAGTTCCAACAATTAAAAGCAATGGAAGCTTTATATCATGTGGGAATAAAATCTTCTCAAATACACCATTGGCATATCCGACAAACATATATAATATTGCGTATAAACCAATAATCTGGCCAAAGAAAATATCAGTAATAAGTCCAAATGCAAAACCAATCCACATTCCCGAACGATTACCCAGTAAAAAACCAATTGTAGCCAGAATAACAATCATCAGATTGGGTACGATTCCACCAAGCGTAAACTGGCTCAGCAAAGTAGACTGAAGCAAGAAACATATAGAGATAAAAAGTATTGAAATAATATTCTTTTTCATATCAGTCAGCCGTTTCTTTCAGATCCAGAATAACCAGTACTTCCTCCAAATGTCTAAAGTCCACAGCTGGAACAAGAGTTCCGGACTTAGTCAGATTATTGGAATCCGTACTAATATAGGAAACATATCCAACCAGAAGACCTGGAAGGTATTTGTCACTAATATTACTGGTAACAATTTTATCACCAATTGAAACCTTATCCTCGGCGTCATATAACTGGCTAAAAGTGATAAGATTCTTATTCATAAGTTCAAGGTCTCCAGATACTATCAGGTTATCTCCTGTAGCAAGTATCATGGAACTGGTATTAACGTTATCAGAAATAATAGATGTAACCTTGGAAAAATTAGGTCCAACAGAAACAACTCTTCCCACAAGGCCATTACCTGAAACCACATTACAGTCCACAGCAATTCCATCATTGGCACCCTTGTCAATGATAAAATTCGAATACCAGTTGCCTGTATCACGCGCAACTATTCTTGCGCCAGTCTTTTGCAGGTCATCATACTCATCATCCAAAGCATATAATTCTCTAAGCTTTGTTAATTCATACTTATCCTGTGCAAGTTCAATGTTTTCTTTGGTGAGTTTTTCTACTTCAGCCTTTAGTTCCTCATTTTCCTCAAGCACATTCTGAAGATTTTTAAAATTCTCAGCTCTGTTTAATATATATGAACCCACATTGGTTAAACCCTTTTGAAATGGTACAACAACATAACCGCTTATATTATTAAGCGGTTTAGTAAAAATGTCTGTAGAAAAAGAAACAATCATTGTAACAACACAAAAAAGTGTCAGAATCAACAGCACATATTTAGTTGGAAGAGCATGCCTCTCACGTTTCCTTTTTACTACTGGACTCATCTACCCATTCCTTCAATCGCATATGCAAGAGAATTAAATTTACTGTCTTTAATTACCTTTGCAAGACCAAGTGCAACTGTAGTACTTGGTTCATCAGGTATATTTACTCTCAGATCTGTTGCTCTTTCAATAAGCTGAGCAAGTCTGCTAACCTGAGAAGCACCACCTGTTAAAAAGATACCCTGTCTTCTGATATCAGCACCTAATTCAGGTGGAGTACGCTCAAGAATAACTTTGACATTATCAACGATCATGGCAAAATTTTCCAGGAGGCAGTCATCCATAAGCTTTGTTGGAATCTGTCTCTCAATTGGAAGTCCCGATACAATATCACGACCAAAAACAAGAGCTGGTTCGCCAGTAGCTGATAATTCATTAAGCTGCATCATAGTCTTTTCAGCAGTCTTCTCACCAATAAAAAGTCCATATTCTTTCCTGATGATATTTCTAATGGACTCACCAAATTTATATCCACCTACTTTTATCAGTTTACTAAGTACAATACCGCCCAAAGATAAAAGCGAAATCTCTGTTGTAGCAAAACCTACATTAACCACCATGATGCCCTGACTGTTTTTTACATCAACGCCCATTCCAAGACCATCAGCAACAGCTTTTTCAACCACCATTATTTTACGTGCCTTTACACCTGCATCTGCAATAAGATCAAAAAACGCCTTCTTTTCAACCTCAGTTACATCTGTAGGAACAGCAACATAATAATCTGCGGGTTTAATGCTTCCTCTTGATAAATCAGTAATAAAATACTTTACAAGAGTCTCCATATTCTGAATATCAGCGATAACTCCATTTACTACTGGATACGACGCAACAATATTAGCCGGAGACTTCTCATACATAGCATAGGCAGAATCTCCATAAGCTAACAGATTTCTTTTATTTTCAATAGCAATCATGTTTCTTTCAACAAAAATGCTCTTTCTTTCTTCACTATATATCTTTATATTACTTGTTCCTAAATCAATACCAAAACTATTGCTAGCCACTTGAATAGCTCCTTTCAAATATATCCCTTACTTTTAAAACTGAAATAATTCATGTCTCCGATAATTATATGATCAATCAATGGAATATCCATAAACTCACTCGCCTCTTTAAGCTTGGCAGTGAGGGATATATCACTTCTACTCGGTGTTGAATCACCACTGGGGTGATTATGTAACAGAACTATTCCAGACGCTTTGTACAATAAAGCGTATACAAAAATATCTCTAACAGAGACAAGTGAAGAATTAATGGTTCCACTTGTCATTTTTATTTCCTTCAAAATATTGCATTTGACATCAAGAATAAGCAGATAAGTTGTCTCCTGCATAAGATGTCTTAACTGCTCCATATAATAATCAGCTATAGATGATGGACTGCTTAATGATAATGCCTCCTGCTTTTTCTGTTTGCTGATTCTTTTGCTCAGTTCAAACAGACTTCCAATGCACATAGCCTTCACCCTGCCTATTCCTTCATATTCCATAAGTTCATCTGCAGTCAGATTAAATAATCCGATAATACGACCATCTCTGTCATATTTGCCAAGCAGTTCATCCGCAATTGCAAGTGCATCTTTCTTACTGGTTCCATTTCTAATAAGAATGGATAAAAGTTCAACATCAGTTAAACTTTCCGGTCCCAAAGACTGATATTTTTCATATGGTGTAATAATCTGATTCATATAACCTCTACGAACTCTTCAAGCACAAATTCGTAAGCTATATCATATAATTTTAACATATCTGCATTTATGTGTACATAAATCAAATTCTTAATAAATTATTACTAAAATAATTAATAGATTTATTATGACCATAATTAATCAGCGTATAATGCCAGTAGTTACAATAGACCTCTGTCCAATAAAGACTGATAAGACTTCATAATTCCAAGTTTACCATGTGGCCAGGTAAGTCCTCCCTGAAAATAAACCGCATACGGTTCCTTTATCGGTCCATCCGCTGACAATTCAATAGAGCTTCCTGAGACAAATGCACCTGCAGCCATAATAACCTTCGCATCATATCCCGGCATATCCCAGGGTTGTGGAGTAACAAAGCTGTCAATTGGAGCTGCAGCCTGTATACCCTCGCAAAAGGCACATACGCGCTCTGGAGAAGTAAGTGTTATTGCCTGAATAATATCATGTCTGGACTCAGTTCCATTTGGCACTACCGCAAAACCTGCTTTCTCATACAGATTTGCCGCAAATATTGATGTCTTCAAAGCAGAAGCAACCACCGTTGGAGCAAGAAAGATTCCCTGATAAAAATCCTTCAGTATTCCAAGACTGGCTCCTACCTCCTTGCCAAGTCCCGGAGAAGTAAGTCTGTAAGCCGCATTTTCTATGCACTCTTTTTTACCAGCTATATATCCGCCTATCGGAGCAAGACCACCGCCAGGATTCTTGATCAAACTTCCAACAACCATATCGGCGCCTACATCTGAAGGTTCTATTCTTTCCACAAATTCACCATAACAGTTATCAACCATACAGATAATATCCGGACGAATAGACTTAACAAAAGCAATAAGTTCACCAATCTCAGTTACGCTAAAGGTCTTTCTTGTCTGATAACCCTTGGATCTTTGAATAGTTACAAGCTTAGTCTTATCATTAATAGCTGCCCTTATACCTTCATAATCAAAAGCAGAATCCTTTAAAAGATCCACCTGTCTGTAGCTAATACCATATTCTGCCAAAGATCCCTTGCTTGGTCTGATGCCAATCACTTCCTCAAGGGTGTCGTAGGGCTTTCCAACAGGACTCAGCAATTCATCTCCCGGTCTCAGATTGCTCATCAGCGCCAGTGCAAGTGCATGGGTACCACAGGTAATCTGCGGTCTTACCAGAGCCGCTTCTGTGTGAAAAATATTCGCATATACCTCTTCAAGCGTATCTCGCCCTATGTCATTATAGCCATAGCCACTCGTTCCAAGCAGACAGGCTTCAGAAGCCTTACAGCTTTGTAAAGCTTTAATAACCTTAAGCTGATTGTATTCAGCATTAGCATCAATTTCATCAAATCTATCCTTCAGTGAATCAATAACGTGATTACTCAGTTCTACCACCTGGTCGGATATTCCTAATTCTTTATATAAAGCTAACATTATTCCTCCATATATTTGCTGATCATAAAGTCAATTATTTTATTATCATCATGACCAAACTCAGTTTTATTAATAAAAATGGTATCGTCCTCACGTCTCAGCCAGGTAAGCTGTCTTTTGGCAAAATGTCTTGTATTTTTCTTGATATCATCAACTGCCTCATCAAAGCTGCACTTACCATCCAGATATGCATACATTTCCTTGTAGCCTATACCCTGTCTTGAGTTGCAGTTCAAAGGAATACTCATATCATTTAACGCTTTTATCTCATCCAGCAGACCACTATTCACCATAATATCTACTCTTTTGTCAATATTGGCATAAACCAGTTCCCTGCTATCATCAAGAACAAAATATCTATAATCATATATAGCATTTTTCCCTGCCTGTTCTTTATTGTAATCCGAGAACTTCTTACCAGTAAAATGGATATATTCCAAAGCCCTGATTACTCTCTTTTTATTATTTTTATGAGTACTTTGAGCATACTCATAATCAGCTTCTTTAAGCATATCAAAGAGTTCATCCTCTCCGAGGCTGCCAAGCATTTCCCTGTATGAATTATCATGATTCTCTTCAGTAAAATCTATACCATATAAAAGAGCCTGAATATAAAAGGCTGTTCCACCTACAATAATTGGCACCTTACCTTTGGCAGCTATCTCTTCGATTGCCTTAGTCGCCATGGTCTGAAAAACAGTTACATCAAAATTTTCCCAGGGCTCCAGCACATCTATAAGATAGTGTTTAACTCCCTGCATTTCGCTCTCTGTCACCTTTGCAGAACCCACATCCATGCCTTTATACACCTGCATGGAATCAGCACTGATAATCTCACCATTAATCTTTTTTGCAAGATTTACAGAAATATTAGTTTTGCCAACTGCAGTAGGCCCAGAAATAATAATAATCTTTATCATACTATTCGTTTAAACTTTTTATCCATTTCATATTTGCTCATAGTGACAATTGTAGGTCTTCCATGAGGACAATTATATGGATTCTCCAGAGTCATTAGTTCTTTTAATAATGCATTAGCCTCTTCAATTGTCATTGTAGTATTACCTTTTACTGCTGATTTGCAGGCCATGCTGGCTATTTTATCATTGAGCACATCAAAAACAGCATTCTTCGAAAGTCCTGTTTCAGAGATATCATCAAGCATCTCAAGAAATACTTCCTTTTCATTCAGACCATACAGATCATTTGGAACGCTTCTGATAGCTATCTCATTTCCACCAAAATCATCATATTCATATCCAATAGCCTCAAAATTCTCTTTAAAGCTTTCCAGTATATTCATCTCACTGGCAGATACAGATATAATAATCGGAGGATTAAGTGCTTGCGAATTGTGTTCTTTATTCTTAAGCTTATCCATTATACGCTCATATTTTATTTTTTCATGAGCCGCATGCTGGTCCATAATGAGCAGTTTATCCTCATACGAGAACATCCAGTATGTATCAAAAACCTGTCCAATTATTTTATACTTTTCCAGATTATCCTGAGAGATTATCTTCTCTTCAAAAAGATTTAACTGTATAGGATTAGTAGCATACACAACATCATGTGCCTTTATGACATTGCTTACAGGAGCATCCATTACAGAGTTATCTCCCAAAAGCTTACTATCCGCACTATACACAAACTCTTCTTCAACAGTATTTTTCTCAAAATCTATTTCAAATGTTGATTCTATTACTTTATCGACTGATGCCTGTACCGAATTTGCTTCACAAAACTCTTTGATATCATTTTTTCTCTGAAACTCAAATGGCTCAGGCCCTTTTATTCGCTCAGGCTTAACTACTGTCTTTTCTTCCTCCTGAAGAATCACATCAGGAATCATCTCATTTACTTTAAGAGTACTGCTAATGGTAGTCTCAACAAAATCTGATATATATTCCTCATTGTTGAATCTGATTTCCATCTTAGTTGGATGTACATTGACATCCAGCGAAGCAGTATTAATATCAAGATTTAAAACAGCAAAAGGAAACTTATGCTGCATAAGATACTGCTTGTAGCCAGTCTCAACCGCATTGCTTACAAGATTACTCTTAACAAAACGTCCATTAACAAAGAATTTTTCAAAATTCCTGTTCGCTCTGTTAAGAATAGGCTTTCCCAAATAACCATGTATCTTTATGTCATGACTCTCTCTGTTTACCGCAATCAGCTGAGAGGCCACTTCCTTACCATATATTCTGTATATAACTTCCTTCAGATCACCATCGCCTGATGTATTAAAGCGCATCTGGCCTGCATTGATGAATTTAAATGCAATATTGGGCGAAGACAGAGCAAGATGTTCACATACATCACTTATATAACCCGCTTCAGTAGAGGCAGTTTTTAAGAACTTTCTTCTGACTGGAGTATTGAAGAACACATTTCTAATAATAATAGTCGTACCATTAGGTATACCTATATCACTGAATTCTTTTTCCTGTGCTCCTTCAATAACGTATCTACAGCCAACAAGTTCATCCTTTGTTTTAGTCATAATCTCAACCTGTGCTATGGCTGCAATGCTTGACAGAGCTTCGCCTCTGAAACCAAGGCTAAGAACAGTATCCAGATCTGACACAGACCTGATTTTGCTGGTAGCATGTCTGAAAAATGCTTTTTTTATCTGCTCTTTCGGAATACCAATACCATTATCAGTTACTCTGATAAAGGATATTCCACCCTCCTTTATTTCCACAGTAATAGAACTGGCACCTGCATCAATGGCATTCTCAACCAGTTCCTTTACTATACTGGCAGGTCTTTCAACCACTTCACCAGCTGCAATCTTGTCAATTGTCTCTTCACTTAAAAGTTCAATTGTAGGCATAATTCTCCTTAATCAAAAGAAAAACGATTATTTAACTTATTTTGTAGCTTATACAAAACATTAAGGGCGTCCAACGGAGTCATGGAGCTAATATCAAGGCTCTTAAGTTCTTCAACTACATCTTCATCCTTTACAGTATCAAATAAAGACATCTGGCTAAGATCAACCTCATCAAGGTGTTCGATTTTAGTCTTTGCTTTAGAAGCATTGCTTTTAACCTCTATAGACTGAATCTTCTCGATAATATCGTTATCGACCAGCTGGACAACAATCTCCTTGGCTCTGTCAATTACCATATCAGGAACACCCGCAAGCTTGGCTACCTGTATACCATAAGACTTGTCGGCTCCACCCTTAACTATCTTTCTCAAGAATATAATGTCATCCCCCTGCTCCTTAACAGCAATAGAGAAATTCTTTACATTATTCATCCTGCCCTCAAGTTCAGTAAGCTCATGGTAATGAGTAGCAAACAACGTCTTTGCTCCCAGAATCTTGGTATTGGCTATATGCTCAACCACTGCCCAGGCAATGCTTAAGCCATCAAAAGTAGATGTTCCGCGTCCAATCTCATCAAGGATAAGAAGACTGTTAGAGCTGGCATTACGAAGTATGTTGGATACTTCATTCATCTCTACCATAAATGTTGACTGTCCACTGGCCAGATCATCACTTGCACCTACTCTGGTAAAGATACGATCAACAATACCAATGTTTGCGCTGCTGGCAGGTACAAAAGAACCAATCTGAGCCATAAGAACAATAAGAGCAGTCTGTCTCATATATGTTGATTTACCAGCCATATTAGGACCAGTAATGATTGAGATAAGATTCTTGCTGTTATCTAAGAGAGTATCATTAGGAATAAACATATCATGGTCTATCATCTTTTCTACAACCGGATGACGTCCATTTTCAATCTTAATTACTCCTTTTTCGTTGAGCTTTGGTCTGACATAATCGTTACGCTCTGCAACAACTGACAGAGAACACAAAGCATCGATATAGGCGATGGCTTTAGCAGTCTCCTGAATTCTGTCTATCTGACAGGCAATATGATCTCTAATGCTGCAGAATAAATCATATTCAAGATTAACAAGTCTGTCTTCACTGTTAAGAATTACATCTTCCAGTTCCTTGAGTTTTGCTGTAGAGAAACGTTCTGCATTGGTCAGCGTCTGTTTTCTGATAAAATCATCAGGAACCATATCTATGTAGGAATTGGTCACTTCAAAGAAATAGCCAAATACATGATTATATTTTATTCGAAGATTTGTAATACCAGTTCTTTCTTTTTCGTTAGCTTCAAGGTCAGCCAGCCACTGTTTGCCATCTCTTTTAGCAGCTTTTAACTTATCAATATCCTCACTGTAGCCATCCTTAATGATTCCGCCATCTTTAAGATTAAGTGAAGGCTCCTCTAATATGGCATCATCAATAAGCTTACATATATCACCAAGTTCATCTATAAAAGCACTTTGTTCTTTCATAAGCTCGCTGTCTATTGAAGCAGCAAGCATCTTAATATAAGGCAATACAGCCAGCGAATTCTTTAACGCCACCATATCAGTAGGCTTAATGGATTTGTAGCTAACCTTTCCAATAAGTCTCTCAAGGTCATATACAGCATTGAGATATTCTCTAATCTCATCTCTTTCCATAGGTGCCTTGCACAGTGCCTCAACAGCATCAAGTCTCTTCTCTATCTCCTGTTTCTCCAAAAGAGGCTGCTTCACAAAGGAATTGAGCATTCTGGCTCCCATAGCTGTCTTAGTCTTATCCAGTATCCACATAAGACTTCCACGCTTCTGCTTATCCCTCATAGTCTCTGTAAGCTCAAGATTTCTTCTAGTAGAGCTGTCAATGAGCATATATTTGGATGAAACATATGGATAGATATGCGTAAAATGAGTTAGGTCTGATTTTTGCAGTTCTAAAAGATAGGTCAGTAAGGCTCCGGCAGCAGTTACACCACAAGGAAAATCATTAATTCCAAGACTGCTTATGCTCTTAACCTTAAAATGCTTTGTAAGAGTATTTACACATCTGTCATCATCAAAATAATGTGGCTCCAGAGACGATAATACACAGCCAATTCTGTTTCTTATCTCATCGAGATTGGCTCCTGATACAAGAAATGCTTCATTGCATATAATCTCACTGGGATTGAACTTATACAGTTCATCCATAAGTGCACGCTGACCTTCAACCTCGGACAGATAAAAATCCCCAGTTGTAACATCAGCGATACTTATTCCTATCTTTTCTCCTACAGAACACAGACACACAATATAATTGTTCTGATTGTCATCAAGTAAAGCTGTAGAAGTGTTAGTACCCGGTGTAATAATCTGTGTGATTTCGCGCTTAACAAGCCCCTTGGCAAGTTTTGGATCCTCAACCTGATCACAGATAGCAACCTTATATCCTTTTTTAATCAGCTTATTTACATAGCCGTCAACTGCATGAAAAGGCACTCCACACATAGGAGCTCTTTCTTCAAGTCCGCACTGTTTACCAGTAAGAGTGATTTCTAGTTCCTTACTGCAAAGAATAGCATCCTCAAAAAAGATCTCATAAAAATCGCCAAGTCGATAAAGAAGCAGGCAGTCACTGCCCACTTCTGTCTTGGTTTTTATATACTCCTTCATCATTGGAGATAACTGTTCAACATTAATATCTTTAATATTCAACTCTACTAAACCTCTTCACCAAAGTAATAGAAATTCTTTGCCTCAAGCAGCTTTACATTAACCAGTTTACCTATAAGCGAACTGTCACCCTTAAAATGAACCATGGTATTATTGCTCATTCTGCCGGTTACATAGCCTTCCTCATGCTCATTGATTTCCTCAACCAGCACTTCAGCAACACTGCCTTCAAGACTACCAACCTTTTTACGGGCAGTCTCCTGAACAGCATTAAGAACTCTTTCAAACTGTTCCTTTACAAAGCTTTCATCACACTGATTATCCATAGCCGCAGCAGGTGTACCTGTACGCTTTGAATAAATAAAGGTAAATGCGTTATCATAAGCACTCTTTTTGATAACGTCAATTGTCTCATCTATATCTTCCTTAGTTTCGCCAGGGAAACCAACAATTATATCTGTAGTCAGTGCAATATCAGGAATTCTGTTTCTGATTTTATCAACAAGCTTAAGATAGTCCTCCTTAGTGTAGCGTCTGTTCATTGCTTTGAGTATTCGATCAGATCCAGACTGCAGCGGAAGATGCAGATGCCTGCATATTTTCCTGGAATCAGCCATTACCTCAATCAGCTCATCAGACAGATCCTTTGGATGTGAAGTCATAAATCTGATTCTTTCAAGACCCTCTATTTTTTCTATCTCACGCAGTAACTGTGCAAAAGTCATCGGATTATCAAGATTCTTGCCGTAAGAATTAACATTCTGTCCAAGAAGCATAACCTCTACAACACCATCTTTAACAAGATTCTCAATCTCAGCTACTATTTCCTCAGGCTTACGGCTACGTTCCCTTCCTCTTACATATGGAACTATGCAGTAGGAGCAGAAATTGTTACAGCCAAACATTATATTTATTCCAGATTTGAAAGAATACTTTCTTGCGGAAGGAAGATCCTCAACAATTTCATCAGTTGACTCCCACACATCAACGACCATCTGATCTTCTGTATACATACGGTAGAGAAGTTGCGCAAACTTAAAAATGTTATGGGTTCCAAAAATCAGATCAACATATCTGTAATTCTTCTTAAGATTATCAACCACTGTATTTTCCTGCATCATACAGCCACATAAAGCAATTTTAAGGTCTTTATTGGATTTTTTCATATGATGCATAATGCCCAGATGTCCATATACCTTCTGGTTAGCATTATCTCTCACAGTGCAGGTATTAAAGATTACAAAATCAGCGTGCTTCTCATCTTCAGAAATAATAAAACCACAGTCTTCAAGAATACCGCAGAGCTTCTCGCTATCCTTAGCATTCATCTGACAGCCAAAGGTTGTAACACAGGCAACAGGTTTCCTGCCCTTTTCTTCAGTCATTTTCTGGACAATTTGTTTTACTTTGTCTATATATTCATATTGCAGTAATGATTCTTCTTTATTTTCACTCATGGACGTACCTGGCCATTTCCCTTAATAATAAACTTGTATGTAGTCAGCTCCTTAAGTCCCATAGGACCTCTGGCATGAAGTTTCTGTGTACTAATACCAATTTCAGCTCCAAGTCCAAACTCAAAACCATCAGAAAATCTCGTTGAAACATTGGCATATACACAGGCTGAATCTATTTCTTTCTGGAATTTTTCAATATTAGCCTCATTATTACTGATAATGCACTCCGAATGTCCGGTACTGTGCTCATTAATATGTTCAATCGCTTCATCAACATTAGCAACAGTTTTGATAGAAAGAATATAATCCAGATATTCTTTATAAAAATCCTCTTTTGTTGCTGCGACTGCATTAGTCAATTGACCTATTGAGTCAGAATCCGCTCTGAGCTCCACATTTTTCTCTGACAGTTTCTTCTCCATAGCTGGTAAAAGCTTCTCTCTCGAATCCTTATGTACAACCAGACTCTCTGCAGCATTACATACACCAATTCTCTGTGTTTTTGCGTTATATATAATATCAAGTGCCATATCAAGATCAAAATCATCATCAATATAGATATGGCAGTTTCCAGTTCCTGTTTCTATTACAGGAATAAGACTGTTCTCAACAACACTCTTTATAAGTCCAGCTCCACCTCTCGGAATAAGTACATCCACAAAGTCCTTGCACTTCATAAACTGCGCTGTAACAGCTCTGTCTGTATCAGTAATAAGAATTATCGAATTCTCATCAATACCAGATTCCTTTAGTGACTTTCTAATGCAGGCAGTAATAGCTTTATTGGATTCTATGGCATCGCTTCCACCCTTAAGTACAACAACATTACCAGCTTTAAAAGTCAATGCCCAGGCATCGGCTGTTACATTAGGTCTGGACTCATATATAATACCAACAACTCCAAATGGAACACTTATCTTCTCAATAACCATTCCATTTGCATGCCTGTGTTCATCAAACTTAATTCCTACCGGATCCGGCAGTGCAGCCACCTGACGAATTCCTTCTGCCATAGCTTCAATTCGCTGTGGAGTAAGCTTAAGTCTATCCACAAGTCCGGCATGCATACCTGCCTTATTGGCATTCTCAATATCAATATCGTTGGCCGCCAGCAAACTGTCAGTATTATCAACCAGATCCCTTGCCGCCTTAATCAAAGCTTTATTCTTATCATCTGTCGTAAGTCTGTTCATTACAGCCTTAGCTTTTTTTGCATCTATTGCAATTTGTTTAAAATCAGTCATTATCTACCTCTATTATTTCTTTTTCAGTAATAATATAATCCAGTCTGATATCTGTATTCTCCAAAGGAATAGAATCCTCTTCCTGAAAGGAATAAGCCAGCCCTACCTTAATAATATCCCTTCTGTCTTCAAGATATCTGTCATAGTAGCCACCGCCATATCCTATTCTGGCGCCCTTTCTGTCAAATGCAGACAAGGGTAATAACATTAAGCATTTAGAACTGTTACCAAACAGCTGACCAGTTTCTAAAGGCTCCAGGATTCCAAAACTACCAGGCTTAAGTTCCTCAAGACTGTTCACTTTATAAAAATCCATCATATCATCTTTTACTTTGGGATAAAAAACAGCCTTTCCTACTCTGCAGGCATGTTCGAATATAGCTGATGTCATCACTTCGTTGCGATAATCCGAATACAGCAACAAATTATCGCAGCATATATATAAATCAAAATTGAAAAGAAGTTTTTCAATGCAGCCACTATATTCTTTCACCTGTTCTCTGAGCATGTTTTTTCTTATGGATAGTTTTTCTTTACGGATATCAGATTTCTTTATTTCCAAATTTCTCACCCAGATTTGTTATTGAACCATCTTCATTCTGAATATCAATATTATTCAGCTGAGCTCTAAGATTACGTTTGAATGCATCCACGTATTCTCTTCTTAAAACAGCCTGTTCTTCTTTTTCCTCAGGTGTAAGTCCCTCATTTTTAGATTTGTGATACAGCTCATTAATACGAGCTATCTTATCTTCCATTATCATATCAGTATCCTACTTATTATTTATAAATTCCACCGCATCAAAACTTGGATCTTCATTAGCAACAAATAGTGTTCCTATATCACGTCCATCCATGATTCTATGAATAATGCGAATATCCTTACTATTGGCAATTATCATATCAGCGCCTGCACTGGTAGCTATCTTGGCAGCATTCATCTTCGTATTCATTCCGCCTGTTCCAACACTTGAACCCGTTGATTCCTTACCCATATCCATATATTCAGAAGTAAGTTTCTCTACAACTGGTATAAATTGGGCATTAGGATTGGATCTTGGATCATCAGTATACAGGCCATCAATATCAGAAAGCAAAATAAGCAGGTCGGCATGAATAAGGCTGGCAACAATAGCACTAAGTGTATCATTGTCTCCAATCAGTACATCATCTTCATCCATGAGAATCTCATATGTTGATACTGTATCATTTTCATTTACTATCGGAATAACTCCAAGATTGAGCAGCTCAGAAAATGTGTTAAACGCATTCTCTCTGTTAACATCATCTGTAAGTATGTTTTTGGTCATAAGTATCTGTGCTGCAATCTGGTTATATTCAGAAAATAGCTTCTGATATGTCATCATAAGCTTAGCCTGGCCAATAGCCGCACAGGCCTGCTTAAAGCCCATCTTCTTGCTCTCGAGTATAACAGCATGCTTACCAATAGCTTTCTTGCCTACAGCGATGGCGCCAGAACTTACAAGTACAACATCCTTGCCCTGATTGCGAAGATCGCACAACTCCCTGACAAGAACATCCAGTTTGGTATAATCAAGGTCGCCTGTTTCAGGATGCTGCAAAGAAGAAGAACCAATCTTTATTACAATTCTTTTTTTGTCCTTAATAGCTTCACGATAATCCATATTCATTCATTTCCTTTATAAATTTTTTGCAATCATTTCTGCAATATATATTCCATCCATGGCAGCAGATGTAATGCCACCAGCATATCCAGCCCCTTCCCCGCAGGGGTAAAGACCTTTAACAGATGAATTGGCAGTTTCATCACGATTAATTCTTATAGGTGATGAACTCCTGCTTTCTATTCCAGCCATAATCACATTATCATCATTAAAATGATCTATTTTCTTAGCAAAGAACTCCATTGCATTGATAAAATTCTTATTGAGTTCTTCAGGTAATATATGTCCTAAATCGCAGTACTCATATCCGCCTTTAACAGCAGGCTCTAACTCAAAATGCGCACCGCCGTTCTTTAATCCACTGTTTTTCGCTTTGAATTCACCATATTTTTGTAGCGGAATCCTTCCAGCAGCAAGCTGATATGCTTTTTCCTCCAATTTCCTTTGCCAATACATTCCTGCAAGGCAGTCCTCAGATTCATAATCCTTTGGGGTAACCTGTATAATAATTGCACTGTTGGCCACCTTTGAATCTCGCTTATGATAACTCATTCCATTTACAACCAGTCGTCCCTCTTCGGAACTGGCATTAACCACATAACCACCAGGACACATACAGAAAGAATAAACTCCCCTGTCCAGATTGGATGTGACTTTATAACTGGATACTGGCAGCTCAAGTTCTTCATAGCCAGGTCCATACTGATTAATATCAATAATATCCTGTGGATGCATTACCCTGAAGCCAACCGCAAAAGCTTTAGCTTCAATATCAATCTCCAACTCCTTAAGGAGTTCAAATGTATCTCTTGCACTATGTCCTATAGCCAGTACTACTGTATCAGTCTCATAGCGTTTTTCATTACAGAAAACTGCGCTAATTGAATTATTATTGATTTCAAAATCAGTAACCTTACTCTGATAGTGAATCTCTCCACCCATTTCTCTTATTTTATCGCTAAGATTCTTCACTACCGTCTTAAGAATATCTGTCCCTATATGAGGTTTGTTATCATAGAGAATCTCTGCTGGTGCACCACATTCAACAAGAACTCTTAATACTTCTTTATTTCTCCCAACTTTATCCTTAACAAGAGTATTGAGTTTGCCATCCGAGAAGCTTCCAGCGCCTCCTTCTCCAAACTGCACATTAGATTCTGTATCCAGCACTCCAGTTGCCCAGAAGTGTTCAACATCCTTAGTCCTATCATCTACACATTTGCCTCTTTCCAAAACAATGGGGCGAAATCCATTTTTTGCAAGCATATATGCACAGAATAAGCCAGCTGGTCCAAGACCTATTACAACAGGCCTGCTCTTAATCAATGAAGCATCAAATTTTGGAAACTCATAGCTGCCAGCTTCATAAGGACTAATATCCCGGTCATTTTTAGACAAACGTAGTGATGCTGCAACATCAATTGCCAGAGAATAAACATAGTTTACCTCATCTTTTCTGGCATCAATAGACCTTTTTAGTATCTCCAGACTCTTAATGTCCGATTGTTTAATATTAAGTTTTTTGGTTAGCTTTTTAGTGATTTCTTCTTCATGCTTATCCAAGGGGAGTTTGGAAGAAACCTTAATCTGATTTATCTTAATCATTTATTCCAAAGACGCATATGTTCCCGCTAAATATCCACTGGTCCAGGCCCATTGTAGATTATAACCGCCACATTTGCCATCAACATCTAATATTTCGCCACAAAAATACAGTCCATCTTCTTTTAGAGACATAAGCTTTCTGTCCACTTCACAAAGAGATACACCACCTGTACACACCTGTGCACTATCTATTCCCTTAGTAGATTTTATAGTTACTACAAACTGTTTCATCATAAGGGAAGCCATAAACACAGGCTCTGCAAGCTCATCTGAAACAATATCTGAAGGCTTTAAGCCCCCAAGTTTAATTATTAATGAGCAAAGCTTCTTATTGACCATTCCAAGGAAGTAGTTTTCGACTGTCTCCCCTCTAAATGAATGAATTCTGCCTTTTATAAACTCAGCAAAAGCTTCCTCATCAAGTTCTTCCATAAAATCCAAAACTGCATATAGTTTTTTACCAGAGTTAAGTTCACGTGAAATAAGTCCACTCAGCTGAAAAACAGGAATTCCAGAAATTCCATAATTGGTAAGCTGTAGTTCTCCATTTTCTCTGGCAATAGCCTTATTCTCATCAAAAAGAGTTATACAGCAGTCTGCTCTTATTCCGGCAATTGAATTAAAGAAATTTTCTTCACATTCAACCTGAACCAGTGATGGAAGAACATCAATTATCTTATGCCCAAATGACTTTGCAATATCATAGCCACTAATTCCTGGCATATTTTTATCTTTGTTAGATACTCCAGCAGGGCTGCCACAGGCAATTATCAGTCTGTCAGCTCTATATTCCCTATCTACAGTCTTAATAACAAATCTATCATCTATTTTCTTTACTTCTTTAACACCCGCTTCGGTATATTCTTTTATGCCAAGCACATCCAGCATATGTCTAAGCACATCCAGAACTACAGAAGCCTGTTCGCAGGACGGATATATATAGCCCGATTTGTTCTTAAGCATCAGTCCACATTCTCCAAAAAAAGCAATCGTACTTTTTTCATTGAATCTGTCAAAATAATCTCCAAGAAGTCTATTATCAGTACTGTGATATTTATCAAGAGAAAAATCCAGGTTAGTAAGATTACATTTCCCATTACCAGTTGAAAGAATCTTTTTGCCTACTCTCTCATTTTTCTCAAGAATAAAAACATTTGCACCATTTTTTGCTGCAGCAATTGCTGCCATCATGCCAGAGGCGCCTCCACCTATAACACATATATTCATCGCTAATCCTATCTAACATGAAATACATTTCCCAAAAGAGAAAATGCGTAATAAATAACTGAACCCTGTAGATTGTTAATATCCTTCTGATTAACTCCCTGCAAAAGAACAAAAACAACCATATAAACAATATATCCAATAAGGCCACATATTAATCCTGTGACGATATTCATGCTTACAAATTTGGCTAAAATGATATCCAGAACAAGCATTGGAAGCATTGCAATAGCAATCTTAATAAGTTTGGAAAGAAAATCATTAATCCTGAATCCAATATTTTGAACTGCAAAAACAGCATGAATAATTATTGCTATCAGATAAAACAAAAGTATAGCCATTGCAGCCGCTGTCATTTTCATGCCAGACTTTGAACACGCAATGCCAAAAATAAGACTAACAGCAAAAGCCGCTATATTGCCAATAAATACAGCCATCTCAAGATTAACTGCACTAAGCGATTCACAAAACACAAGATCAAGCGCAGCAAGTAGAAAAGCAAAAGCACAAATAATTGCAACTGCAGTAGCTGACCCATTGTCACACAAAAGCAATTTAGAAGTAATAACTCCCGAAAATGCTGCAAAACTAACAAACAAAGGAACTGCTATTGTAAATACTGATTTCATAAAATTCATAAACTGAATCAGTAAGGTCTTTCTGTCTTCTTTTTTGAAGTCAATTCTAAGCTTAATATACTGAACCTCTGTATAATTGCGAATAATCATAATCGGTATAGCCACAATCAGTATAATCAGTGTCAGCACTACCGATGCATTGGAATATACCTGATCCTTTGAGGCTGCTGTAACCATATTGGATCTAACCAGAAGCATAGCAATAACAAATACAGGTAAGATAGGGAAAATAATTTCTCTAAGTTTCTTAACAGCAGCAGGAATATAAGATCTTAAGAAAGTAAAAAATCCATCCTTGCTTCTTACTTCATTAAACGAGAAATTGTCCTGTCTATTAAGGCTATTAATACCTGCAATAAGTATCAGCATGAATACAAAGAAGGAAATGCACAAAGCTATTACAACGCCAATAGCTCCATAAATTCCAACCATTATCTGGTCATTTTTAAGAGCTGCAATCTTAATACCATATCCCTTGAAATGATTAACGATAAATATGCTTGATACCACAAGAATAATGTCCTTAAATATCTCCCCTATATAGAGAATGGAACTATTACCGCCAAATCCTAAATAATAGCCTCTAAGCACATCACTCAGACTATGAATTATCATAAGTACACCAAAAACCACCATTACTGATGCACTAAGGTTATCCTTGAATATTAAATTGCATATCCAGTTACCAATTAACGCCATCAGGCCACAAACAACAAGCGAAATAAGAACACTGTAAATAATAGTGTATCTGAACACCTTATTCGCATTCTCATTAAAGCCTCGCTTAACTCTCGAAGACACCATCTTGGCAATAGTATTTCGAATACTGCCAACAAGTATGGTAAAAATAAGATAATACAGTACAAATGAGCATATAAAAATGCCCATGCCGGAATTGCCAAGTGTTCTGTAGCAAAGAACCAGAACAACAAAATATACTATACTATTAATAATATTAACCATTTTATTAACGTTCATATTATCTAACCCCTTCCAATTCCAAGCTTATCCATAACCATTCTCTGTTGCTCTTCCATGAGGGCAGCATCATCGGCTTCCATATGATCAAATCCGCAAAGATGAAGCATACTGTGAGCAATCAAAAATGCATATTCACGTAATACCGAATGGCCATACTCCCCAGCCTGTTGAAGAATCTTATCATAGGATAAAATTATATCCCCAAGAACCACAAGCTCAGATTCCGGATCCACTATAGAGGCCATCTCATTTTCTTTAGAATCAAACTGTGCAGCTTCATCAAAGTAGAGATTTGGAAATGATAAAACATCCGTAGGCCTGTCAATTCCTCTGGTCTCCTTGTTAATCTGATGAATCTCATCATTATCTGTAATAGTAATATTTATCTCGCAGTCAAATGGACATTTTTCAAGTTCAAGAACAGTCTCACAAACCTTATACGCAATATCCATATAATCAAAATCAAATTTTGCTTCAATTACGTTATCTACGAATACTTCCATCTATTCTCTTCTCTCTTCTATAGTCCTTATTATTCTTCTGTCTGCTCTCATAATCGTCATACGCTTTGACAATTTTCTGAACAAGTGGATGTCTCACAACATCTTTATTCGTAAGATTACACATGGCGATTTCATCTATATTTTTTAAAACCTTTACAGCTGTATCTAGCCCCGAAACCTGACCAGGCGCAAGATCCTTCTGGCTTGCATCACCAGTTACAATTACCTTGGATCCAAATCCAATTCTTGTAAGAAACATTTTCATCTGAGCCGGGGTGGTATTCTGTGCCTCATCCAGGATGATATAGGCGTTATCAAGGGTCCTTCCACGCATATACGCAAGAGGAGCAACCTCAATTAACCCCTTTTCCATATTCTTCACAAATGAATCAGCTCCCATAATCTGATAAAGGGCATCATACAAAGGTCTCAAATAAGGATCCACCTTTGATTGTAAATCTCCAGGTAAAAATCCAAGCTTTTCCCCCGCTTCTATAGCAGGTCTTGTCAAAATGATTCTTTCAACCTCATTATTCTTAAAAGCAGTAATAGCCATGGCCATAGCCAGATATGTTTTTCCTGTTCCAGCCGGTCCCATTCCAAAAACAATCATATTTTTCTTAATAGCATCAACATACTGTTTCTGCCCCAGTGTCTTTGGTTTAATAGGCTTACCACTAATGGTATGACATATAAGTTCTTTATCCATGGACAGTAAATCATCAGTATCTTCACTATCCAGCGCCATATCTACTGCATAATTAACATTCTGCTCCAAAATCTCATTACCTCTTTTAGATAATTCCTGTAAAGTGCCAATAACCTTTTTAGCATTATTCACAGCACTTTCATGGCCTTTGATGACCAGTTCTCCATTTTGCGTGTAAATATCCACATGCATCTGATTCTCTATTGTTTTCATGTGCGAATCATACTGACCAAATATATTGCAGGCATGATGAACATCTATATCAAGTTTTTCCACAACCTCTAAATCAGCCATATTTCCCTCGCTTAATACGCATAAAAAGCCTTTATAATTATACTAAAAAAAACGATAAAAAAAAAGGCTGTCATACTATGACAGCCTAAAAAATTTATTTTCTTGTTGGAGCCTGATTCTTATAACCAAAGTTCTTGGTTTTGGCCTTCCACTCGTCTATTACTTCTGCATAATGTACCATCTGTTTCTCATTGAGCTCGCCGTTTTTTCTTAAAGCTTCATATAAAGCTTCCAGCTTGGCCATATCTGCACATGTAGCATCTTTGTAGTTATTAGACATATTCATCTGTAAGCTGAAAAGTACAGCCTCAAGAGGTTTACATTCTTTTTTTCCGAAATCAAACATGCCCATAAGTAGCACCCCCAAACGCAAGTAATAATAACGCTGTTGTATAAATTATATATACAAACACTTTAGGTAGAATTATTATAACATCATTTTCAAAAAATGTATAACATTTTTATCAAAAAACTCTAATTTTTATAAAAATTCAACAAATTTATATTATTTGAATGTTTCATTATAGAGTTTATCTGTTACATATTCTACAAAAGAAGCTTCCAATCCAGGAAACTGATTATTAATCATCTTCTTGAGTTTTTTATATCTGTTAAAATACAGCATTTCTTCAGAATCTTTTTTATTTTCACCTGATGTTAGCATTTCAACTGTAACAGATTTTTCAAACCATTCTGTAATATCTTTTTCGGTTTTATCATCCTCATCTGTCTGAAGAAGTAACTTCTTATAGGTCTTATAGGAATTAATTCCCAAGCCAATAAAGGCAAGGAACATACCACCCATAACTACATTAATGAGAATACTGCTTTCCTTTGGAAAATATATCGGTATTAATCCAACATCAATTAACACCAGCGCAATAATACCTACTCCGCCTACTAAAAGCATAGTCTGAAAGCCAGCCTTATACTCGGCAGCTCTTTCTGCAGGTTTCTTATAACGCTTCAATGTCACAGGTTCTTCATCATCAAAAACAGGCAATGTCTGATCATCATCCACTGAAGAAATATCTACTTTTCTTATCTTAGTAAAATAATCCTTCATCACGCTTCTGATTTCTTCCTTCTTATTTTCCTGAATAAGAAGTTCATAATGTGCTTCCCTGTTGTTGTATCTTTTATATGCGAAATCAATATCCTTTGAATTGAGATAATCAACAATACTGTCTATTTCATCCTCAGTACCAAAGAATGCAACTATTTCCTCGCCTAACTCATCTAAAAGCTTACAACCACAATCTGCACATACGGTATAACCTGCCTTATATTCATTTTTACAAATAGGACACCATGGCATATATATTCACCTCAAATTATTTGTTAGAAAGGTATTCGTCGATACCCTTGGCAGCAGCTTTACCTGCTCCCATAGCAAGAATAACAGTTGCTGCTCCAGTAACCGCATCACCACCGGCAAATACACCTTCCTTAGATGTCTTACCGAATTCTTCATCAGCAACGATACACTTGTGACTATTAGTATCAAGACCTTCTGTTGTACTTGAAATAAGTGGATTTGGAGAAGTACCCAATGACATAATAACAGTATCAACATCGATTACAAATTCGCTGCCTGCAACTTCAACTGGTCTTCTTCTACCTGAAGCATCAGGCTCGCCAAGTTCCATCTTAATGCACTTGATACCATTAACCCAGCCTGCTTCATCCTTAAGGATTTCAACTGGATTAGTTAATAAATCAAAGATAATACCTTCTTCTTTTGCATGATGTACTTCTTCTACTCTGGCTGGAAGTTCTTCTTCACTACGTCTATATACGATATGAACCTCTGCACCAAGTCTAAGAGCAGTTCTTGCAGCATCCATAGCTACATTACCACCACCAACAACAGCAACCTTCTGACCACGTTTAATTGGAGTTGGACTCTTTTCATCAAAAGCCTTCATAAGGTTACTTCTTGTAAGGTATTCATTAGCTGAGAATACACCATTTGCTGTTTCACCTGGAATACCCATGAATTTTGGAAGTCCGGCACCTGATCCAATAAATACTGCATCGAAGCCTTCCTCTTCCATAAGCTCATCTATAGTGATAGATTTACCAATAATAACATTAGTTTCAATCTTAACACCAAGACTCTTAACATTCTCAATTTCCTTAGCAACAACCTTTGTCTTTGGAAGACGGAACTCAGGAATACCATATACAAGCACACCGCCTGCCTCATGTAAAGCTTCAAAAATAGTAACATCATATCCCATTTTGGCAAGATCACCTGCACAGGTAAGTCCGGCTGGGCCTGATCCTATAACAGCAACCTTTTTACCCTTTTTCTCAGTTGCTGCAGCTGGCTTAATTCCATTTTCTGAAGCATAATCAGCTACAAAACGCTCAAGCTTACCAATGCTAATTGGCTCACCTTTTATACCTCTGATACACTTACCTTCGCACTGGCTTTCCTGTGGACATACACGACCACATACTGCTGGAAGTGCACTAGATTCAGAAATCACTTCATAAGCTTTTTCAATATTGCCTTCTTTTACCTGCTCAACAAATGCAGGAATATTGATTGAAACAGGACAGCCCTTAACACACTGTGCATTCTTACAGTTAATACATCTGGCTGCCTCTTCCATAGCTTCTTCTTTATTATATCCAAGACAAACTTCTTCAAAGTTTGTAGCTCTAACCTTTGCTTCCTGTTCACGAACAGGTACTTTCTTTAATACGTCCATTTCGACCTCCAATAAGCTAATTAATTACAGTTGCCACATCCGCCATGATGAGTATCGCCTTCAGTTAACTCAAGCATCTTTCTGCCTTCTTCCGTCTTGTATAACTGCTGACGCTTCATAGCCTCATCAAAGTTAATCAAATGGCCATCAAATTCAGGTCCATCAACGCATGCAAATTTAATCTCATCGCCAACAGTAACACGACATGCACCACACATACCTGTACCGTCAACCATAATAGGATTCATTGAAACAATAGTTGGAATACCAAGTTCTTTTGTAAGCTTTGCAACAAACTTCATCATAATCATTGGGCCTATTGCTACACAAAGATCATATTTTTTTTCTTCAGCAACAAGATCCTCAATAACCTTAGTAACCATTCCGCTACGACCATATGAGCCATCATCAGTAGTTACATAAAGATTAGATACCTTACTCATTTCATCTTCCATAATAAGAAGATCCTTATTCTTAGAACCAACAATAGCATCAGCCATAATTCCACGTTCGCTAAGCCATTTAACCTGTGGATAAACAGGAGCTGTACCTACACCACCTGCTACAAAAAGAATGTTTTTCTTTTTTAATTCATCAATAGGAGTGTCACAAAGCTCACTAGCCTTGCCTAATGGTCCAACTACATCATGGAAGCTGTCTCCTGTTTTAAGATCTGCCATAACCTTTGTAGACGCACCGATAGTCTGAAATACAATTGTAACTGTACCAGCTTCACGATCATAATCGCAGATAGTTAATGGGATTCTTTCACTTGTTTCATCAGTTCTTACAATAAGAAACTGACCAGGATTACATTTCTTTGCTACTCTTGGTGCTTCAACAACCATCATATAAATATTTGGCACCAATTCTTTTGCTTCAACTATTTTATACATAAATCCTCCAAATATATAAATATATTAAAAAACATATAAAAACACAAAATATAGTTTATTAAATTACAGTACAAAAATCAATAACTAATAAAAAAATCCCGGCATAAAACCGAGATTTTTTACTTAAATATGCTTAATTTAATTAATACTTTATCAGCGAATAATTGTTATTGCTTCCTGCAACTGCCTGATATATCTGACCATCATATACATCTACAGCAAAAAGATTGCCGGTTACCATTCTTATAGTGCCTTCCTGATAGTACTCACTGATAAAATACATTGTTCTGTTTTGAACATAGCGAAGTTCACTATATGAATACATATATTTGCCTTCACTTCCAGCCACATTACCTTCAGGCGTAGTAACTCTGCCAAGCTCATACTGTCTGTTTCTCACAAGATCAATTGCTTCCTGCTGACTTATGTTAGTTTCAACATTAAGAGTGTAATGCACAGATATAATCTCACTAGCTATATCTTCGTCATTTATAGCTACAAATCTGTAGAACGAATCACCCACAGGAATTGCTATTGGGTCTGTATAAATAGCACTGTTTTTGGAAGGTTCTGTGCCATCTGTAGTATAATATACATTTGAATTCAGAGGTGCAATTACTCTGATTAGCTGTGGCACCTCGTACACGCCTTCCTGAAGGCTAACAATAGGGCTTTCAGGAACGTTAGTAATTATCGTATATTTCTTAGTTACAACCTCAGAGCTTATTCCATACCCATTTACAAAAATAGCACTTACATTATATACGCCATTTCTTAGTACAATGGACATCTCATACTCTTCACTGTCAGAACCAGGTTCGGATCCATCCAATGTATAATATATATTGCCTTCCTCTGAGGAACTTAACACCAGTTCCTTAACCTCTGTATATTCACCCTCTTGCAGAGAAAACTCTGGCAATGGAGACATATATTTTTTATACTTCTCAACAATCCGTTCATCTCCATACTGTTCAAGAAGCGAACATACTTCAGAATATTTCTCATCATTAACATACAAGTTAATTAAAGCTTCTAAGGCTGTCAAATCTCCGTTGTATTCTACTATTCTAAGATAAGTTTCTTCAGCCTTATCCAGATTCTCATAGTTTTCATATACCGATGCTATTCTTTTTAATGCTTCAGTATTGGTTTTATCCAGCCTGTAAGCATCCTGGTAATAATCAACAGCCTCATTATAATCTCCTTTTGCGAGGCTCTCATCACCCTTCCTAAGCTGATAATCATAAGAATTATCTCTATAGATAAATACCGCAATAATAATCACAGCAATACTTATAAGTGATATTACCGCTACCATACATTTGATAAGCAGATTCTTAGGAAGAATAACAACATCATTACTTATATCTATGGTATCTGTAAGAAAACGAATGTGTTCAACTTCTTTTTCAGTTCTGGTAGGATCTATCTGATCAGCAACGTCACTAAGTACATCCGACATGCTGTTTTCAATTTCAGGCTCAAAATCAGGAACTATTTGCATTTCCTCTCCACATACTTCGCAGTACATGTTGCCCTCTGCAAGTTCATGACCACATTTAGGACAAGTCATATCTTAACACCCTTTCTCATTAGAAAAGACCAGTGATTTTGCCATTATTATCAACATCAATATTAAATGCTGCAGGTGTTTTAGGCAGACCAGGCATAGTCATTACATCTCCTGTAAGCATAACGACAAACCCAGCTCCTGCACATACATATGCATCTCTGACTGTAATTCTAAAATCAGAAGGTTTACCAAGTTTAGTAGGATCATCTGACAATGAATACTGTGTCTTTGCAACACAAACAGGCAAATTAGCAAATCCAAGTTCTTCAATCTTTGCAATCTTCTTGGCTGCAGAAGGTAAGATATCTACTCCATCAGCTCCATAAATCTTCTTGGCAATAGAGTTCATTTTATCTGTTAACGACATGTTATCGTCATAAATCATTTTGAAATCAGCAGGCTTTTCAAGAGCTTCAAGAACCTTCTTAGCCAATTCTACACCGCCATCTCCGCCAAATTCCCACACCTTTGAGAGTGCAAAGCTTGCGCCAAGATTCTCGCAGAATTCCTTTACAAAATTAGTTTCAGCCTCAGTATCTGTAATAAACGAATTAAGTGTAACAACTACAGGAATGCCAAACTGCTGTAGATTGGTAATATGTTTCTCAAGATTGGCTATTCCAACCTTCAACGCATCCAGATTCTCTTTGTTAAGATCAGTTTTGGCAACCTTGCCATTATATTTTAATGCCCTGATTGTAGCAACAAGAACTACTGCATCAGGAGAAAGATTACCCTTTCTGCACTTAATATCCAGGAATTTTTCTGCTCCAAGATCCGCTCCAAATCCAGCCTCAGTAATACAATAATCAGCCATCTTAAGTGCTGTTTTAGTAGCAATAATAGAATTACAACCATGAGCAATATTCGCAAAAGGTCCACCATGAACAAGAGCAGGTGTATGCTCAAGTGTTTGAATAAGGTTAGGCTTTATTGCATCCTTTAACAGCGCAGCCATAGCTCCGACAGCATTAAGATCCTTTGCTGTAACAGGCTTACCATTAACATCATAAGCAACAATAATATTGGAAAGCTTAGCCTTAAGATCATTCATGTCAGTTGCAAGGCAGAGAATAGCCATTATCTCAGAAGCAACTGTTATAACAAAGTGATCCTCTCTGACAAAACCATCTGTTTTATTACCAAGGCCTACAACTATATTACGAAGAACACGATCATTCATATCAACACAACGCTTCCAGATAATCTGTCTTGTATCGATATTTAACACATTGCCCTGCTGGATATGATTATCCAGCAAAGCTGCTAAGAGATTGTTAGCAGAAGTAATCGCGTGAAAATCACCAGTAAAATGGAGGTTAAGATCCTCCATAGGAACTACCTGAGCATAGCCACCACCAGCAGCACCTCCCTTAACTCCAAAGCAAGGTCCCAAAGATGGCTCTCTCAAGGCTATAACAGCACTCTTGCCTAATTTAGCAAATGCCTGTCCAAGACCAACAGTTGTAGTCGTCTTTCCTTCTCCGGCCGGAGTTGGATTAATAGCTGTAACAAGTATTAATTTACCATCCTTATTTGCGCTAATACGCTTTATATATTCATCACTCAGTTTTGCCTTATATTTGCCATAAAGCTCCAATTCATCCTTCTGGATGCCTGCAGCCTCAGCAACTTTTTCTATTTCAAGCATTTCTGCTTCCTGAGCAATCTCAATATCACTCTTAAACATCCCTAGTTCTCCTTATATTACACATATTCTTCAACAAACTGATCAAATTCTTCCTGACTCATAATAACTTCTCTAGGCTTGGTACCCTGCTCTGCCCCTACTACTCCAGCATCACAAAGCTGATCCATAATTCTTGCTGCTCTGTTAAATCCTATTCTGAATTTACGCTGCAGATTGCCAATGGAAGCCTTATTGGTATCTATAATAAAGTTTCCAGCCTGTACAAACAAATCATCATATCCTGAGCCGCCATCAGAAGAAGCGCCGGAAGCTGAAGAGGAAGAACCAATCTTATCCACGCTATCCTTTGCCCTGTCACCAAACTCATTATGAAGCTTCTGATTCTTAATAAAATCAACAACATCGGCAACTTCATTATCAGATACGAATGCTCCCTGGATTCTGGCAGGCTTGGTATATCCCTGAGGATAAAATAACATGTCACCTTTACCAAGAAGTTTTTCAGCACCATTCATATCAAGAATTGTTCTTGAATCAACTCCCGAAGAAACCGCAAATGCAACTCTACTAGGCATATTCGCCTTAATTAATCCAGTTATAACATCAACAGAAGGTCTCTGAGTTGCAAGTATAAGATGAATTCCACAGGCTCTTGCCAGCTGTGCAAGACGACAAATGGATTCTTCTACTTCTTTTGCTGCAACCATCATAAGGTCAGCAAGCTCATCTACAATGATTACAATCTGAGGCAGATGCTTATGTTCCTCGCTGGCATCCTGCATCTCTTCGACTTTTTTATTATAACCTTTCAGATCTCTTACATTGAGATCGGCAAATTTCTTATATCTGTCAGTCATCTCTGCAACAGCCCAGTTAAGTGCACCGGCAGCCTTCTTTGGATCTGTTACAACAGGAATCATCAGATGTGGTATACCATTATAAATGCTAAGCTCGACTACCTTTGGATCAACCATTATAAGCTGAACATCCTTTGGATCATGCTTATACAAAATACTCATAATCAGTGTATTAATACATACCGACTTACCCGATCCTGTACTACCCGCAATAAGCATATGAGGCATCTTTGATATATCTGTAACAATTACCTTACCAGCAATATCTTTACCAACAGCAAACATTATATTGCCTGAAAAATTCTTATATTCATTATCTTCAAAAAGATCTCGCAGTTTTACTCCGCTACTTTCAGAATTAGGAACTTCAATACCAACTGCTGATTTACCTGGAATAGGAGCTTCTATTCTTATATCCTTTGCAGCAAGATGAAGCTTAAGGTCATCTGCGAGGGAGGTAATCCTGCTAACTTTAACACCTATAGCTGGCTCAAGTTCATATCGGGTAACACTTGGTCCCTGGCTTATATCAGTTACTTTCGCACTAACTCCAAAGCTCTCAAGCGCATTTTCCAGTTTCTTTGCAGTTTCACTTAACGCTGCTCGTGAATCACCTGAAGTTTTGCCAGAACCAGAAGATAATAATGACAAAGGAGGAAATTTGTATTTTTCCTTAGAATAGTCCACTTTCTTCTCAACAACTCTATCAGCTGTTTTTTCAGCAACATTAGCCGTAACTTTCTCGACAGCTTTAACAGGAGGCTTTTCAGCTACACTGTCATTTGGTCTTTCAATTCTTCTTTCAACTGGACGCTCAGCTACTTTCTCAGAACTGGTATCTTTAGCATCATATTCATCATCATCATATTCTGCAGTATGAAATTTGATGCTGTTATCCAGAACATTACTATCTGTTACCTTGATACGCTCTTTCTTTGGTTCTGTATCTTCTTTGAACACTATTTCATGAATATCATCCTTCTTTTTAGGAGTATTATCTTCAATAATAGTATTATTAGCTATTCCAGAGAATTTTTTGTCCATGCGAAGAATAGCATCATTTTCCTTGGCTTCTTTTTCCAGTTTCTTTTTCTGCTTTAATTCTTCTTTTTCATTTGGATTAGATAAATCATAGTTTCTAACTCGCGCTTTTCTTTCTTCATTTTGCTGTTCTTCTTCAACAAAACTACTACGAGTCATATGCTCTCTTCGATATTCGCCAGCTTCCTTTGCAGTATCTCTAATCTTTGTACCACTGTTAACAAATACATCAATAAAGCTCTTGCCAAAAATGATAATACAGCAAATAAATATCATACATACAACTATCATAATTGTAGCAAGCTTACCCAAATACTTATTAAGGAAATAACCAAGCGAACCCGCAATAACGCCACCACCAGCATTATAATCAGAGCCCTTCAAAAATAATTCCTTAAAAGAATATGTATCTGCCTCTGCAGTATATCCGCCAGATACCTCAAAAAATACTCCAATAACAAGGAACAGACACACGAAAGCCACAAGCTTAGCTATCAGTCTGTTATCAGACTGTTTTGAAATCCACAAAAAAGCTATAACAATCAGAAATATAGGAAATACATATGCCAGTTTTCCAAATAAGCCAAACATAATATTGCTTATGATATCTCCAACTGTTCCAACAAGGCCAAAATTACACAGAAACAAAAGGACACATAACAATACGGATCCAATTATTACCACATAATTGATTATCAATAAATCTTCTTCAGACATAGTTCTACTATTAGTATTTTTAGCTCTACTATTAGTTTTTGTATTCTTCTTAGAAGTTGTTTTTTTATTATTACTATTTGTTCTACTTCTTCCGTTATTTGTAGCCATGCATAAAATCCTCACAATATAATAACCTTTAAAATTATATCACATAATCTTGATTAAGTGTTAAACAAAACTACAATATTTTGTATACAAAAAAGAAAAGCCCTCTCGGGCTTTTCTTAAATATCATAATGATTATTATTTTTATCTAATTCTATATCATAATGCATCCATGCTGACGGAATAACACGTCCATAATCCATTTCTCTATGAACATGCTTTTTAGGAAGAGGAAGTGGATTTTCAATGAACTTGACTTCTTCTGTTTCAGAACTCTCAGCATCGTAATCAGCAGATTCCTCAGCTACACTGCTATCTTTAACAGATTCTGTTTCTTCTACATAAGTGTGTTCATCCGCCTTGGCATATCCCTCTATTACAGTCTGCTCTTCTGCCTGTGTGTATTCCTCAGTCACAGTCTGTTCTTCATCAACAGCGCCATCTTGTATGTTCAAGGCTTCAGTTGCAGAGGTAAAATCTTCTCCCGAAAAATCAATCTTAACTCCCTCGAATAGATCATCTGAGCCAAATTCCTCTAACAGCTTTTCTGTATTAGCATTCTCAATCGACTGTTCAACATCAATCTTTGTTTCAAGTGCCTCCTGATATGAGAACTCTGTTTTTTCAGAATTCTGTTCTATCATATCCTCCAGAGCAATTTTACTTGAAAGTGTATCAACCACAGAAATGCCATTCTCATCAGACATAGCATCCTCGATTGCTTCTTCAGCAATAATCTTATTGCTAAATGCTTCCTCATATGAAAAACTATCTTTTCTTATTGCATTCTTAATAGATTCTTCAACTTCAAGTTTTTTCTCCAGCGCCTGCTCATAAGAAAATCCTATTTCCTGTTCAACTTCCTCATTAAGAATCTTTCGATTCAAAGCTTCTTCATAAGAGAAATCTTCATCTATTTTCTTTTCAAGCATTTCCTCATATGAGAATTCTTCCTTCAGGCTTGTCTCTATATCTTTTTCTTCCTGGCTTTCTACTGGTTTAAAATCATTGAGTGCCTTAAGTATCTCATCCTCAACCTCTGAAGAACTACCAAATTCAAAAGTTTCATCAATATTTGAACCTGCTATAGGATCCCACGCAAAAGTATCCTCTGTATTAGAATCATCTGAATCAAAGAAGAATTGTTCATCTGCTTCAGCAAATTCATCATCATTAGTGAGATTATCATCCTCATTAGCGAGATTATCATCCTCATCAAATGCTTCTATATCAGTAGCATCAACTTCTTCAGGAATATCTTCCGCTTCAGGAACATCTGCCTCTTTTGGGATATCTTCAACTTCAGGAACGTCAGCCTCATTTGAGATATCATCCATTTCAGGAACGTCATCTTCTTCTACATGAGTATATTCTTCAGTAAATGTTTCATCTGCAGTAAGCACTTCCTCTTCAGTAACAGAAACTTCATAATCAGTCTCAGGCTCAACTACTACTGCAGCTTCAACCACTTCAGCAGTTTCTTCTGAACTCTCACCCAAATTAACTTCACTCTGCTCATTTTCAACGGCATCAACATTAATATTGTCAAATGCATCAATACCTAAATCAAGATCAAGATCAGCAAACTTATCCGCATGAGACACATATTCTTCTTTGACCTCTTCCTTTACAGGAATATCATCAAGCGGTTTTAAAGGCTCGAAGGCTTCAAACTGATTATTGTCGTTGTATAAATAACCAAAGAACGAATCTACATAAGCTTTTTTATCCTTGCTGTCATCCACCTTTTCTTCTCCTATAATAACCTCTTCTTCAGAATCAGTCGCATCTAAACTGTTATCATCTGAGTCTGCTCCATCACCTGCTTCAATATCATTTGCTGTTAAAGCAGTTTCTGTACTATCAAAGCTATTTAAAATATTATCTGCAGAAGCTTCAGTATCAGAATCATCTGATTCTGTTGATACATCTTCACTGCTCTCCTTAGCCTTTTCAAGAAGATCATCGGCATATATATCGTTATACACAAACTTAGGTGGAACATAACTTCCATTAAACAATGATTCAAAATCAGCATCATTTATTCCGTAGTTAGTGGTCTGTCTAACCTCTGGTTCAGAATACTTTCTCTGATCTGAATATATAGATTCATTCTCAGCATCATTGACTGTTTCTGTATCAGTAGTCAGTTCTCTATCATCTTCTTTCGAATTATCAGCTACGCTATCTAATACAGATATATCTCCTGCAGGATTTTCTTCTACAGCCTCATTATTCTTTTCTTCTTCAGAATTATCATCAGCCTTAGCTTCCGCAAGTTCAGTAACCTTTTCCTCATCAGGCTTAGCTTCCGCAAGTTCAGTAACCTTTTCAACCTCAGTTTTGGCTACGGTTGCCTGAACATTAGTAGGTTTATCATCAATGCTGGTAATAACCGGAGGCTCCATATCATCCTTCATCTTATATACTCTGACGCTACTTTCAGTATAAGAAAGATCATATATTCCTGTTCCTCCAGCAATTAGAAGTGCTATAGCCAGTAGCATCATTGCTGCGCCATGATTATTAACTGCTACACCTACCAGCTGAATAGTAAGCAAAACGCTAAACAAAGCAGGTATATGTGCTGCATCCTCATCGCTCTTCCAGTACATTACCACATATATGATGCAAATAATCGCAATAAAAAATACTCCTGCGTCGTCAAGAATCCACTTAATAAGATTGTAATTAACAGCATAAGAAAATCTGAATTGTAAATGCTTTGAAGCTGCCTCAACAAAAGCCACAACTCCATCTTCTGAAAATACATAGGCTTCTACAAGCAAAGAGGCAAAAAAGCCAATCATAGAAGCGACCAGCATTAAAAATGTATTAATTACTCTGTCTTTGGTATATTCACTTCTGCAATCCCACAATACAACAAGCGGAAATACGATTGCATATACAAGCAATGCGCTATAAAGAGAAAACAAGCCACATATAAGACCAATAACAAAAGTCAAAGCAACGCTAATTGCCTTCTCTTCTATAACATCTTTATATTTTGCAGTAAGCATCAATATTATTGAAAACATAAGAATAACAAGATTATCCGAAGAATCACTTGCTATGGTTTTGAAAAAGATTGGCAATACAGCCACAAAGAATCCCATCACCGCAGCTGCAAATCTTCCAAAGATTTTTTTAACAGATACATATAGAAACGCAAACGAAATCAAACTGATAATAAACTGCAAAAGATAAATAGGGAAAAAAGTATTTCCAAACAGTTTAAAACACATAGAAAGCATAGTTGCAAAAATATTATCAAGAGATGAAAAATCTACAAACACCTTTCCATCAGAAGCTATTTTTGCGCTTTCAATTATCTTAGAAGTAGAAAACTCAACCTTAATAACGTCACTTATTACAAGAAGTCTCATTAAAATAAAAAGAACGCTATCAACAATAACAGAGATAAGGAAAGCCTTATCAGAGTCAATGTAAACGCCCTTTTCCATAACCTTCTTAACAAGTTTGTTAAGCGCAAAAGCAAGCCCTACAACGATGCCGCAGTATCCTGCGGCAATAATTGCACGGCTTACTTTATTATCAATTCCAAATCTGATTCCAATTGAAGTGCATACTAAAACAGCAAGTATTATCGAAAATACAACGCAAATAGTATTACTAAATCTGTTTCTGGAAGTATCCATAAAGATTTCCCCTTAAATCTTGTCAATCGCCTGTTTCAAATCAGCAATTATATCGTCAGCATCCTCAATACCAACACTAAGTCTGATAAATTCAGGTAAAATACCTGCAGCAATAAGCTGTTCATCTGTCATCTGTCTATGTGTATGGCTTGCAGGATGTAGTACACAGGTTCTCGCATCTGCAACATGTGTAACAATACAAGCAAGCTGCAAATTGCCCATAACAGCCTTAGAAGCTTCTCTTCCACCCTTCATACCAAACGCCAGTACGCCACAGGTACCATTAGGCATATATTTCTGACCTCTTTCATAATACTTATCACCCTTAAGACCAGGATAATTAACCCAGGCAACCTTTGGATTAGAAGCCAAAAACTCAGCAACCTTTACTGCATTTGAGACATGTTTTGGCATACGAAGATGCAATGTCTCAAGTCCAATATTAAGGTAAAAAGCATTCTGAGGTGCCTGAATAGCACCAAAATCTCTCATCAGCTGACTAGTTGCTTTTGTAATATAAGCAGCCTTGCCAAATTTCTGTGTATAAATAATTCCATGATATGATTCATCTGGAGTTGTAAGTCCAGGGAATTTATCAGCATATTTATCCCAGTCAAAATTGCCACTGTCTACAATGGCACCACCAACACCAAGACCATGTCCATCCATATATTTGGTAGTTGAATGAGTAACAATATCTGCTCCCCATTTGATTGGATTACAATTGATTGGTGTAGGGAAGGTATTATCTACAATAAGAGGTACTCCATGCTCATGTGCAACCTTTGCAAATTTCTCAAAATCAAGGACACTGCAATTAGGATTAGCTATTGACTCAGCCAGTACACACTTTGTGTTGTCCTTAAAGGCAGCATTTAATGTATCTTCGTCATCATCAGGACTTACAATCGTACATTCAACACCCATCTTCTTCATGGTAGTAGACACAAGATTGAATGTACCGCCATAAATTGGAGAGCACATAACTACATGTCCACCACATTCACAGATATTAAATACTGCAAAGAAATTAGCTGCCTGACCTGAGCTTGTCAGCATTGCTGCATAACCACCTTCAAGCTCGCAAATCTTCTTTGCCACATTATCATTCGTAGGATTAGCCAATCTTGTATAGAAATAACCGCTATCTTCCAAATCAAAAAGTCGGCCCATAGCATCAGAATCAGAATACTTAAATGTAGTCGACTGAACAATCGGCATATTTCTTGGTTCACCATTTCCTGGTTTATAACCAGACTGAATACATATTGTGTCTTTTGACATATACTCTGCCATAACTTTTACCTCTGCCTTAATTATTCCTGCTCTTCCCAGTTAGTGTATACGTACTGAACATCATCATCCTCATCAAGAAGATCAATTATTCTATTGATGTACTTTGTTGTTTCAGGATCAGTTACTGAAACATAGTTCTGAGGAATCATAGTAACTTCACTTGATACGTAAGCAATCTTATTCTCATCCAATGCATTCTGAACAGCAACAAGATCATCTGGAGCAGTAATCACTTCATACGAATCTTCTTCATCTGCAAAATCTTCTGCACCAGCATCCAAAGCGATCATCATGAGCTCATCAGCATCCATATCGCATTCTTCTTTATCGATAATGATCTGACCCTTCTCATCAAACATAAATGATACGCATCCAGGTGTACCAATGCTGCCATTGCCCTTTGTAAATGCACTACGAACATTAGCTGCTGTTCTGTTCTTGTTATCCGTCAGTGTCTTAACAATCACAGCTATACCGTTAGGACCATAGCCTTCATATGTAATGTATTCGTAATTAACATTACCTGCATCACCACTTGCCTTCTTAATACCTCTGTCAATAGTATCATTAGGCATGTTATTAGCCTTTGCCTTAGCAATAACCTGAGCAAGCTTAAAGTTATTAGTTGGATCTGGGCCACCTTCTTTAACTGCTACCGCAATTTCACGACCTATAATAGTAAAAATCTTTCCTTTTGCTGCATCATTTTTTTCTTTCTTATGCTTAATGTTAGCAAATTTTGAATGTCCTGACATAAAAACCTCTTTCTATTTCTTTTATTCTTCAGATTTGTCTGCTTCAGCATCAATCTGTTGTGTACTTTCAACTGCATTTCTGGTAATCAGAATCTGCTTAATCACCTTGTTTTCCACCGAGAGCACCTTAAAGGTATAACCTCCATAGGAAAACTCAAATTTCTCTTTTTTATCTGGTATATGTTCAAGTTTGGAAACAAGATAACCATTGATGGTCTCAAAGTTCTCTTCATCAAACTCAATATCAAGGAATTCCTCAATATCTTCCAGTTTTGTCAAACCATCAATTATATATTTATTTTCTTCTTTAGCGACTATAAAATCAGCTATTTCATCATCTTCATCATCAATGTTACCAACGATTTCCTCCAGGATATCTCTCATAGTAATGACACCTGCAGTCTGACCGTATTCGTCGATAACTACAACCATCTGAAGTCTTGCGCTTCTCATGGTAGAAAACAAAGCATCAACCTTTCTGGTCTCAGGAATAAACTTCGCTTCTCTGTATATACCTTCAAGTTTGTCTAATGCCTTCTTACGGTTATTCTTATCCCTGTTGGCAATAATTGCATCCTTAATGTGTAAAATACCAACAATATGATCAAGATTCTCATTATAAACAGGGAATCTCGAATTATTACTATCCAGAATCTCTTCAATTACATCTTCAAGCTTTTCGTTAACTTCAAAAGCTATGATATTACTTCTGTCAGTCATAATATCTTTGGCGGCTTTATCCCCAAATTCAAAGATATTATTAATCATCTCCGCTTCTGATTCTTCAATCATACCTTTTTCGGTACTCTCATTAACAATAGAGATAATCTCTTCCTCAGCCACCTGACTGTTCAATATATTCTTAACAACAAACAAATAATAGGCTAGTGCAAATCCTATTATCAGAAATATTACTGCAATAAAAATGTAAGTGATATCCATATAGCTCCTAAACAACATTCCGACATTTTAATATAGCATTTTATTGCTTTTGCGTCAATTCGATAAGCTCCTCAATGATACATCATTATTGTAGTCTTTTTCATATATGCACTGATTATCCTTAATAAATACTCTGGGTACTCTCTTTCCAATATCACAGGCAAATTCATAATTGAGCTGTTGGGAAATATCGCTCAATTCCTCTATACTAATGCTTACGTCACCGTCTTTTCCAATCAGAGTAACCTTATCCCCTTCCTTGCATTCAGGAATAAATGTAACATCAACCATAAACTGATCCATACATATTCTGCCAAGAATTGGTGCTTTCTTGCCATTAATAATCACATAAGCTTTATTGGAGAGCCTCCTCTGGTAACCATCCGCATAGCCCACAGGTATTGTTGCTATTCTGGTAGGTCTGCTCGTTACAAAGTCGCCTCCATAGCTTACAGCTGTTCCTGCCGCAACGGTTTTAATATAAGTAATATGACTAATAATACTCATAACAGGCTTAAGTTCGATATTGTCTTTATTGACTTCGTCACTTGGCCAAAGGCCATAGAGAATAATTCCCGCTCTTACCGCATCCATATATGTATAAGGCATATCAATTATTGCCGCCGAGTTCGCGCAGTGCTTAACTTTGAATTTAAAAGAATATTGCTCTTCGACTGCTTCTACAAAGCTTGTAAACATCTCGAACTGTTCATTAGCATTAGTCTTGTCACTCTCATCCGCTTTTGCAAAATGAGTAAATACGCCTTCAACATCAAGATTATTCATTGACACAGCTTTTTCAACTACTGCAAATCCGTCATCATAAGGAGACACACCTATTCTGCTCATTCCAGTATCAACCTTAATATGTACATGAGCCATCCTGCCCAGCTTGGCAGCTACTTTATCCAGTTCCTCAATGGTATCTTCTCTGAATACAGTAATTCGAATATCATTTTCAATCAGCTGCTTATAAGCATACGGAAAAGTATAACCAATAATAACTATATCTTTCTTTACTCCAGCCTTTTTTAATTGAAGTGCTTCTTCAGCTGTGGCAACACAATAGCCCTTAACCTTATCAATCTTTTCATATTCAAAAGCAATAGGAATAGCTCCATGTCCATAGCCATCAGCTTTGATTACCGCATATACAGCAGTATTATCACCAACCCTGGAACATATCTGTTCCATATTGTCATATACATTATTTAAATCAACCAGGGCACATACCCTGTCAAACATCTCATTCATCTTGTAATTATTCCTTTGTAATAGGATTATCAGAAGGATTGTAGGTCATATCAAAAAGATCAATTGCTTCTGCACCAAATATATCATGCATATAAGAATATATCTCCTGATTTGCTATCTCCAGCTCCTGTTTTCTGACTACATTCTTTTTAAGTTCAACACGAATCTTTGCAAGCCAGTCACCCAGTTCCTTGATCCCCTTCTCATTTTCATGAAGATCATCATAACAGGTGTCCATGGTAGCTATCATCAGCTTTCTATTGGCAGCAGCAATGTCCTTAGGCATCTGAGTCAGAACTTCTGTGTATGAATCAATCTTCTCATTGCACTCATTGATTAATTTCTTATTCTCTTCAACCTTGGACTGTCCACTTTCATCTTCCATGAGGGTTACAATCTCATCCATAAGATCCATCTTTATTTTCTTTAGATTTTTAATATCTGTATTGACTTTACCCTGTTTTCTCAACTGCTCATTAAGCTCTTTTTCAGCTTTAACTATTGCTTCAGTCTTATCAACCTTGGTAAATAATTTATGCCATTTTGTATCTAATGTAGCTACAGGAAGTTTCTTTTCTTCCAGCGCCTGAGATAATTTTTCAACATTTTTGGCCATAGTTTCCTCCCGTGACACATTCCCAACATATCACTTACGGTAAAACACAAAATGATAAACAGCTTTACTAAGCCTTTTTTGAATGATTCCAGTTATAGGATAGTTTCATAAGGCTCTCTGACAAATGAACATTTTCCACTATCACATCATCACCCACCTCAAGGTCTACATGCGCAAAATTCCATATTGCCTTGATTCCGCAGTTAACCAGTCGCTTTGCAACTTCAACAGCTCCGCTTTTTGGAATGGTAATAACTGCCATATCTATATTGTTATCTCTTACAAAATCCTCAAGTCGTTCCATAGGCATAATCTCGATGCCTCTTATATAATCACCCACAAGTTCTGGATTTGAATCAAAACAGCCTTCGAAAATAAAACCTCTTTTTTCAAAATTAACGTAATTAGCAAGACAGTGACCCAAATTACCTGAACCAATAAGAATCATATGGTGCTGCATATCCAGACCAAGTATCTTTCCTATCTCAGAATACAGATGTTCAACATTATAGCCGTAGCCCTGCTGACCAAATCCACCAAAATTATTAAAATCCTGTCTGATCTGAGAAGCAGTTGCATTCATAATAATAGCAAGATCCTGACTTGATATTCTCTCTACACCCTTATCCTTTAGTTCACCAAGATATCTGTAATAACGTGGAAGTCTGGTTATTACAGCCTGCGAAATGTCTCTGTCCATACTATTCTCCATTCGCCCTCTTAAATATGCATACTAATTATACGCCGTTTGTGAAATTCTTGTCAAACAATTATAGGCTATTTGAGAGCCAATACTTGAAGACCAAATGGATAATCTATATAATATATTTTTGCGAGGTAAAAGTATGATTTTGTCATGTAACAATATACATAAAACATATATAGACAACAATGTGTTAAGAGGTGTTTCATTTCATCTTAACGAGTCTGATAAAGCTGCATTAATAGGTGTCAATGGATGCGGTAAGTCTACTCTTCTAAAGATTATTATGGGGCTTGAGCAAAGTGATCAGGGCGAAGTTACCTGTTCCAAATTCACTTCCATAGGATATTTGCCCCAGAATGCACTGCTTGACTCAGAAAGAAACATCTACGATGAAATTCTGTCTGTTAAGGAAGAACTCATCCAGATGGAAAAAGATATAGATACGCTTCAAAAAGCTATGGAAAACGCCTCATCTGATGAGTTGGATGCGCTTATTCATAAACACACAGAACTCTTACGAATATTTGAAGATAAAGGCGGCTATATATACAAGAGTGAAGTCAGAGGAATCCTTCTTGGACTTGGATTCAAAGAAGAAAACTTCAGTCAGACAGTCAATACCCTTTCAGGGGGACAAAAAACCAGAGTGGCCCTTGGTAAACTGCTTCTAAACTCTCCTGATTTAATAATACTTGATGAGCCAACTAACCATCTGGATATGAGCTCCATCAGCTGGCTTGAAAATTATCTTCTAAATTATAAAAACACAGTATTTATCGTATCTCACGATAGATATTTCCTGGATAAGATTGTCAATAAGGTAATTGAGATTGAGGCCGGAACAGCTACAAGTTATAGTGGTAATTATTCAGATTATGCTGTAAAGAAGGAAATGCTAAGAAACATGGCTATGAAAGCCTATTTAAAGCAGCAGTCCAAGATAGAACATCAGGAAGCGGTAATCGAGAAATTAAGAAGCTTTAATAGAGAAAAATCTATTAAGCGTGCCGAATCCCGCGTCAAGGCGCTGGACAAGCTCGAAAAAATAGATAAGCCCGTAGAGCTTAATGACGAAATGAGAATTGCTCTCTTTCCAAGAATAGAGTCAGGTAAAGATGTTCTTCAGGTTAAGGATCTGTCAAAAGCCTACTCTTCCAATACTTTATTTAGCAATGTCAACTTTGAGATAAAACGTGGTGATCATGTATCAATTATAGGTGATAACGGAACCGGCAAAACCACCTTACTAAAGATACTTAATGGTTTAGAAACAGCTGATTCAGGTGAATTCAGGTTAGGCAGTAAGGTTACCATCGGTTATTATGATCAGGAGCACCATGTGCTCAATGATAACAAAACAATCTTCGAAGAGATCTCTGATGAATATCCTTCTCTTACCAATACTGAGATACGAAATGTACTCGCTGCATTTCTATTTACAGGTGAAGATGTATTAAAGAAAATATCCAGTCTTAGTGGTGGTGAAAAAGGTCGTGTATCCCTCGCTAAGTTGATGCTTAGCGAAGCAAACTTTCTAATACTTGATGAGCCAACCAATCATCTAGATATTACTTCAAAAGAGATTCTTGAGAATGCCTTAAACAATTATGAAGGAACATTATTGTATGTATCCCATGACAGATATTTTATAAACAGAACCGCCGACAGAATTCTGGAATTAAAGCAACAGGGCTTTACTGAATACCTTGGTGATTATGACTATTATCTTGAAAAACGTGATGACCTCTCTCCAAGCCTTGTGCAGGATACTGTTGAAGTTCCAAAAGAAACTGTCAACAAATTGGACTGGAAAGCTCAAAAAGAGTTGCAGGCAGCTCTAAGAAAGCTTCAAAACAGGCAAAATGATATTGAATCAAAAATAGAAAAGCTTGAGGCTGAACAGGCTAAGCTGAATGAAGAATTGGCTAACCCAGTCAATAGTTCTAATTCTGCCAAACTAAATGAGCTCACTTCAAAGTTAAATGATAACGAAGAAACTCTCCTGCTTCTTATGGAAGAATGGGAAGAAGTATCTAAAGAATATGAAGAAATGTCCAAATAAAAAAGTCTCCACAAATTGTGGAGACTTTAATATTATAAATATTTATTTTCGTATTCTGCAGCCGGAATGGGTTTTGAATAATAATAACCCTGAATCTGATCACAACCCCAGTCTCTTAATGTGTCCTTCTGATATTCGTCCTCAACTCCTTCAGCAATACAGTTCAACGAAAGATGCTTAGTCATACTTACTACATCCTCAAGAATCTTCATTCCCTTTTCGTTAATATTATCCTGGGATATAGCATCCACAAAGCTCTTATCAATCTTCAAAGTATTAACAGGAATATCCTTCAGCATCTTAAATGATGAATAACCTGTACCAAAGTCATCAATACTGATACCAAAACCTTCATTACGTAGCTGAGTTATAACAGACAAAAAATATTCCGTATCCTGGAAATTAGCAGTCTCTGTTATTTCAAATTCCAGCAGTTTCCTGTCAACATCATATTTATCAACTATCTTAACGATATCTGCTACAAGGCTCTCCTTTTGTATTTCCTTTTGAGACAGATTAATGGATACCGGAACAAGTTTTTTGCCTTCGCTCTTCCATCTCTCCATATACTGACAAACCTTTTCAATCATATGCTCATCAAGAAGATTAATAGAATTATTAGCTTCCAGGTAAGGTATAAACTTATCAGGAAACATTAACTCATTACCATGATACATCCAGCGAACCAACGCTTCAGCACCTACAATTTCTTCAGATACTGAATCAAATTTAGGTTGAAAATATACAAGAATTTCATCTCTTAAAAACGCTTCAGGAAGATTATTTTTTAAAGTCTCACCTCTTAAGACCTTTTCCTTCATAACATCATCATAGATAATAATCTCGGTACAGTTAAGCTTCTTTCCCTGTTTCTGGGCCATCTTAGCCATATCCGCAACTGTATCATTGGAGCGAAGTTTCTGATTACGAAGAACTGCTCCGCATCTAAAATACAAAGGGCTCTCCTCATAACCAGGAACATATTTCATCTTCTCAAAAAGTTCCTCGAGTTTATCCATAAGATTCAGTTCTATATAGGGCTTGGTAACGAAAGCAAAATTGTCGTTATGACATCTTGCAGAATATAGAATAAAATCCTGCTCCATAAGTGTCTTTGATACAAACTTTAAGACCTCATTACCAACATCATGATTGTATAGTTCATTAAACATTCTAAACGCTTTAATATCAAAATGAACAAAATCATAATTAAGCAGAGTCTCATTGGTCTGATGACCTATCTTCTTCCACAACCAGTTCCAGGTGGTATGGCCAGTAAGACCATCATGATATAATTCATACTCATAATACTTTTTCAGCTGCTTATTATATCTGTAGCTCAATACCAGAAGCACAATCAATACAACAGCTATAACCAATAATGCAATTAAAATTATAATAAAAGAAGGTTTCATATAGTTCCAATCCATTTATTGTAAAATTACTACATATTTTGAGTATGATTATAACACATTTTGGTTAAATTTTCCATAAGAAGATACTGTTCCTTAAAAAGAACAAAAAAACCCCTTTTTACATTATTAAAGTTATAATATAAAAAAAATAATTCATATTAGGGCTCTCCGCAGGCTCGTTACTTAACGAGATTTTATCGAGTTTAGTAACGTGAGCACGAGGACAGAGAGCGAAAGCGTCCATAATATGAATTATTATTTTAATAAAATTCTTCTAATCAAATGCAAAAAGGGACAAATAAAGTTCTTTTTAGTGATGTATCAATAACCCTATGCTAATTCTTTTTCAAGTGTTGCTCTGATTGCTTTAATAAAGTCCTGAGAATTCAGAACAGTTACATCCTTAAGGCTTGTAATAAGAGCAAGATCCTTGGTCATCTTTCCAGACTCAATTGTTGAAAGTGTAGCCTTTTCCAGGGCATCTGCAAATCTAACAAGTTCTGTATTGTCATCAAGTTCTCCACGCTTTCTTAATGCACCAGACCAGGCAAAAATAGTTGCAACAGAGTTAGTACTTGTCTCTTCACCCTTCAGGTGCTTGTAATAATGACGCTGAACTGTTCCGTGAGCAGCTTCATATTCATATACTCCATCAGGAGAAACAAGAACTGATGTCATCATAGCAAGAGATCCAAAAGCAGAACTTACCATATCCGACATTACATCGCCGTCATAATTTTTACATGCCCAGATAAGTCCGCCCTTACACTTCATAATACGAGCAACAGCATCATCAATGAGTGTATAGAAGTACTCAATACCTAATTCTTCAAACTTAGCTTTATATTCATTTTCATATATTTCATTAAATATGTCCTTAAAGGTATGATCATACTTCTTTGAAATAGTATCCTTTGTAGCAAACCATAAATCCTGCTTAAGAGCGATTGCATATGTGAAGCAGGCTCTTGCAAAGCTGGCAATTGACTTATCTGTATTGTGCATACCCTGAATTACTCCAGGGCCCTTAAATTCATGAATTACTTCTTCTGTAGTATTACCATTTTTATCAGTAAATACTAACTTAGCTGTTCCCTCACCTGGCACATCAATTTCAACGTTCTTATATACATCACCATATGCATGACGAGCCAGAGTAATAGGTTTCTCCCAGTTTCTAACGCAAGGCTCTATTCCTTTTACTATGATTGGTGTTCTAAATACTGTACCATCAAGCATAGCTCTGATTGTACCATTAGGACTCTTCCACATTTCCTTAAGATTATACTCGCTCATACGAGCCTGATTAGGTGTAATAGTCGCGCACTTAACAGCAACACCATATTTCTTTGTAGCGTTAGCACTGTCTACAGTAACCTTATCATCAGTTGCATTACGATTTTCAAGTCCAAGATCATAGTATTCTGTGTTCAAATCAATAAATGGAAGTAAAAGTTCATCCTTGATCATTGTCCACAAAATTCTTGTCATTTCGTCTCCATCCATCTCAACGATTGGAGTGTTCATAGCGATTTTGTTCATATTTATCCTCTCTCATAAGCCTCATAGAGACCATTTTTTACCATATTTTCATAAGCATTAACTATATGCCTGTTTGCTGCAAGTTCTGCTCTGTCAGCATCCTTAGCTTTTATAGCTTCCATAATTTCCTTGTGTTCTTCAGTAGAAGCTGCACTACGCTTGTTTTCAGAAAGAGTTCTCTTTCTAACTCTGAGTACATACTCATGGAAATCCTGCAGCTGATGCTGTAGCATTTTACTGTTACATGCTTCATAAAGAATCTCATGAAAACGATTATCCAGATTGGTTATCTGCTCCATATGTCCCTTTGAAGCATGAAATTCAGAAAGATATATATTTTCCTCCATTTCATTCATCTGTTCGTCACTGATATTTTCAGTAGCCCATCTTGCAGCCAAACCTTCAAGCTTGGATCTCATCATATAGATATCCTGGACATCCTTAACAGTAATACCAGTTACATAGGCGCCTTTGTTAGGGATTATCTGAATAAGGCCTTCAAGCTCAAGCTGTCTGAAAGCCTCTCTGACAGGAGTTCTTGATACTCCAAGTTCCTCTCCGATTGCCACTTCTCTAAGTTCTTCATTATCTTTATATATTCCACTTAATATATCTTCTCTTATCTTATGATAAACACGACCTCTAAGTGAAAATTTATCAGATACTTCTGTTTTTACATCATAATTTGCCATTGATTACACCAATTCAACACCAAGCTTTTTACATTTCTTGTCAATTACAACGATAAGTTCATCATCAGTTAATACAGTTACACGGCCAGATTCATATTCTGCATCTACCCAGTCCTTAACCTCTCTGACAAGTTCTGAGTTCTTATCTACATGCTTCTCAACTGGCAGCTTGTAGTATGAATTAATCCAATGTGCAATTCCTGCAAGTCCTGATGTATTACTGATAGCGCACAATACAGGTCTGTTAAGGAATTTCTCTGTATCAAATATATTATATATTTCCTCGTTCTTAAGTAATCCATCTGCATGAATACCCGCTCTGGTAACATTAAAGTTCTTACCAACAAATGGTGTACGAGGCGGAATATCATAACCAATCTCTTTCTTATAGTACTCAGCAAGTTCTGTAATAACAGTTGTATCCATTCCATTAAGATGGCCCCTGATCTGAGCATATTCAAATACCATTGCTTCAAGTGGTGTATTTCCAGTTCTTTCACCAATACCAAACAAAGAAGTATTGATTGCACTACATCCATAAAGCCATGCTGTAGTCGAGTTAACAACTGCCTTGTAGAAATCATTGTGGCCATGCCACTCCAGCCATTCGTGAGGAACACCTCCGTTGGTATGAAGTGCATAAATAATACCCTGTACAGATCTTGGAATAACAGCACCAGAGAAGTTAACTCCGTATCCCATGGTATCACAGGCACGGATTTTAACAGGAAGATTATAAATCTTACTAAGCTTCATAAGTTCTATACAGAAAGGAACAACAAATCCATAGATATCTGCTCTGGTAATATCCTCAAGATGACATCTTACTGCAATACCTTCCTCAAGACATTCCTTAACAACTCCAAGGTAATGCTCCATAGCCTGCTTACGAGTCATCTTAAGCTTGAGGAAAATGTGGTAATCTGAACAGCTTACAAGAATACCTGTTTCCTTCATACCGATTTCTTTAACAAGCTTGAAGTCTTCCTTGCTGGCTCTGATCCAGCTGGTAACCTCAGGAAACTCATAGCCTCTGTCCATACATTTATATACGGCATCTCTGTCCTTCTTGCTATATAAGAAGAATTCAGAAGCTCTGACCATACCATTTGGTCCGCCTAATTTGTGCAGATAGTCATAAATCGTAACAATCTGCTCAGTACTATATGGAGCACGTGACTGCTGTCCATCTCGGAAAGTTGTATCTGTAATCCAGATATTCTTTGGAAGATTTAATGGAACTATTCTATTATTAAATGGAATCTTTGGAATCTCCGAATATGGAAACATATTTCTGAATACATTTGGTTTCTCAACATCGTCGAGAATATACATATGTTCCTCTATCTCTAAAAGATTATTTTTCTGATTCAATTGAACTGGTCGGTTCTGAAATCCTTCAAATTCGTACATTTTCAATGCATCTCCTTAATTAAATAAGCTCGTATAATTGTATACAATTATACGAGCTATGTCAAGTTACTATAATTATGCATTTTTCTTCTTAATTAGAATTAATATAAGTCCAATACATACAAGCGCAAGACTTGCGACATAATATATTGGAAGCGATTTATCGCCTGTGTCTGGTGAAGTATCAAGCCTGTAATCCTTTACCAGTTTACCATCCTTTAAATTAAGAACAACATTCTCATCTTCTGTGGAATATATACCAAAATATGATAAATGACCAGTTTCAAAAGTTATCGTTTTGTCCTCATCATTGTAGCTGGCGCCAATCTCTTCGAGCTGTCCATCTTCATCCATGGAAATAACGTGATATTTGCCGTTTGAAGAATCTACAGGAATTGTTACATAGAGACTGCTCTTACCTAATCTATCGATCTTTATTAGTCCTTTTTCATCATAAAGACTTATATCATAGCCTCTAAGATTATCCAATCTATTTCCAAACAACAATGAATATGCACTATTAAGACAATCCTTTGCCTGTTCGCTTTCTTCTATTGTAAGCTTTCTGCACTGTTCCTTATTAGATAGATATGCTGACACTCCTGCTATAGAAGATTCTACTGTTAATTCCTTCTTAGCTTCAACAGTTTCATAAGGATTAGTTGCAAGCACAATATCTTCCTTGCCATCTATTATATACTCATTACCATTCACGATAATATTATTGGGCAGTTTATCAAGAACTTCCTGGCTGTAAATATAGTTCTTTACTACAGAAGCTTTACCAGTCTCATTGCCCTGTTCGTCCTTATCAAGGTTTAGAATAACTCCTGAAAAGCCTAGACTATCATCATCAAGAATAGTATTCTCAAAATCAGAAATACCATCCTTTACTACTGCATACAAAACATTGTATAAAGCATCTTTTCTGTACTCCGCATTAGCAAGTCTCGAAGAAGTAGAATCATAGGACAACACAGGTATGTTATCTCCCTCAAAAACGATTACCTTTCTGTTATCATCCAATCCAGTATCACTAAAATCAAGAGCTCTCAATCCAACATATTTTACGCTTGCAGGAATGTTATAGCTTGATACAGGGCAGTTCATAAATGCTCTGTCAGCAATCTTCTCAACATTTGCACCGCCAGTGACAAGACTAAGTGATTTGCAGTTTCTAAAAGCATCTGAATCTATACATTTAAGACTTGAAGGCAAAAGAACACTTTCAATAGTACTGTTATCTTCAAAGCAGCCAGCGCTGATAGTCTTTACCCCCTCAGGAATAACAACATTTTTTTCAGTAGCACTATAGCCAAGAAGTATTCCATCACCCACTATATAAAACTTGTCCGAAGAAGTATCAGAGCTGTATTTCGCTTTAAAAGGAGTATTCTCAAATGCGTAAGCCTCAATAGTTTTTACAGTCGAAGGAATACTTACACTTTCAAGATTATCACAGTGATAAAAAGCTCCATATGAAATAGTCTCTACTCCTTCAGGGATTACTATTGTTTTAACTGAGCTTCTGGCAAAACTGAATCTACCTATTTTCTTTGCAGAAGATGGAATTATAAAATCCTCTTCATTATCAGAAGCATAATATGCCTGCGAAGCAATATTGCCATCTATATATGTATACTTTGGAAGATATCCGCCCTTACCAGAATCATAGATAACAGATTCCGAACCGTCATCATTAGCTGTTTCAGCGGATTCTTCAAGCTGCTTTTGCAACTCTTCATTACTAATCTGATTTACTTCCAGCTCACGATTGACAAATAATACTGCTCTTCCATCAACTATAATAGTTTTCCCAAACACCGATGAATCATCAGAATTGAGCAAAGGATTGACACTTGGCATCCAGTCAACATTACTTGGATCCTGACTGGCATCAATGTATCCATTATTCGTACTGTTAGAATTTGAACTGTTAGAACTGCTATCCTCTGAATTATCATTTTTAGTGTTACTTCCAATAGTCTTTACCAGATTCTTAACATCCTGACTCTCTGCATTTGCAACATCCGACTTATTAAAGGACTTAAAGAACTCATAAGCAGCTGTTCCTTCATCAGCAATAATATTAAGATTTGTACACCCATCAAAGGCAGTTGGATCAATGTATTTTACAGAAGCAGGAATAGATACATCTGTAAGTGAAACACAGTTTTCAAAAGCCTTGGCATCTATACTGTCTACGCTGTATGGAATCTGTACATATTTAAGGTCTCTGCAGTTAGAAAATGAGTATGCAGGAATATTCTCAAGATAACTACTTAGATATACTTCTTCCAGATCCTCATTTCCCCAGAAACTATATGGACTGATATTCTTTACAGAATTAGGCATATAATATATTTCATAAGGATTTGCAGTCAGATATGCATAAATATGTTCTTTATTATTGTCATATAAAACACCTGCTTCAAACTTCAGATTTTTATTATTCTTGGAAACACTGATTCCAGCCAGATTCTTACAAGCCGCAAATACACCACCTCCAAAAGATTCAACATTATCTCCTATTGAAACATTTTTAAGATTTGAGCAGGCACTAAAAGCAGCAGAATCCACTTTTACCACACTGTCAGGTATAACTACATAATTCAGATATCCACAGTTTGCAAAGGCTCCATGTCTAATTTCCTTAACATTTTTACCGAAGTTGACAACTCCCAGGTACTGATTGTTTGCGAAAGCTTCTTCACCAATATATTTGATATCATCAGAAACAGACACGGTAGTTGCCGTGCCTGTATACTTAACCAATGTATCATTGTCTAATAAGAAATCTTCTTTTGCAGTTGATGCTGCCTGAGTTAATCGTGCAGGTATCTGTGTCAGAATCAATGCCGTGATAATACACAGTGCTCCGATTAATCTTCGGATTATTCTTGCCATCTTATATTACCTTAAGCAGTTTTAACCTTTTTAACATTCTTATCTTTCTTCAAGAAAAGAATCATCGAACAACAGAATAGCGCAATTGACACAAACCACTTAGGATGAATACCATCACCTGTCTTTGGTGTAGAATCTATAGTTCCATAAGTAAGATTGCTTGTATCAACGTAGATAGTATAAGGAGAAAAATGTGTAGCTGTAAAACTTACACATGGAACTCCATCAACAGTTACAAACTTACAAGGTAAATCCTCAAGTGTAGTACCACTAACAGCACCAACTCTGTTATTTCCAGCATAACTTGCCAATGCATCAGGAATTGGCATTGTAATATTTACAGATAATCCCTCTGTTGTTGCAACCTTATTGGTTCCTGTTGCATCATAAAGTGAAATATCCATAGCGAAGTATTTGATTGGAGACATATCTCCGTACTTTTGAGACAAAGCAGTTGCTACTGCATTGGCAGCATCTGAACTTTCACTAACCTTAACGATAAAGTTATCGGTTGATCCGCTTACAGATGCATAAGCCTTATCCACATTGGAAATACCTGGCTTTGTTATATTTACAACTGTTCCATTATTACCAGGAATAGTACTTGAGTTTGTGCTTCCGTTTCTATTACCTACACTTGTACTGGTCTTCGAAGGATCTGCAGTACCATCCTTATAAGTTGCTGTTACAGTGCACTCTCCTGCTGGCATCTTAAGAGTTGTAGCCTTTGAAGTAGTACTGTAAATTGTAGCAGTTGTCCCTGAAGTAACCCATTTATCAAACACCTTACCTGCAGGTGCATCAATAGCTTCAATAATTACTGTTGTATCAGCAGCATAATCACCAGAACCTGATCCATAGATTACATTGAGCTTATATTTCTTAACATTATCATTAGAAGTACCTGGTGTTGTTCCTGCAGCAGTTCCCGGTGTTGTTCCTGCTGAAGTTCCCGGTGTTGTTCCTGCTGTAGTTCCTGGTGTTGTTCCTGCCGGAGTACCTGGTGTTGTTCCTGCTGGAGTACCCGGTGTTGTTCCCGGTGTAGTAGAGTTAGAACTAATTGGCTCATAAACTGCCAATCTGAAACCATCAGAAGTTATATTCTTAAGCGACTGATTCCATCCTACAAATGTATATCCATCCTTAGTAGGGATTTTGTCTTCTTCTGGTCCATCTGCATTTTTACCATCATTAACATATTCAGTATAAAGAAGGTCCTTACCTGTTTCATCATAGAACTTTAATGTCCATACTTCATCGAGAGTCTGATCAACATTATATCCCTGTTTCTTCGCTGTTCTTCTTGAAGGAGCATCCTCATTTGCAACATAATATGCAGTTTTAATCTTGTCTCCCACAGGACCATTGGAGTCATCTCCAAGATATAAGTTCTTGTTTCTTACTGTAACCTTTGTATAATCACCTGTATCAGCAAAAGCCTGTTCTCCGATCTCTGCTACATTCTTAGGCAAGTCTATCTCTGTAAGATTCTCACATCCCTTAAAGCATTCATCAGGTATCTCTTCAAGTGTAGACACACCAGTAAAGTCAGCTGCATTAAGTCCTGTATTATTTATAAATGCTCCCTTTTCAATAGCAGAAACACTTACTAAATCCGGGTCATTGTTAACATTGAGGGTTGGACCTCCAACAATCTTTCCTCTTGACTCAAGACCTTCAACAATAGTCTTGCTTCCATCGCTGTTATTCTTATAGATAATACCGTTATTACATACAAATTTATCATTGCCAAAAGCAACAGAAGACATTTTAGCGCAGCCTGCAAATGGTCTAAGTCCAACATCCACCATATCGTCGCCCAAATATGCTGTTTCGAGATTCTCGCAGCTTTCAAAGGCATTATCTGGCAAATACTTGACATCATACATAACTACACTTTCAAGTCTGTCATTTCCTCGGTCTTCAACTTCTTTACTATCACCAGAAGCATACTCTCTTGGTCCATCAGTACCTGTAACATCACCATAAAAGCCTCTGAACAGACCTTCAGCCGCATAGGTATTATATGGAGTCATATTCTTATTAAAATAAGCAGTAGCTGACGCTTTATTAGAGTATGATGTAACGCCTTCCGGATTCTGGCTTGAATCATTAAAGAAGCCCTTGGCATCAATAGACTCAACTCCCTCTGGGATTACAAGATTTGAACAATTAAGTACCATGGTCTCCTCCCAATAGTTCAGGGAATCACCATTGTTTATCTTGTCCTCTATTGTTTTGCCATAATACTCATCACCTGCAACCGGCGCCTTACTAAGCTCAACCAGCTTATCACTATTGCTATCGTAGGCGATTCTGTCGAGATATTCGTAATGAGGATAATCAACAAGAGTAACCATCTCATTCTGGTTATCAAGAATCACACTAAGATCAGATGGTAATGGGCTCTTGTACAGAGTTCTAATGCTCTGATTCTTATTAGCATAGTTATTCTTATCTGTAGCCCATTCAAAAGGAGCATATCCCTTTACAATTTCACCATGAATCGTAAGCTTAACTCCACCTGTGTTGAAGGCATTAGTTCCAATATTGCCCTCTGCAAATTTAGTATAATCCGAAGGAGTTTCAAAAGTAATATTCTCTAACTTTGGACAGTTCTGGAAGGCATTATCGCCAATCTTACTAATGTTCTCAGCCACTGTAACCTCACTAAGATTCTTACAGTTTTCAAATGCTCCATTTCCTATAGTTTCTACACTATCACCAACATACACAGTCTCAAGCTTTGCTGCATCCTTAAAGATATTATCATCAAGATTTTTGATACTGCTTCCATCTTCTATCACAAGATTCTGAATGTAATTAAGAACGCCAACATTGGTCGTGTCGCCTACAAAGCATCCATCTTTGATACCTGTAACATTGGTAATACCTACAACTGCAGGAATAGTAAACACATCTATATCTGTTGGTGCTTTATCAGCTGGGAAAGTACATGAGATAAGTTCTCCTGTATCCTTCTCAATAACCATCAGATAATTGCCATCAGATACTTCATAGTAATCTTTTCCATCCTCTGTGTATACATATGGAACATGTCTTCCAACGTCACCTGTAGCTGCATAATCATACAGTGCAGTCCATGTAGAGGTTCTTGGAGAAGCTGGTCTTCCCGCAGCATTTGATTTAGGACCTTTTACATAGAAATTCTTGTTGGCAACGGTATAAAACATAGTATTTATATCGTTAGAAGCTCCATCCGTAGAACTGTTATAGGTCATGTTGTAGCAGGAATCGCCAAACTCAACACATTCAAGTCCAGTACAAAGATAGAAAATAGTATCATCAAGATTACCGTCAAGATTGTCTGGAATCTTAACATAATCAAGATTGTCTCTTCCCGCAAGGCAATATGCTCCGATATTTGTCACATTACCAGTTTTTCCAATATAAGATGGGAATACAAATCTTGTCATATTTCCAGTCTCAGAGTTGTTAACGGCAAAAGCAGCATCACCAATACTTGTTATATAGGTGGCATTAAAATTAACTTCATTAAGAGCTAAATCGTCATAAAATGCATACTTACCTATTGTCTTCTCATTTGTAGAACCATTACTTGCAAATTCAACCTTTGCAAGGTTACCACTTTTAGCGAAAGCTCCAGGTCCAATATATGTGCAGGAATCTGGAATTGTAACTTCCTTCAGCGGACAACCATAGAACGCTTCAGCTCCTACTCGTCTGATACCTTCAGGCATATCTACGCTTGAAAGTTTTGTACAGTTATAAAAAGCTCTGTTACCAATCTTTGCATCACTTGAAAGCGCAACTGTAGACAGGAAGCTGTCTTCAAATGCACTATCTCCAATAAATGATATTTCCTTTGCCATCTCAAGAGTCTTAACATTACTTACACTCTTAAAAGCATCCTTTCCAACACCAACAATTGTTGCAAAAGTATCGCAGAGGAAATAATCCATATCAACATAATAACTATGACCACCAATCGATATAGTACCAATATCCGGTCTCATACCTATATTAGGAACAAGAACCTTTTCCCACTGAATGGTACCGTCATCATTGTACTTTCTCTTATCAACTGTAATAAGCTGTGTTTCAGGAGTACCATCACCAAACACGCTCTCGCACAGAAATTGCACTCTTTCCTTATCACTTGGATACTTATCACCTACAGATTTAGATAGAGGATCAGGCTTTGGATAATCAACTGATGGCTGATTAGTAACTGGATCTATATTATTGACATAGTTTGTATATGCAGTTCTGTAAGCAGACAATAATTCAGGGAAATTATTAAAAAGCCAGATATCTTCCTCTCTTGATGGATCATACTCATCAGACAGCGTATATTTATACTTCAAACTTCTTACCGATTTTGTATCTCCAGCTGCAGGCACATTGTCCCCATGATGTATAGTAATATCAACATACTGAGTATCTTTATTATAAAAATCCTCAATATCGGCCTGTGTCAGATATACAAAATCAGAATAAACACGGCTTTCAAGCTTAATATCCTCAACAGAATACTGTGAGTTGTAGCTTGTAATATAACCATTAGCTCCTTCAGATGCCAGCCAGTACTCATACTGCCAGTCCATCTGCCAGCTACCTACTGATGTACGTGACATAATAAGCGCTTTTCTAGTACTTCCTGTAGCCATTGATGAAAAATCAGTATCTGAATCAAAATCCAAATCAGGATAATCTGACTTTGAAGTCTTATAATCAGCTGAGCTCACATCATATGCAGGTATAGCTGCTGTAGCAGGATCATAAGCCCTTGCTTCTGGAAAGGGAATTGCCGCTGTAATAATAGCAGAAGCCAGGAAAATTCCGCCAAAAGTTCTCCTTATTGATTTCTTTAATCTTCTCTTTGAAGTTTTATTTGAAGTTTTATTCATATATTTCTCCCTGAAATAATATTAATAAAAGTAATCGCATTTAGGTATATATCGGTCGTTTGGTAACAAAAGATAAGCAAAATGACGCATTTATCCTATTTTCCATTACATACCATTTTCATTTTACTATATATAGCGAAATAATCAAGTTCCTTTTCAATATATGGTATACAAAAAGGACCTGCCTAAGCAGATCCTTATAATCATTTTGCTTTTTTAGCAACAACAACAAATCTTCCATTTGATTCTGAACTGTCACAGGTAGATAAAGTAATTAGTTTATCTCCATATTTTGCTCTGATTCCGGTATCATAAAGAGATAACTTCTCCATTTCTTCCATATTGGAATCAAACTCAGCTTCACTGGTTGCATTTATAAATTTGTAATACTTAAATACTATTTCTTCTTCACTATATATTTTCGACCTGAACACATACATAACATCATATGTGCCCTCCTCATATATAGTATCGAAGCTTATGGACGGGTGTTCTTTATAGTAATCCTCTCTTGAATACAGATTAAGGTTACCAAACATCTTGCCAGACTTCATATGATGACCATATATTATCATATTGTCTCCAGGATGGGCTGCGTCGCAGTCCTTATCAAGAAAAATCGAGCCATTTTTATCGTATTCCTGGTTGTAGTTATGATCCAGATAATATTCATTATTAACAGTCTGCATTACTGGATAATCAATATTCGTACCTTCAATCTTTAACCAGCCTACAATTTTCTTGTTCTTCTGATATATGGTTTCATATTTTTTCAGGATTGGAGGCGTTGAATCATCCTCTCGGATAATATTCACGCTGTATTGTTCTTCTCCAATTGTCTTCTCTTTTACCAGAGAAGACAGTTCATTATACTGAACATCATTTTTCAAATACATAAAGTAATAGAAAATCAGATAGGATATACAGGCCATGGCTACCAAAGCCAGTATGGCAAGAGTCAGTTTTCTTCTAGCTTCTTTTTTCTTCAGCTGACGCTTAATTTCTAACTGTAGCTGTTCATCAGCTTCGCCTATAGCATCATCCGTTTTACGATCCAGTCCTTTTTCTGGGCCTTTATCTTTATAATGTCCTCGTCTTACATCCTTTTCATTGGTTGCAGATCTATCAGTACTTATATTCAGAGCACTTTCTCTATCACTCATTACTTTTTTAGACAATCGACGTCTACTGCTTGTATTATTATCGATTTCAGATTCAAGCTGTTTTAGAAGTTCCTCAAGTTCTTCCAGGAAATCCTCTCCAAGCAGACTATCAAAATGAATCTTTTTTGCTTCAATATTGCCAATGAGCTTTCTTACCGATTCAATACTGGTCAAGTCATAAGAAGCTCTCAATTCTTCAATTTTAATGTAATCTCTTTTGGCACTATTATATGAATCTATATCTCTAAATGTTCTTGAACCAATTTGCAGGGATGGCATAGTTACTCTTCAGATGTCTCCTTTAACGAGTCTCTATCTGTATTCAGGGTACTGTAATACAGATTGGATATCGTATAGATTGTATCATCTCCATCAACTTTAGCAAAATAATTTCCATCGATGGCAAAACAATCACCTATATAATACTTATACATATTACCATCATTTGTCTTAAAAGATATAGTACAATGTGGATTATCCAGTCCATATTCTTCGATTGAGGACGGATTCTCTATCGTGCTTTTAGAATTCAGATTAATACAGTAGCTAATGATCTTATCTACAGTATCCTGATTCAGTGCAGTATCAGGATCATCCGCAAGAACCCATTTATCATTCTTCTTAATGAAATCGAACTCATTACCATCTACTGTATAAGTAACCTCATCAACATTTGCCGCATCCGTCTTAATTACCGAAGTAACACTTATTGTATCTATCACCTCAGTACTGTCTACAAGATATACCGAAGCCCAAAATCCTGCCAAAGCAATTACAAGAATGCTAATCAGGATTATTAGCTGTTTCTTTTGCTTTTTCATGTTAATATTTTCTCCTTCTAAACCAGATTACGAATCCAGTAATTAATAATGCCACTGGAACAGCAACCATAAGAATAATGAATATTATAACTCCAGCACTATTGTTAATAATAAATCTCTCAGAAGAGCTTGTCTTTGCCGGAATAGTAACTGCTGAAAGCTCATTATTCACGCTCTTGTTAAGAATATTTGTAAAGACAGAAAGGTTTGCATTTGCTGTAACCTGATCGGCCTGAGTTGAGAACATATAAACCGAACCTACAATATAAGCCTTTGTCTGTCCATTTTCTAAAGTCTTTGTAGCTGTAACTGCTACGTCAAACGGACCTGCTTCATCTTCATTTTCGTCATAATCATAATTATCAATCTCAACTACATTTCCTTTTCTATATGAGTTAGTTGAAGAAGTAAGCCATGAATTAACATATACATCCTCACTGGCTTCATCGATTGTCTTAAGTGCTTTCGCATATGGCATCCACGCGCTCTTCTTATTGTATATATCAGTTGTTACATCATCGTATACTACATCAGGAATAATGTAGAATGGAGAGCTAACAAAAGCCTTCATATCTACTATAAGTCCATTGGCAACAGACACATTATAGTATTCAAGAATGCTGTTGTAGTTTGGCATCTTCTCAGCAAGGTCATCCTCCAGACCAGTAATTATAAGAATATTGCCACCATTATCACAATATTCCTTAATCTTCTCTACATCACCTTCAGAATAATCAGTTCCAGGTGCATTTATGATAAGAAGTTCACAGTCGCTTGGAATATCATTGCCAAGAAGTGATATCTGCTCATAAGCAAAATTCTGCTTGTTAATAGCATCTATATAGCTGTCCTCAAGTGTAAGTTCATCGTGTCCTGTAACCTCATATATCTTTGCAGATAAACCACTATTGAGGTAATTAATCGCAGAAGTAATCTGACCTTCAATATCATAGCTTGTTGTTGTATTATATGAGCCATCATCATTGTATGAATAATCAGTTATATACATATCATCATAATTGATGTATTTGTTTCTCTGAGAGTTCTCCAAAAACAGACAGTTATAAGTTGGAGATGAACTTGTATAATTAGTATAAAACTTTGGATTAGTATTAGGATCCTTATATTCAACAGTAATCTTATTTGATAACTCTAGATATTTTGATAGCATACGGTCTACCATCTCATCCTTATCGGATTCAGCAGCATATACATATATGGTAATTGGATCATCAATTTCAGCCACAACATTCTTTGTCGCATCAGTGATTGAATAAAGCCTGTCTGTAGTTAAGTCAAACTGAGTATATTTGTCAGGAAACTGTCTTACAATAAGATTAGCTATAACTGCTACTGCTATAACAATAACAATGCTTGTAATACTAAATGCGCTCATAGCAGCATTCTTAACACTTGTTGAATATCTTCTCTTCTGAACGGACTGAACAGTAAGAAATACAAATACAATAATGACTGTTATGAAGTATACAATTGATTTAATATCAACAATACCATATATAAAGTTGTCAAATCTGCTTGCCAAATCAATTATGCTCAAAGCCTTTGACACGGATGTAAGAATAACATTCTCTGTTGCATCCAGCATTGAACATATTCCAGACATAAGATAGACAACAAACATTACTATAATTCCTATTATGGCAGAGATAACAAGACTCTCTGTAAAGGAAGATAAAAACATACATAATGCTATACAGGCTGAGCCATAAAGCAAAAAGCCAAGAACAGCAAGAAGATTTATTCCCCAGTCAATAGTTGTATATCTGCTTATCATTATTGGAAATGCTGCAAGAATTACTACTGTTATAACTAAAACAGCAACCATTGACAGATACTTACCAGTAATAATCTTTCCAACCGATACCGGTGAAGTTAAGGTTAACTGATCAGTCTTCTGTTTGCGTTCTTCTGATAGTATTCTCATGGTCAAAACCGGAATTGAGAAAATAACAATAAGAAGCAGTCTATAAAGCATATAAACAATATCTGACATTCCGTATCCGATATTGTATGCATAAAAATATAATGCTGCCACGAATACCATTGCAGCTATAAATACCCAGCCAATTACATTTTGGAAGAAATTTTTAAATTCTCTTTTAAATACCGCGATCATTTATTCTTCCTCCTTCTTTTCATCTTCTTCAGAAACTTTATAATCCAGAACTTCCTTATCAGTTTCTACTGTTTCAACTATTTCATTAGATGCATCATCAGTAACTTCAGCCTCTTTAGCAGCTTCCTTGCTTATATCCTCAGCACTTTTTTCATTCACTTCTTCCAGAACTTCCTGTCCAAGATTCTTTTTAGTCTTTTTCTGAGCCTTCTTTTCCTGCTCAGCTTTTTCTTCATCCTCTATGATCTTGGATATATATTTTTCATCTGTAACTTCAAGGAATATATCCTCAAGACTTTTACTCATTGGATTAAGTCTGATGATAGTCATCTTCTCTTTACACAAAAGTTCAAACAGTTCCTCTGATACATCCTTTGTATCAGCAATATGAAGAATACACTCTGTTCTTCCAGCTTCTGATTTCTTAATAGTGATGTCCTCAACTGCCTTAATTTTTGACAGTTTATCCTTTACAGTCTTCTCATCTGCTTTAACAAGCAAATCAATCGTACTGTTTCCACCAAACTCTTTTAGAATCTCTTCAGAAGTTCCGCTTGCAACCAGTCTGCCCTTAGCAATAATCATTATGTTGTCACACACCTCAGAAACTTCACTAAGAATGTGCGAACTTAGAATAATTGTATGCTCCTTCTTTAACTCTCTGATAAGTTCTCTTATCTCAATAATCTGCTTGGGATCAAGACCAACTGTAGGCTCATCCAGAATAATAATATCAGGATTACCAAGCATAGCCTGTGCCAGTCCAACTCTCTGCTTATAACCCTTTGACAGGTTCTTTATAAGTCTTCTGCTCATATCAGTTATATGAGTTTTCTCCATTACATAGCTAACCTGTTCTTTTCTCTGTGCTTTTGGAACCTTCTTCAACTCAACAACGAAATCAAGATATTCCTTAACTGTCATATCCTGATAGAGTGGTGGCATCTCAGGAAGATATCCTATACACTTTTTAGCCTCTTCAGCATCTTTCACTATGTCATGTCCATCAATTAATACTGTTCCTGATGAGGCTGCGATATATCCAGTCATAATATTCATGGTAGTAGATTTACCAGCACCATTTGGTCCAAGAAAACCATATACAATACCCTTTTCAATATTAAATGAAAGGTTTTTAATGGCATAATGATTGCCATATTTTTTTGTTAATTCCTTAACTTCAATCATGAGAATTCTCCTCTCCGTAATCCTTTTGAAACTTTTCAAATTATAGATTCAAAATGTGTTCAAATGCGTACAAAAGTGTGTAAATTTTGTGAACTACAAAAATAATGTATAAACGAGTAATAATGAACACAAAAAAGCCCATGGCCAAAGCCACGGGCTAATTAATAAAAATAATAATTCAATTAATCTATTTAACTACAATATTAACAATCTTTCCAGGAACATATATCTCTTTTACAAGAGTCTTACCTTCGATAAACTTGGCAACACCTTCAACAGCCTTAGCCTTTGCAAGTGCGCTATCCTTATCTTCAGCAATACCAAGTGAAACAGTGCCTTTAACCTTACCATTTACCTGAACACCGATCTCAACTGTATCTTCCTTAACTGCTTCAGGATCAAATTCTGGCCACTTTTCAAATGCAATTGTTGTATTATGTCCTAAAATACTCCAGATTTCTTCGCCTACATGAGGACAGATACATGAAAGCATCTTAATTATACCTTCAGCATACTCACGAGGACACTTTGTCTTTGTAGCTGTGTTCATAAAGATCATCATCTGGGCAATAGCTGTATTAAAGCCAAGCTGTTCAAAGTCAGAAGAAACTTTCTTAACTGTCTGGTGATAGATCTTCTTAAGCTCGTCCATATTATCATCACAGATATTATCTGGATTGGTAAAGTAATTCCATACCTTGTTGATGAATCTTCTTGCGCCTTCTACACCCTGTGGTGACCATGGCTTGCTTACCTCAAGTGGTCCCATGAACATCTCATAAAGTCTAAGTGTATCAGCACCGTAATCTCTTACGATATCACTTGGATTAACAACAAATTCAGGGAATCTCTTACCCATCTTGATGCCATTTTCACCAAGAATCATCCCCTGATGTACCAGTTTCTGGAATGGCTCCTTAACTGGTGATAAGCCCTTGTTATATAAGAATCTGTTCCAGATTCTTGAATACATAAGATGACCAACTGCGTGCTCTGGACCGCCAATATAAAGATCTACAGGCATCCAGTGCTTTAATAATTCCTGATTTGCAAATTCATCATTGTTATCAGGATCAATGTATCTAAGGAAATACCAGCTTGAACCAGCTGATCCTGGCATTGTAGAAGTCTCTCTCTTGCCCTTTAATCCATTCTTATCATAAATCTTCCACTCTGTGGCATTTTCAAGTGGAGCCTGACCATTCTTACCCTTGTAATCCTCAAGTTCAGGTAATACTACAGGTAGTTCCTCGTCTGGAACAAGGTGAATATTGCCCTCTTCATCATAGAATACAGGAACAGGTTCACCCCAGTAACGCTGACGAGCAAAAATCCACTCACGGAAGTGATAATTAACAGTTCTCTTGGCTACGCCCATCTTCTCAAGCTTGCAGGTGATTGCTTCTTTAGCATCTTCAACAACCATACCTGTAAATTCTTCAGAATTAATAAGCTTAAAGCCCTTACCAAGATAATCATATTTCTCAAGTGCTGCTTCAGCCACAGACACACCTGGTCCATCAATAACCTGAATCATATCAATATTATGAACCTGAGCATACTCGAAGTCTCTCTGATCATGACTAGGAACAGCCATTACCGCACCAGTACCATAAGAAGCAAGTACAAAGTCACCTATAAATACTCTTACCTCTTTACCATTAACAGGGTTAACAGCATGTACACCCTTGAGCTCACAACCAGACTTGGTCTTGTTAAGCTCTGTTCTGTCCATATCATTTTTCTTAAGAGTTTCAGCAATGTAGCTTTCAACTTCTTCTCTGTTTTCAACTTTATCAAGAAGGCTCTTTGTAATCTCTCCATCTGGAGCGAGAACCATAAATGTTATACCGTAGATAGTTTCAATACATGTTGTGTAGATGCTGAATTCACCACCACCTACAAGGTCAAACTTAACTTCAACACCTTCTGAACGACCAATCCAGTGTCTCTGCATATCCTTTGTGGATTCAGGCCAGTTAATCTCATTAAGTCCTTCAAGTAATTCATCAGCAAATGCAACCTGATCGATAACCCACTGTTTCATGTTCTTACGAACAACTGGATAACCGCCTCTTTCAGACTTACCATCAATAACTTCATCATTTGAAAGAACAGTACCTAGCTCTTCACACCAGTTAACAGGCATATCTACAAGTTTAGCATAACCATCCTCATAAAGTTTCTTAAAAATCCACTGTGTCCATTTGTAAAACTTAGGATCAGATGTTGCAAGGCACTTGCTCCAGTCATAATCAAAGCCTAATTCCTTAAGCTGATTTGTAAAAGTTCCTATGTTCTTCTCTGTAAATCCATTTGGATGATTACCAGTTGTAACAGCATACTGTTCTGCAGGAAGACCAAATGAATCATAGCCCATTGGATGAAGGACATTATAGCCCTGCATTCTTTTCATACGAGACATAATATCTGTTGCAGTATATCCCTCAGGATGACCAGCATGAAGACCAACTCCTGATGGATATGGGAACATATCAAGGGCATAATATTTAGGCTTTGAGAAATCCCATACATCAGTTTTAAATGTCTGGTTCTCCTCCCAGTATTTCTGCCATTTCTTTTCTACTTCGTGATGATTATAAACAACGCTCATCTTATATCTCCATTTCAAATAAAATTCCTAAGATAAAACAACATTAACATTTTAAATTCATAATATAGGTATGTCAAACGCTAATTCAAATCTGCTTAATTAGATTCATCATAATGATAAATCAGAACAATCCAATAAGATAAATATATACAATATTAATTATCAGCTGAATAATAGCAAATCTAAATACACAATGGGTATTGGACCAGCCCATATTCTTTCTAACCTGATCATGCAAAGGAGTTCTGATATTTTTAAGAATATGTATCTTAAAAGCCTTAATAAGTGAAACCTTAAGAAGCCCCAGTCCTCCATCCAGTATAAGTACAATTGCAACAACTGCATAAGCAAAGAGGCTGCCAGTTCTGATAACTGCTACAGCAATCATCATACCCATGGCACGACTGCCTGCATCTCCCATCATCAGCACACTTGGTGTAGCATTAAACCACAGATATGCTATCAGGCAGACAATGAATAAAACCACAAAATATCCAACATTTCCTTCAGTCGCATCCATTTTATACAGTTCATATATAGTAGCCATAGTTATAATGGAGAGAGTTCCTGATAATCCATCCACTCCATCTGCACAATTAGTAACATTAATTGAACACCATACCACTGCTACTATCAATATTCCCATAACTATATAAGGAACTGTTAACGTGTAATCTCCTAAAATCCTAAACTTAATGCTACTGCCATTATAATAGATATAAATTGCAGCAATCATTATTGCCAGCACAAGATCCAGCAGACCTTTCTTAACTCTGCCCCATGGCATTGTCGCTGCATCATCAAGAAAGCCTGTAATCATACTTAGACCAATAACCAGCAGATAAAGAACATTTTGAAGATCAAACTGCGCAAACAGCAATCCAGATACTATAAATACCAGTACAAAATACAGTCCAGCTCCCTGTGGCTTACCCTTGGCTGCCTGTCCATCATGTGCAAATTCCTTACCTCTGTCTGTAGGCAGCTTATCCTTACCATATTTCATGCAAAGACAGGTTGCAACAAATGCAACAATCACACCAATCATATTAACAAGATTTACATTTTGACAAATCGAATGAACCATTATATATCCTCATTTCCAAATTTATCCATATCTCTTTAATTATATATTTTTACAGGATATTTTCAAGTTATGACATAAAAAAGGGTTGCACGAATGCAACCCTTAATCATTATTTTATTCTTCAATGTTGTTTTCAGCAACTTTTGCAGCTCTTGCAGCTACTTCCTTCTCCTGAACATCTGAAGGACACTGTTCATAACGAGCAAACTCATATGAGTACTCTCCAGCTCCCGCTGTCATGGAACGAAGATCTGTACAGTAATTGAAGATACAGCTCATAGGAACGTCTGCTTCAATTGTCTGCTTACCATTGCCAATTGGATTCATACCAAGCACGCGGCCTCTTCTCTTATTAAGGTCACCCATAACATCACCTGTATTAGAATCAGGAACTGTAACCTTAAGGCTCATAATAGGCTCAAGAAGAACTGGCTTTGCATCTATGAAGCCCTTCTTAAATGCCTGAATAGTAGCCATCTTAAATGCCATCTCGGATGAATCAACAGGATGATAAGAACCATCATACAATGTAGCCTTAACACCTACTACAGGATATGCAGCAAGTGGACCTCTTACAACTGAATCCTGAAGACCCTTTTCAACTGCCGGGAAGAAGTTCTTTGGAACTGCTCCACCTACTACTGTCTGTTCAAATACATATGGCTGATCAATATCGCCACTTGGCTCAAATGTCATCTTTACATGACCATACTGACCATGTCCTCCAGACTGCTTTTTATATTTATATTCAACATCCGACTTCTTATTAATAGTCTCTCTGTATGCAACCTTAGGAGTAGATAATTCAATCTTAACCTTGTACTCATTTTCAAGACGACTGGCAACTATCTCAAGATGCTGCTCACTTAATCCATATAAGAGTAACTGAGCATTTTCAGAATCATTAACATTCTTAAGAGTAAGATCTTCATGCATCATCTTCTGCAAGCTCTGGCTAATCTTATCAATATCCTGCTTGTTAACTGGTTTATATCTTCTGTAAGTATATGGTGTTGGAAGATCCACCTTACCATACTGAATAGTGTTTGCCTTAGTTGATAAAGTATTACCAGTTCTTGCAGCAGTCAGCTTGGCAATGGCACCAATATCGCCTGCATGAAGCTCGCTTACTTCATATGGCTTATTGCCCTGAAGTACATAGAGCTTACCAACCTTTTCTTCAATATCCTTATCCTTATTATAGATTTCATCTCCAGCCTTCAATACACCGGAATAAATCTTGACAAGACTGTATTTACCAATAAATGGATCCACAATAGTCTTCCAAATGTATGCACTCTTAGGCTTAGAGAAATCATAATTTGCTTCAAAAATATCATTGGTCTTAAGTGATACACCAGCAACCTTTCTATTCTCTGGGCTTGGGAAATACTTTACTATATCATCAAGTAAGGTATAAATACCCTGGATAAGAGTATTACTTCCCATGGTCATTGGCACTATAGCACAGTCATTGATATTAATTCTAAGTGCAGATCTGATCTCAGCTTCTGAGAATGTCTCTCCGCCAAAATATCTTTCCATCATATCTTCACTTGTTTCAGCAACAGATTCCATAAGTGTATCTCTGCAGATACCAAGGTTTTCTTTATTATAGTCAGGAACCTCGCACTCCTTAACTTCCTTACCTTCCCATCTGTAACCCTGCTCAGTAATAACATTGATATATCCGACAAATTTCTCATTTTCACGAATTGGTAAATGGAAAGGAGCCATCTTCTTACCATACTTAGCAGTCATATCTTCCACTACCTGTCTGTAAGAAGCATTATCAATATCCATGTTTGTTACAAAAATCATACGAGGGAGCTTATATTTCTCACACAGTTCCCAGGCCTTTTCAGTACCAACTTCAATACCTGACTTACCATTAACAACAATAATAGCTGCATCTGCCGCACTAGCTGCTTCCTCTGCTTCACCTGCAAAATCAAAAAATCCTGGTGCGTCCAAAAGATTAATCTTGCAATCGCCCCATTCAAGAGGAATAACAGAAGTAGATACAGAGAACTGTCTTTTAATTTCTTCTTTTCCAAAGTCACTGACAGTATTGCCATCAGAAACCTTGCCCATACGTGAAGTAATACCTGCAAGATATGCAGCTGCTTCTACCAAAGAAGTCTTTCCTGAACCGCCATGTCCTAACAATACTACATTACGTATTTTGTCTGTTGTGTAAACATTCATAAAGTAACCTCCAAGACTCATAATAGGTCTTACCCCTAAAACCCATTTGTATTTTAATACCCATGGGTTAATTCTACTAAATTTTAGACAATTTATCAATATTTTTTACTAAATACGCACAATTATTAGCAAGATATTATATTGATGTATATATTATACGAATTGTCAGAATATTGAGACAATTAAAAACACCCCGAATGATTATTCATTCGAGGTGTATACAGCTATACTAAATCAATATAAAACTATATTCTTACTTCCACATATTCAAACTCACCATACATCTTCATTCTGGCATTTTTGCATGGAATAAATACACAGTCGCCCTTCTTAAACTCCAGAATATCCTCTTTGTATTCCAGTTTGCCTTGTCCATCCAGAATCATCATGGCTATAAAGGATTCCTCTGATACATTGAGCAGTCCATTATCCTGACATTTCTTAATCTTTACAGCAAAATATTTACACTCCTGATTATCGGAGTATTTGTTAAAGCTAATAACATCCATAGCCTTATCTATATCCAGCTTACGTTTGTTACCATACTTATCTGTTCTGTTAAAATCATAAAGTCTGTAGGTAGAATTGGAATTCTGCTGAATCTCGCATATCAGGCAGCCCTTACCAATGGCGTGGACTGTACCTGCAGGAATAAAGAATCTGTCTCCTGGCTTAACTGTTATTTTATTGAGAAGTTGCTCAATAGTACCATTTTTTGTAGCCTCAAGTACTTCTTCCCTACTAACGTCGCGATTGAAACCAAGATATATATATGAATCCTCTTCGCAGTCAATAATATACCAGTATTCGCTCTTTCCATATTCATTTTCATGTTCCAGAGCGTAATCATCACCCGGGTGAACCTGAATAGAAAGATTCTGTTTTGCATCTATCAGCTTAATCATAAGAGGAAAATGATTAAGTCCCTGGTACTTCCAGCCCAGCGCATCATCACCTATATGATTAATATAGTCACCAAATAATAAGCCTTCGTATTTACCAGTAGCTACAGTGCTCTGTCCATCTGGATGTGCCGACAGCTCCCAGCTTTCTGCAATAAGTCCTAACTCATTATTCTTATCAAAGAGTTTCTTTAGGCGCTCGCCGCCCCAGAGATAATCCTTGTATGCTGGCTTCAGAAGAATAAATGGTTCAAACTCAAAGCCCAGTTCTCCTTCTGCCATATCCTTACTTTCAACAGAAATCACATCATCCTGCTTAGCTTCTACTCCAGTTGAAGTCTCAATAATAACAAGATTTTCATCACTTATACAGCTTATCTGATGTGCTGTAAGTGGTGCTATGGTTGCGCTGTCTCCACTTTCAAGAACAATTGATTCATCAGCAATAATAGCTTTGCATCTTCCGCTAACAATACTAATACTTTCTGTCTTTTGGTTATGCTTATGAAGATAGATTGTCTTACCTGGCAGAATTGTAACTCTTCTTACCTCATATCCTGATACCGAATCCTTGGTAAGAACCTCGTAATTACCCCATTTTCTATAGAAAAGAGAACTCTTATTGAAATAATCCCAAAGGTGACTACTATCAAGAATTATTTCCTTAAGGTCATTGGACTGTCCCTTTTTACCAATATAGATAGCATCATCCGTATTTACTACAAGTATATCTCTAAGATGATTTACCATTACAAGCTTTTTATTGCAACGGTTAATAACTGTAGTGTTAAAGCATTTATTATTAATAACAGGTTCAACCCTGCCATCAATTCCCTTCATCATGGCATCCTGAATAGACACATTTTCAAGATCATCAAGGCCGCCTACATCCTGCCAGTCAAATCCACAGTGAATAACCTTGTTCTTCTCACTAAGATTAATAAGAACATTTTCCATGGATACATGAGGAATGCTACTCAGGCTATCTCCAGAATAATATATATAATTACCCTTTGTCTGCTTGTTGGCATAAGCTTTCTTGCACAGCTCCAGCATATCTGCCGAGTATTTTGAAAGCTCATTAAGAAAATCACCATTTCTGTAGAGATACATGCCTGCATTAATATAATATCTGCCCGCACTCTTAAAAGACATTGCAGTAAGATTATCAGGCTCTGAAATAAACTCTTCGATATCATTACCATTGTAACGAATATATTCAAACCTGGTATCAGGATTATCTATATCCATTCCAAACGCAACAATATGGCCCTCAGCTGCAAGCGCCTTGGCTTCCAATATACTGTCTTTATAACTTTCGCCTGAAATAAGCTGGTCTGAAGCAACCACAAAAACCATCTCTGACTGAGGAAGCTGTAAGCTTGAAAGCACAATTGCCGGTGCTGTTCCACGTCCAAGTTCCTCAAAGATGCAACGATATGTCAATCCCCTAAAAGCCTTCATCTGGTTCTCAATTACAGATTGAAAATCCTGATTGGTAACAATAATAAATTCATCACAAAAAGCCATATTTCTGGCAATGGTCTCCTGAAATATGGAATGATTATTCTTTATTTGAATAAACTGTTTAGGGTAATTCTTTCTAGAAAGTGGCCACATGCGGTCACCACGACCGCCGGCCAGTAAAATACACTTCATATCAATGAATTAGTCCTTTTTAAGTTCTTCTATCTGCTGATATATCTCGATTCTCTTTGAATCCATCTCAGGCATACCAACAAATATGGCACCATACTCAAAATAGTCCTCTTTCATCTCAATACGGACAATTTCAAGAAAGGCGTGAATGACTTCTTTAGTCCAAATGGTAAGAAAGCCTTCATAAATACCACTAATAGCAAGTGGCTCTGTGCAGTTAAAACCAACACCAACCTTAGAAATATCTGTTACTTCAATTGATACCTCCTGAGCAACAGGACCATCAAGCTGCTTAATAATAAGTCTTGATTGAATGTTAGTTCTCAGATAACGTCTTTTTTCCATACGTATCTCCCTCAGTTAAGCGATTAATTATACTAATTCACTACAAATTTATAATACACAAAAAGGATGCTTTTAACAAGAAAAATGCGCTAGTTTAACTCATCATCAGTTATAAACATTGCATCACCAAATGAAAAGAATCTGTACTTTTCCTGCACTGCCCTGTCATAGGCTGCAAGTACATGCTCTTTGCCAGCCAAAGCAGATACCAGCATTACCAATGTTGATTCTGGCAAATGGAAATTGGTAATAAGACAATCCAGTAGTTTAAACTTATAGCCAGGATATATAAATATATCAGTATCTCCTGAACATGCTGATAATACACCATTCTCATCTGCAGCACTCTCAATAGTCCTGCAGCTTGTAGTACCCACACAGATTACTCTGTTCCCGTTCTGTTTGGCCTTATTGATTTTGTCGGCAGCTTCCTGGCTGACCTGATAAAACTCTGTATGCATATGATGATTATTGACATCCTCTACCTTAACCGGTCTGAAAGTACCAAGTCCTACATGTAAGGTAACATATGCAATATCAACTCCCATAGCCTCTATGGAAGCCAAAAGTTCAGGCGTAAAATGCAAACCAGCAGTTGGAGCCGCAGCACTACCCTCATACTTGGCATAAACAGTCTGATATCTGTTTTTATCCTGCAGCTTGTGAGTTATATATGGTGGCAGAGGCATCTCTCCAAGTTCATCAAGTACTTCCTCAAATATTCCCTCATATTCAAAATGAACAATTCTGTTGCCCTCTTCAACAACATCCATTATCTCACAGCGAAGAATACCATCACCAAATACTACTCTAGCACCTGGTCTGAGTTTTTTGCCGGGTTTAACAAGACATTCCCAGTTATTATCTTCAAGTCGCTTTAGTAAAAACACTTCAACTGCGGCACCAGTCTCTTCCTTAACTCCCAGAAGTCTGGCCGGAATAACTTTGGTATTATTCAGTACAAGGCAGTCACCAGCACGAAGATAACCAGTAATATCTTTAAATATTTTATGTTCTATATCACCAGTATTCTTATTTAGCACCATCAGTCTGGAGGCGCTTCTGTCTTCCAGCGGATCCTGAGCAATAAGCTCCTGTGGTAAATCATAATAAAAATCAGAAGTCTTCATAAAAAATCCAGTCTAAATCAAATCCTTTAAAAATGCGACGTAACCACATTTTGTTTCATACAGGTCTGCCTTACTGATACACTCCCATGGGGCATGCATGTTAAGAACAGGTACTCCACAGTCAGTAACATTCATTCCATATAACGCAAGAATATATGCGATAGTGCCGCCACCGCCTATATCTACTTTTCCAAGTTCTCCAGTCTGATATGTTACGCTGTTTTTGTCAAAAACATTTCTAAGAGCTGCAAGGTATTCAGCATTGGCATCATTCGAACCAGACTTGCCTCTTGCACCAGTGTATTTCTCAAGTACAATTCCATGTCCAAGTTTATTTGTATTTTTCTTATCAAATGTTGATGCAAATGTTGGATCATAAGCAGAACTTACGTCACTTGAAAGCATGTTAGAATTTGCCAGACATCTTCTAAGTGCAAGATCCGAACCCTCACCCTTAAGCGCAAGAATCTCTGCTACCACATTTTCGAAGAACATTGATCTCATACCAGTAGCACCTACCGAACCAATCTCTTCCTTATCAACAAGTATGCAGCAGCTGGTCTTTTTGCATGTACCAGCCTCCAGCATTGCAACGAAGCTTGGATAAGCACATACTCTGTCATCGTGGCCATAGCCAAGAATCATGCTTCTGTCAAATCCCGCTTCTCTGGCTTTTCCTGCAGGAACAACTTCGATTTCTGCAGAATGGAAATCATCCTCTTCTATATCATAGCTGTCCTTTAATATCTTAAGAATATTGGCCTTAACTGCTTCTTTTTCTTCTTTCTCACCAGTTACAGGCATGCTACCTATAATAACATCAAGCTGTTCACCTTCAATAACCTTTGAAGCCTTCTTCTCAAGCTGATCCTGTGCAAGATGAATAAGAAGATCTGAAATAAAGAATACTGGATCATCCTCATCCTCACCTATGTTAATCTCTACAGTTGAGCCGTCCTTTTTAACAACTACGCCATGAAGGGCAAGTGGTAATGTAACCCACTGATACTTCTTAACACCACCATAGTAGTGAGTATCAAAATACGCCAACTCGCTGTCTTCATAAAGAGGATTAGCTTTCAGGTCAAGTCTTGGAGAATCAATATGAGCTCCAAGTATATTCATACCATCTTCCATGGCATCCTCACCAATATTGAACATAAGCACAGATTTATTCATATTTACTGCATATACTTTGTCACCTGTCTTTAATGACTTTTTATCCTTAATAAGTGACTGCAGTTCTACATATCCTTCTTTTTCAATCGCATTGACAATATAGTCAGTACACTCTCTTTCTGTTTTTCCCCTATTAAGGAAATCAATATATTCCTTTGCAAACGAGTCAATTGCCTTAACCTTCTTCTGTTTTGCATCTTTCCATACATTCTTGTCCATGTATTGCTTCCTCCACATTCTTTTTTCTATTTATTAGTTTTGCAGACATAACTCTGATAATAATCTTTTCAAAATATCTGTTAATATTTGCACCAATCAGTAACAGATACATACAAATATACATCCACATCATTATGAAAATGATAGTACTTAAGCTTCCATATATATTGTAACTACTATAATTCTCAACATAAACGGAAAATCCCCAGGAAAAAGCAGCCCATCCAATAGAAGAAATAAGGGCACCTGGAATCTGATATCTGAATTTTAATTTCTTATTTGGAACTACAGTATATATAACCGTCAAAACAACAGTCATAACAAACCAAACTATTACAAATCTCACATTGGCAAAATAAAGCAAAAAATTAGAAAAGCCAGGCATAATGGTATACAGTTTTCTTCCCACGCTCTCGCTTAAAACGATCATACACATACAAGCGATAATAACCCCCAGCATTACAAGGGAATAGAAAGAGGCCTTCAGCCTTACCAGAATAATATTTCTGGTCTCAACTACATGATTTGAAGCATTTAATCCCATCATAAGGCCCCACATAGCTTTACCTGCAGACCATAATAATACAACAATCGCTATGGGAAGTATCTTTCCATAGGAGTAATTAACCTGAATCCATACATTGTTTAATGTACTGTCCAAAAAATGCGGCATATACTCATTAACAACCTTTAAAATCATCTGTGCTGATAAAGGAATATGCGTAAGAATCGAACAGGCAATAAGTAGAATTGGCACAATGGAAAGTATAAAGAAAAAAGCCATAGATGCTGCATAGGCTCCAATATTATCCTTCTGCATTTGTTTAGAAAAATCACTACATTTATTATAAATCTTAACTATCATACTGTCCTCGCAGTCTGATCATCATTTGCCCGCTTATTAAATAAGTTCTCATAGCCAAATAAAAAAGTGGCGCAAGGCCACATAAAGCCCAAGAGGTCCCTGAATTTTGACTCCTAGCTTAGGCTAGGTGGGTGACCGCAACCAAAGCGTCTGTCTTCCACTGCAAACGGAGGCTTGACATGTTCTTTAGCAATATAGGAATCCCGTTTAAAGTAAATGTAGGTTCAAAATATCAGGAGTTGTTCCACTCGGGTAAGATTATTATATATTATAATTTACATAACATCAAGTAAACCTTGAAATATATAAGATATATATGTAAAATTAGCAGGTAGTTATTATTATCTTATTGGAGGAAATGAAAATGATTAAACTAATCGTTGCAATTATTATCGGTGCTATTGCTGGCTGGATAGCTGGTATTATTATGAAAAAAGCCAACAGTACACTTATGAACATTGTTCTTGGTATTGTAGGTGGTGCTGTAGGAAGCTTTATTCTTGGTCTCGTTGGTATTGGAGCAACTGGCTTTATTGGCAATATTATCGTTTCAGTATTTGGTGCATGCGTACTTATTGCTGTTGTTAACGTTCTTAAGAAATAATCATGTGGATCTGGTTAGTATTGCTTTATGGCATCTTAAAAGGTGCAAGAGAAATATGTAAAAAAAAGGCCCTCACCGTCAACACGACGATGGAGGTCTTATTTGTGTACACACTTCTGTCTTTTCTGATGGTAGTTCCTGATGCCAAAAACGCAATGGGCTTACCAGTCCAGTTTTATTTCTATATTCTAATCAAATCATTTGTTATTTTTCTGGCCTGGATATTCAGTTTTAAGGCTATCAAGCGATTACCTATTAGTCTTTATGGTGTTTTAGATCTGTCCAGAGTTCTATTTGCCACTCTTCTGGGCACTCTTATACTTGGCGAAGTCATGACTCCACTTCATATAATAGGACTTGTACTTGTGAGTCTCGGTCTTGTTCTTCTAAAATTTAATAAGAATAAAGACTCCGACAATGAGGCAAAGCCAATATTTGTAATTATGGCTTTCGCATCCTGTGTTCTCAATGCTGTATCCGGTTTTCTTGATAAAGTGCTTATGAAGGATATAAACAGTTCACAGCTCCAGTTCTGGTATATGCTTTTCCTGGTTCTGATGTATCTGGCATATATTGTTATCAGTAGAACTCCTATAGATTATAAATCCGCACTCAGAAATAAGTGGATATGGATATTAAGTATCATGTTTGTTATAGGCGACAGAGCCCTCTTTATAGGTAACGCGTCAGCTGACAGTCAGATATCCATAATGACGCTAATCAAGCAGTCAGGTTGTATAGTTACCATTGCCGCTGGCAAATTCATTTTTAAAGAAAAAAATACAGCACATAAATTCTTATGTGCCGCAATCATTATCGCAGGAATTGTACTTGGTGTACTATAATGAGCCATATATATTTATTATAATCATATAATTATATGTTTTATGGCTATCCGCAGGCTCGTTACTTAACGAGGTTTTTCACGAGTTTAGTAACGTAAGCACGAGGACAAGAGCGAAAGCGTCCATAAAACAAATAATTATTGATTAATATCAAAAATGTGGTTCAAGATCTTCTGTATCTGCACAGAATTGCCCACCAACTTTTGCCACAATCTTCTTCATCATAGCTTCAGCCCACTTATCAGCCGCCTTGCCTAAAGACACCTGATAAATACATCCATATGATTTTTCTTTCAATACTTCTCTACAGTAATCATCCCATCTTCCTTCAGGAATCTGTTCAAAATCAAGCGAAGAAGCATCTTTGTTTACCTCAAGAACTCCAAGTTCTTTCCAGATTTCAACATCATATTCGTCTTTCAAGCATTCAAGAACTGTCTCAAGACAATCCTCTTTACACATATACAGCCAGTCCGAAATCATCATATCTCCTGTTAATTAGCACTAATACCTTCTGTATGCAAAACTATATCCTAACCTTATTGCATAATATCCAGAAACTTACGTGTGTTATCAGCTATATCACCTCTGAAAATTGCTGAACCAGATACTATAACATTAGCTCCGGCATCAATAATCATCTTCAGATTACCAAGATATACGCCACCATCAACCTCAACATCAATATTAAGGCCACTGGCATTTATCATTTCTCTTACAGCACTAATTCTCTCTGTAGAAGCCTCAATATACTTCTGTCCACCAAGACCTGGCTCAACGCTCATAATAAGTATCATATCCACAAGTTCAAGATATGGCTTGAGCTCCTCAACCTTAGTAGCGGGCTTTATTGAAAGACCAGCCTTGCATCCACACTCTTTAATCTTTTTAAGAGTAGCAGCTACATCTTCACAAGCCTCAAGATGTACAGTTATTATATCAGCACCAATAGAAGCAAAATCCTCTACACACTTAATTGGATCCACTATCATAAGATGCACATCAAAAATTGCATCTGTACATTTTCTAATACTTTCAACCACGCACTGACCATAGCTAAGCTTTGGTACAAATACGCCGTCCATAACATCAATATGTATATATTTAGCTCCTGCCTTAGCAGTAGCATTAATTTCATCCCCTAATTTTGTAACATCTGCAGCCAAAATAGATGGTGCAAGTATATTCATAACCTGTTTCCTCCAAGGAAAAATCACATATAAAAAGTGGCAAATAATAAATATTTGCCACTTTTAAATTAACAATTAGATGTTAGCAAGAATAGTATCAGCAACGCCCTTACCATCAAGACCATACTTCTCAACAAGAGCTCCAGCTGGGCCAGACTCACCAAACTTATCATTCATACCAATCTTAACAACCTTAGTAGGTGCATTAGCAGCAAGACAATCACAAACAGCTGAACCAAGACCACCAATTACGCTGTGCTCTTCAACTGTAAATACCTTACCTGTCTTCTTAGCAGATGCGATAACCATCTCCTCATCAAGAGGCTTGATTGTATGAATATTGATTACATCAGCCTTAACACCCTTTTCTTCAAGGATCTTAGCTGCCTGCATAGCTGAATCTACACAGATACCTGTTGCAATGATTGTAACATCATCACCATCAGCAAGCTTAACGCCCTTACCGATTTCGAACTTGTAATCAGCATTATCATTGATTACTGGAACAGCTGCACGACCAAATCTAAGGTATACAGGACCATTCATCTCAAGAGCTGCCCTAACAGCTGCCTTAGCTTCAATATCATCTGAAGGAACGATAACTGTCATTCCTGGAATTGTTCTCATAAGTGCGATATCTTCATTACACTGATGTGTAGCACCATCTTCACCTACTGTAATACCAGCATGTGTAGCACCAATCTTAACATTAAGATGAGGATATCCAATTGAGTTTCTAACCTGTTCAAAGTTTCTTCCAGCTGCAAACATAGCGAAAGAAGAAATAAATGGAATCTTACCACATGTAGCAAGACCAGCCGCAATACCTGTCATATTACACTCTGCAATACCACAATCAATATGTCTGTCTGGATATGCCTTCTTAAAAGTACCTGTCTTTGTTGCACCAGCAAGGTCTGCATCAAGTACAACTAAATTAGGGAAGTCTTCTGCGCATGCAACAAGTGCATTACCGTAACTGTCTCTTGTAGCGATCTTATCTGCCATCTTAGTTGCCCTCCTTTAACTGTTCATCAATAGCAGCAAGATCTGCCATTGCTGTAGCGTATTCGTCATCGTTAGGAGCTTTGCCATGCCATCCAGCATTGTTCTCCATAAAGCTTACGCCTTTACCCTTTGTAGTCTTCATAACGATTGCAGTTGGTTTGCCCTTGCAAGCCTTTGCATCATTCATAGCATTACGGATCTGATCAAAATCATGACCATCAATGTTAATTACATTGAAGTTGAATGCTTCAAACTTCTTGTCAATAGGGTATGGGCTACATACATCTTCAATCTTACCATCGATCTGTAAGCCATTGTTATCAACGATAACAACAAGATTGTCAAGGTTACGTGCACCAGCAAACATAGCTGCTTCCCAAACCTGACCTTCCTGAATCTCACCGTCACCAAGAAGTGTATATGTTCTATAATCTTTGTTATCCAACTTAGCAGCAAGTGCCATACCAACAGCTGCTGAGATACCCTGTCCAAGAGAACCAGATGACATATCTACACCAGGTGTCTCCTGCATACATGGATGTCCCTGAAGGTATGAACCTAACTTACGAAGAGTTGTTAAATCTTCTACTGGGAAATATCCTCTGTTAGCAAGTGTAGAATATAAACCTGGAGCTGTGTGTCCCTTTGATAATACAAAGCGGTCTCTATCCTCCATCTTAGGATTCTTTGGATCGATATTCATCTCTTCAAAATAAAGGAATGTGAACATATCTGCAGCAGATAATGATCCGCCTGGATGTCCAGCCTTAGCACTGTGAACAGATGTAACGATGCCCTTACGAACTTCGTTTGCTTTTTGCTTTAGTTCTAAATTGGTCATTGTTTTTACTCCTTTTTAATAGTAAGTCGCTCTATGCGCTCCCAATATTTTTAACCCCATAAGGAATTAATATGTATATCAACATACTACAAACATTTTAACACATTAACTATACGCAAACAACATAAATGTTCACGAGCACATACACTATTTTATATTTTGTTTTATCATTTTTTAACAAAAAGAGAAAGCCATACGCCGTGTATGACTTTCAAGAGAAAAAGGGTATAAAAGGATAAATTAAATGAATAATTTATTTGCGTAATGATTTCTTCTTTCCTGCTACTACTACTGACTGAATAACAAGGAAGAGACACAGCATAGCTGCTATTGTAATACCTGTCCACCATGCCTGATCAAGACCAGCTGATGAAACAATATTCTGAATTGTACTAAGTGATAATACACCGAACAGGGTTCCAATAATATTACCAACACCACCAGTAAGCATTGTTCCACCAATGATTGATGATGCAATCGCATTCATCTCTGCACCAGCTGCATGGCTTGGAGAACCACTACCTACATGAAGGAAGTATACGAAACCACCGATACCACCTAAGATACCACAGATAAACTGTGACATGAATCTTGTAAACTTAACGTTAATACCAAGCATAAGTGCTGACTGTGGGTTACCACCTACTGCATAGAACTGACGGCCTAACTTAGTCCACTTAAGCATAACAAACATAAGAATTACTATGGCAAGAGCTACAATAACTCCAACCTCAACATACGAATCAACGTACACGCCCTTCTTATTAACAGATCCCATAAATGGAACAATAATACGAGTATCCTTAAGCTTTACAAACTGCTCATTTGCAACGTTAAATGGTGAAGAGTTAACAATTGTTGTCATACCTCTTGCAAAGAACATACCAGCCAGGGTAACTATGAATGGCTGAATATCCAGATATGCTACTAAAAAGCCCTGAACAGCACCAAAAGCAACACCAATGAGTAATGCAATAAGCAATGCAGTAAAGATATTACCGTTTTTATAATCAAGATTAACAGCACAGCACATACTAACAAGTGCTGTAACACCACCAACCGAAATATCAATTCCACCTGTGATCATAACCAGTGACAAACCACATGAAAGGATAATGAGGTAAGCATTGGTATTAAGAATATTAAAGAAGGTCTGTGGCTTTAAAAATCCTTTTCCCTGGAAAATGATAGCCCCCAGATACATAAGTACAAATACAACTACTGTGATAGTTAGAAGCAGGTTACTGTCTGTCATTCCTGCTATTTTAGAAAGTAAGCTCTTCTTTTCATTTGAAGTCTTCATCTTATGCTACCTCCTTAGCTGTATTTTTTGCTGTAAGGTTTTTCCAAGTTTTTGACATCCAGTTTCTAACTGTTGGTGCACTAAATACTACAAGCAGAATTACAACTACTGCCTTGTATGCTGGAAGTGCATCTGACTGAACCTTCATTGAATAAAGGGTAATTGTCAAGAACTGAATAACATATGCTCCAAGAATTGAAGCAGTCATATTAAACTTACCACCACCAAGTGCATTTCCTCCAAGAGCAACTGCGAGGATGGCATCCATTTCTATATCTTTTGCAATAACTGAATAGTTAATGGTTGAAAGACGGCTAACCTTGATAAGACCAGCAACAGCAACACATAAACCAAGTAATACAAAGGATAAGAACTTAATAGCTGTTGGATTAAGTCCGTTAAGTCTTGAAGACTTTTCGTTAATACCTACTGCCTGAATATAAAGGCCGAGGTTTGTAAACTTAAGTAAAAGGAATGTAACAATTATTACCACAACTGCAAGAATAGCTGGAGTTGGAACTGGAACATTAGGAATGTATCCACCAAAATACTTAAATGACTGATCACTGATGATTGGTAACTCGTTGTTATTGATCCATGCTGCGATTGATCTACCTGCTGTAAACAGAATAAGAGTTGCAACCATTGGCTGAATCTTGAATACTGAAACCAGCAGTCCGTTAAATGCACCAAAAAGTGCTGCTACTACACATGCCACAAGAAAAGCAACCAGGAAGGTTGTCTGAAGCTGTCCAGCCTCAGGTCTTGTATTGTTACCGCACAGAACTCTCAGGATAACACTACCTGCAATGGCGATTGCTGCACCAACTGAGATATCCTGTCCACCACTTGCCGCAGTAACAAATGTCATACCAATAGCAAGAATTGCAAGTTCTGAACCAAAGTCAAGAATCTGAATAAGGTTACCATATAAAATATGCTGTCCATCTGAATTAAGCTGATATGTTATCTTAAAGAATGATGGATCAACAATAAGATTAACAATCACTAGAAGAAGTAAGGCTGCAATCGGAATAAAAATCTGATTTCTGAAAATAGCTGTAAAAGATTTTTTACTTGTTTTCATTTCCGTCACCTCCTGCAATAGTGCTCATAATCTTATTCTGTGTAAGATCATCGCCCTTAAGCTCTCCAACCACTTTTCTGTCTCTCATAACAACAAGTCTCGAGCATGTTCTAAGCATTTCATCTGTTTCAGATGAGATAAATGTAATACCCATACCTTCGCTTGCAAGCTTAAGTACAAGCTTCTGAATATCAACCTTAGTTCCTACGTCAATACCTCTTGTAGGCTCATCAAGAATAAGATATTCAGGATGTGTCAACAGCCATCTCGCAACAATACATTTCTGCTGATTACCACCCGAAAGCTGTTTAATAGGAGTATCAGCACTGGCTGTCTTAATACCAAGAAGCTTGATATACTCATCTGCAAACGCATTGGCCTGAGCCTTTGTAAATGGCTTGAAGAAGCCCTTCATAACCTGAAGAGCGAGTATGATATTGTCTCTTACTGAAAGATCACCAACAATACCATCAACCTTTCTGTCTTCAGGAATATAACCAATACCAGCCTTCATGGCATCAATTGGTTTCTTAATCTTAACTGTTTCACCATTCTTCTTAACGCTACCACCGAGAACTCTGTCAGCACCAAATATTGCTCTGACACATTCACTACGTCCTGAACCAAGAAGACCGGTAAATCCTGTAACTTCACCCTTATCAACCTTGAAATCAAATGGCTTGATTCCAGCATCCGAATAAAGTCCTTCAACCTCTATAACTGGAGTCTTTGAATTGCTTTCAAAAACCTTGTTTTCACTCTTAATTTCAGCCATATCATCAAAATCTTTACCAAGCATCTTTGATACAAGCTGAACACGTGGAAGATCTGCAATCTTATATTCTCCCACCAGTTTTCCATCTCTAAGAACAGTAATCATATCGCAGACTTCATAAACCTGCTCAAGGAAATGAGTAACAAAGATAATACCTACTCCTCTGCTCTTAAGATCTCTCATTAATTTAAATAACTTCTCAACTTCCTGCTCATCAAGCGATGATGTAGGCTCATCAAGAATAAGAACCTTACAGTCCATATCCACAGCTCGTGCTATAGCTACCATCTGCTGTACAGCAATGGAACAGCTTGCAAGCTGCTGGGTTGCTTTTGCTGGAATATCAAGCGACTGAAGGATAGCATCAGCGCCTTCATTCATCTTCTTCCAGTTCTGCATTATATTATTGCTTCTGCCTATATACATATTCTCTGCAACAGACAGGTTAGGGCACAAAGTAATCTCCTGATAAACAGTACTGATACCAACATTCTGTGCATCCTGTGGACTCTTGATTACTGCTTCTTTTCCGTCCATGGTGATTGTGCCTTCATCCTTGGTATAAACACCTGTTAATACTTTGATCAAAGTAGATTTTCCAGCACCATTTTCGCCCATAAGTGCATGAATTTCACCTTCTCTTAAGGTAAAATCAACTCCCTGTAATGCTTTTACGCCTGGGAAGCTCTTATGAATATTTCTTAATTGTAAAATTTCTTTTCCCACTGGTGGCCTTACCTTTCTTTTTTGTACCCGAAATATGTCTTTTCATAAATTGCGACGGAGCCCTGTGACTCCGTCGCTTATAAGTTACACTATTATTCTAATAATTAGATACCGTAGTTGTTTACGTCATCCTGTGTAATTGTAGAAGCATCAAAGCCCTTCTCATCCATGATAACTGTCTTCTCTGCAGGAGACTTACCAGCTTCAAGATCCTTGATGATTGCATCAATGTATGAAGACTGGAATGGGTTACACTGTCCATCATAGTTCCAGTTCTGAGCAAGAAGTTCTTCAAGAGCCCACTTGTTGCAGTCAAAGCCCATAACGATTACGTCTTTGCCAACACCGTGTGAGATACCAGCCTTATCAAGAGCTGCTACAGCACCCTTAGCCATATCATCATTCTCAGCGTAGATTACGTTGAAGCTGTCACCAGCGTTGATTACAGATGTTACGATCTGCTCTGCCTTCTCTGCGTTCCACTCAGCTGTCTGCTGTGTTACGATGTTCCAGTTAGCTTCTGCAGCTGCCTTAGCATCTAAAGCACCTGAACGTCCCTGCTGAGCTGCTGAACCCATAACACCCTGGATATGAATTACATTGTACTCATCAAGACCCTGTCCTGCTAACCATGTAACTGCTGTCTCACCTTCCTTAGCCATATCAGAAACGATTGAAGCTTCGTAAAGTGAAGGATCTGCATCAATTGTTCTATCGAAAAGGATAACCTTTACGCCTGCTGTCTGAGCATCCTTAAGAACTGAATCCCAACCAGCTGTATCAGCTGCTGATAATAATAAGTAATCAACACCATCCTGTACAAACTTCTGTGCAGCTGCAATCTGCTCATCATTCTTTAAGCTGTATGCGAACTGAGCATCATAACCATTAGCTTCGCAGAATGTGTTCTTAAGATCGTTAACATTAGCTGTTCTGTATCCAGACTCGTTAGGGTCATTGTTGATGATACCAACTGAGATTAAGTCGCCAGAAGCTGCTGGAGCTGCTGCTGAGCCACCATCTGTTGATGTTGAAGCTGAAGATCCACAACCAACTAATAATGTTGAAGCCATTGCTACACTAAGAAGTGCACTAATAAGTTTTCTTTTCATTGTAATTATTTCCTCCCTATTATTAAAAGAAAAGTTACGGGAATCTGTATTTGTTCCCTTGAGAACAATTTATGCTATTTGCAAACGTCAAACAATGAATTTTACAAGCATATTATTACTTTTATACATTATATGCATACCAATTTATCAAACAATGTGCTATATTAAATACAAATTGTTTCTATATTTGTGTTTTCTTATTCAAAAAGGTATTTTTTTATCTTTTTATACTTATTTAGGCCCAAATTAAGCTATTAATTAGAGCCATAGAATTTGACAAATTCACCAATATATAGATTTTTCTTCTCTTTATATACCAATAATTGTGTTTTTTTATTTGTAATATATGTTTGTTTTTTATATAAATCATAAATTTTCTACTTTTTTATATTAACTGGAGAACCATATGAGTCTTTTATACAAAGAGATTTCCAAGCAGATAATAACTGATATTAAATCCGGCAAATACAATCAGGGACGATTTCCAACCGAACGTGAACTTTGCATACATTACGCTGTAAGTCGCCAAACTATTAGAAGTGCCCTTAAAGAATGTGAAGAGGCAGGTCTTATAGAAAAGCGCCAGGGAAGCGGTATCTATCTCACACCTGCCTATCTTAAGTCTGTTAATCACTGTGCACTAATAGTTCCTGCTCTTGAAGAATACATATATCCCCGTATGATCAGCGAATTGGAGTCAAGGCTAAATACTGTCAACTTTACCCTTTCTGTATACGAAAGCAGGCACAGTCTTAAGTTAGAAAAAGACATTTTGAACACTCTACTTGCTAATCCTGTTTCTACACTAATAGTTATAAGCGCAAAAAATATGCTTCCATCTCCTTTCGAGACTTTGTACAAACAATTGTCATCAAATGGATGCAGAATAATATTTGTAGGCAACCCATATCCAAACTGTCAGGATTACAGCTATATCAAATTTGATGATTTCTATTCTGGCTACAGTGTAGCTAAAAGAATCAAAGATATAGAACAAAACTGGTGTGCAATATTTATAAGTGAACTCAGGAGTAATGTAGATCGCTACTATGGTTTTGTTCAGTCCATGGCGGATAATGATTATGACTTCGATGAAAGTAATATTCACTGGATCCATTATGAAGACCTGCTTGAATTAAGAAGCAATAATATCAGTGTTATCAGAAATATTCTTGAAAGCTATGCCACTGCTCCTAATATTGTTATAGCTGGTGAAGATGAAATAGCATATTCCTGTATCAATTGCCTGAAAAACACAAGAAAACTCTCAGAAGATATATCATTCTATACTTTTGACAATAGTTATATAAGAAGAATTACAGATATACCTGTCCATTCCTATGATGGTGATATGGGAATGCTTTATGCAAAACTGGTGGAAATGACCATTTCCAAGGCAAAAAAAGAGAAGGAAGTAATAACACTTCCTTCTAGTTTGAACGTGTAAATGTATGCATAATCGTTTTATGCTTCCTTGCTGTTTCTGTACTCCCTTGGTGAACAGCCCTGAATCTTTTTAAATACTACACTAAAATAATGCTGATCCTTATAACCAACCATCGCTGCTATCTCACCAGTATGAAGAGTTGTTGTCTTAAGCATCTTCTTAGCCTTGGCGATTCTCTTGTTGGTAACATACTCAACAAAAGTCTGTTGCATCTCACTACTAAACAGTGAAGAAAAGTAGTTGGAGCTGACATTACAGAATGCGGAAACATCATTTAGAGAAAGCTCCTCATTGACATAGTTCTCTTCTATATATTTCAAAGCAATCTTTATAATATTCTTTGCCTGAGATTCAATCAGTTCATCATGTTCAAAATCATCATCATTTTTAGTCTTAATCTGATTGATGCTTTCCTCCGTCAGAACATGCTCATCCGGAATCAGGAATCTGTATCCAAAAATACCACTAAGCTGCTCATAACAGTCCGGAATCTGACTAAGTCTTTCAACATATTTACCTACGCTAAGATTCCATGGGCTGTCTGGATAAGTCTCACAGATTCTTACTATATTCTGCTTACATCTGCTTGTAAGATTCTCAATATTTGACTGATCTCCAGTAATAAGAATGCAGAATACATTGATATTCCATCTGATAATTACATATTCACTAAATCTTGAAAAATATCTGATTATCTCTTCTTCGCCATCCTTACAGAATACAAGCGCCAGATTATAACATTCTGCATTAAGCTCAATTCCAAGTTTAGCAGCCTCATCATATACTTCCTTTAACTGAAGCTTACGTTCAAAAACCTTTTCAAAGAAATGTCTCTTTGAGAGTTGCTCATACTCATGATATTCAGTCTGAAATTTCTTAAGATAATTGGACTGTTCTCTCTCATTTTCAATCTTAGTCTTAAGCTCTGATAGTACCTTTTGCAAAGAGCTACGCGTAATCGGCTTTAGCAGATACTGTTCTACTCCAATACTAATAGCCTGTCTTGCATACTCAAAGTCATCATGACCACTGATAATAATAATCTTTGTAGAAGGCAGCTCATTAGATACAATATGACTTAATTCAAGACCATCCATAAAAGGCATCTTAATGTCTGTTATAAGAACATCAGGCCTTGTCTTTCTAATCATAGGAAGAGCCATTTCTCCATCAGCAGCATCTCCCACAAGGACATATCCAAACTGTTCCCAGGGAATAGATGTCTTTAATCCATCCCTGATAATACTTTCATCCTCTACTAAAAATACTTTTAGCATTCATTCACCCTTTTAACCAATAGCTAGTATGTTCGCTCACCAATGTATTCACTTACATTATCTTGTGTAAATACCATCTCGTCAACAATGTATTCCTTTTGAATTGTCTCACCTTTCTCAAGCGATTTAATTACATTGCTGATATAATTCCCCTGAAGTGGATTACATTCTATATCCACATTTATAATACCTTTTTCAACCATTATGAGCGCCTCTTTACAGGCATCAAATGATATTATTTTAACATCTCCATTAACACCAGTTGTTTTCCCAGCTTCATTGAGTGCTTCTATAGCACCAAATGTCATATCATCATTCTGAGATACAACAACATCCATGTCAGGATATTTTTTGACCAGCTTTCTCATTTCCTCCTTTGCCTTGGAGGTGGTAAAGTCAGCATCAACTTCTGCCAGAATGTTCCAGTTATCATGCTTGGCTGCAATTTCATGAAAACCACCGCTTCTGCCAATTTCAGCAGATGAGCCTTTATTACCAGTCAATACAACTATATTGATTTCATCATCAAAGGTTCCCTTATTACGAAGTTCTTCCTCAAGCCACATTCCAGCCTGCTTTCCCTCGGAATGCATATCAGAACCAACTCTGGTAACATAGAGCGAATCATCATCCACATCCGCAGCTCTATCCATAAGGATAACCGGAATTTTGGCTTCTTTAGCTTCTGTCAAAACCGTATCCCATCCAGTCTCTGTAACTGGTGAAAACACAATATAATCTACCTTCTGAGAAATAAAACCTCTTATGGCTTTAATCTGATTCTCTTGAATCTGTCTGGCATTACTAAACAGCAGGAAATATCCATTTTCTCTTGTCAATGCATTCTGAACCGATTCAGTATTGGCAGTTCTCCATACAGACTCGCTTCCCAACTGCGATACACCAACCATGATAAGGTTGTCATCAGTAACTGTTTTTTCGTCTGAAATATATGATGACACTCCATCAGAAAAGCTAAATAAAAACATAAATACAAGGCAGATGAGGCAAAGGCCAATCACTACCGATAAAGCCAACTTTTTACTCATTCATAACCTCCTGCTTATTTAGCACTTCATATGGAATCACAAGACGTATTGAGGTACCTTCATTAAGAAAAGAATTAATCTCTATACCATATTCAAATCCAAAATTAACATGTATACGCTCATTAACATTGGCAAGACCAAATCCATTTTCAGTCTCTTTACATGGACGATTAATATTCTTTCTAAGTTCTGAAAGAGTATTTTCATCCATACCAACGCCATTGTCCTCCACTGTAAGAACAACAGTATCAGCCTCTCTATATCCCTTAACCGTGATCTTACCTTTACCACGCTTACACTTAATTCCATGATATAACGAATTTTCAACGAGAGGTTGCAGAGTCATCTTAAGTATCTTGCAGTCATATATTTCTTCATCAATATCAATCTCATAGTCAAGGATATCTCTATAACGGACCTGCTGAATCTCAAGATAACTTCTAATATGTCTCTCTTCATCCTTAATAGAGATATATTCCTTGCCCTTACTAAGAACCAGCCTGAAGAATTCAGACAGAGACATAACCATATTAATTGCTTCCTCATTACGCTCTATCTCAATAAGCCATACAATGGAATCCAGCGTATTATATAAAAAATGAGGATTGATCTGCTCCTGCAGAAGTCTGAGCTCAGCGTATCTCATCTTTCGCTCATCTTCCTTGATATGCTCCACCATAACCTCAAGATGCTCAGACATATCATTTACAGAATGCGCAAGATCAGTAATTTCATCGTCTGTATGAATATCTGTTCTTGCTTTAAAGTCACCATTTGCAATCTGCTCTGTAATATTACAAAGATCATTAATAGGACTGGTAATATCCTTAACAATGATGATAGTAAATACAATAATTATAACTACAATAAGTGCGCAGAATGACAACCAGAATACAATAAACTCTTTTACTCCTGCATTAAGCACTTCCTGAAGGCTCTCAATGTCAATGGTCTGATAATATATAAAATACTGGATATCATCCTGAATAAGATCAGTCAGAATGTATATATCATCATTGAGCATTTCAATATTCAGATCGTAACTGTCGCCCTCTTCCAGATTATTCTCAATATCATGAATTCTGGCTTCAAGTGTATCCAGGTTCCTGCTTAAGCTTTTAAGCCAAACTGCACTATTGGAATCCACATTAATCTGAAGTCTGTCAATATCCTCCCTGAGATCCCCAATCATGGTGTATGGATTGACCAATGAACTGTCCTTGTCAATTGTTTCAAAGGTAACATGACCTACTACAATCTTATAGAGACTTTCATCCATCTCTTCCTTGAACTTCAGGTTATAATCATTTGCAATAGCCAGGTTATCAACAATCGAATCATAGGTCTTACTATACTGAAGCAAAGATAAAATCAGATATACTGAGACCATAATCAGAGGCACAACCGCAATAGCAACCAAAGTAAGCAGCTTTTGTTTAATTGAATACTGTTTCTTCAGACTAGTTTTGTCCATAGTATGCATTAGCACCATGCTTACGGTAATAGTGCTTATCCTGAAGTTCCTGTGGAGCAGGCTTAACATCAGGATTAATCAGTTCTGTTCTCATTGCCATCTTAGCAACCTCTTCAAGAACAACTGCATTATGTACGGCGTCAAAGCAATCCTTGCCCCATGCAAATGGACCATGATTCTTGCAAAGGCATGCAGGAACAGACATAACATCCTTACCCATACGATTGAACTCATCAACTATAAGCAGACCAGTATTCTGCTCATAAGCTTCATCAATTTCTTCCTTTGTGAGACATCTTAAGCATGGAACTGGTCCATAGATATAATCAGCATGTGTTGTTCCATAACATGGAATATCTCTTCCAGCCTGTGCAAAACTTGTTGCATAAGAACTGTGAGTATGAACCACACCACCAATCTGTGGAAATGCCTTATAAAGTTCAAGATGTGTTGCTGTATCAGAAGAAGGATTGTATCTTCCCTCTACCTTATTGCCATCCAGATCCATAACAACCATATCGTCTGGAGTAAGCTTATCGTATTCAACACCACTTGGCTTAATAACAAACAGACCCTTGTCTGCATCGATTCCACTTACATTACCCCATGTAAATGTAACCAAGCCATATTTTGGAAGCAGCATGTTCGCTTCATACACCTGTTTCTTAAGTTCTTCTAACATATTCTTCATCTCCTTGAATAAGCAATGATATATATTACACGCAAAACGCGCCTCTCGGCTCTTTCAGAACGTAGCAGTACTAAGTTCGCGCAAGCGCTCACTAAGTGCTGACGTTCTTCAACGGTTTTTCTTTGTAATATATATCATTTGCTAATAAAGATTTTGAATATTTCTAAGAAAGACCCTTGAGAAACGCCGGCACTTAACGAACCGAAGGTGAGTTTAGTACCGCTGCGTTTGGAAGGAGCGAGAGCGCGTCTTTCGTGAAATATTCAAATCTTTTTATAGTTTAAATTAGAGGGTTTCCACCGCTGCTTTCTCGATTGCGAGTCCAGCCATGTACTTCTTCATGAATGCGTCAAAGCCAGCTACATCTTCTGCCTTAGGCTCAAGTGTAGAACCTGTCTGTCCAGCAAAGATCTTGGCATTGAGGTAATCCTGAAGTGATTCTCCATCAGCCTTATTTGCCATATATGCAGCAAGAAGTGCCATTCCCCATGGGCCACCTTCACCAGCTGTCTCCATTACTGAAACAGGGCTGTTGATTGCAGCAGCAAGGAAGGACTGACCTACTCCTTTAGTTTTAAATAAGCCACCATGTCCAAGCATTACATCAACCTTAACGCCTTCTTCTTTGATAAGAAGGTCAAGTCCTGACTTAAGTGCAGCAAGTGAGCTATAGATATGCATTCTCATAAAGTTGGCAATATTAAGTGTATCTGTTGCCTTTCTTACAACAAGTGGTGCTCCATCTTCGAAGCCTGTTACAGGCTCACCTGAGAAGTAGTTGTATGAAATAAGTCCGCCACAGTCTGCGTCACCTTCAAGTGCAACCTCAAACAGCTTTGTATAAAGTGTATTCTTGTCAACATTACATCCGAACAGCTTGAGGTTCTGATCCATAAGGTTAACCCATGCATTAATATCAGATGTACAGTTGTTGCAATGTACCATAGCAACAAGTGCACCGTCTGGAGTTGTAACAAGGTCAATCTGTGGATAAACCTTTGAAAGTTCCTTTTCAAGAACAACCATAGCAAATACAGATGTTCCAGCTGAAGTATTACCTGTTCTCTTTCCTACTGCATTGGTAGCTGTCATGCCTGTACCTGCATCACCTTCTGGTGGAGCCATCTTGATACCAGCCACAAGATCACCTTCTGGATCAAGAAGCTTAGCACCTTCTGCTGTTAATGCACCAGCATCTTCACCTGCATTGAGAGATTTTGGTAAGATATCTTCAAGCTTGAAGCCATAGCCTTTTGCAGCTACAATCTCGTCAAACTTAGCAACCATGCTCATATCATAATTCTTAGTATTAATATCAATTGGGAACATACCTGATGCATCGCCTACACCAAGTACCTTTTCGCCAGTCAGTTTCCAGTGAACGTAACCTGCAAGAGTAGTAAAGAAAGTTACCTTATCTACATGCTCTTCCTTATTAAGCATTGACTGATAGAGATGAGATATACTCCATCTCTGTGGAATATTGTAATTAAATACCTTGGTCAGTTCGCTTGCAGCCTGCTCCTGTTTTGTATTTCTCCAGGTTCTGAAAGGTACAAGAAGATTGTCATCTTTATCAAATGCAAGATATCCATGCATCATTGCTGAGATACCCATAGATGCAAAGCCAGTGAGCTTTACTCCATACTTTGTCATAACATCCTTCTTAAGATTTGCGTAACAGTCCTGAATTCCTGTCCATACATCATCCATTGTGTATGTCCAGATTCCATCCTCGAGTCTGTTCTCCCACTCGTGGTCACCACTAGCAATAGGTGTACCCTTTTCATCAATTAATACTGCCTTAATTCTTGTCGAACCAAATTCAATACCAAGATAAGTCTGTTTTGCCTCAATTAATTCTTTAATTTCCATCGTAACCTCCATTATGTTTGGGTAAAATTCCCTTGATATAATGATACAATAATTAGCCTGTATTTTCTTTTATAAATTCAACTCAATTTGTTTATTATTTTATGCGTAAATGAGTTCATTATGCTTCAACTGGCATTATATGATAAAAAGCATCATACCTCAGCATGCTTCTTACTTATAAGCATCTGGAACATCACGCATACCGCTACAAGAGCTATACCTGCAATATCTGTAATCAGTGAAGGCATAATCAGCATCAGTCCACCCACTACAGCCACGATTCTGATTGCTGGATTCATCTCTGCCTTAAGGTAGCCCTCAAGACCAGCTGCAACACCAAATATACCAATCAATGATGTAATTGCTATTCTAACAACCTCAATAGCATTGGTATCTATCATCAGCAAAGCCGGACTGAAGCAGAAAATATAAGGAACAATAAATACAGCTATTGCAAGTCGAGATGCATTGAAAGCAGTCTTCATAGGATTAGATTTTGCTATAGCAGAGCCCGCATAAGCAGCCAGCGCTACAGGAGGTGTAATATCCGCAACAATACCAAAATAGAATACGAAGAAATGCGCTGCCAGTGCTGGAACACCCATTCTGATAAGGATTGGTGCACAGGTCGCAGCCATAATACAATAGTTGGCAGTTGTTGGAACACCCATACCAAGTACTATACAGCAAAGCATAGTCAAGAAGAGCGCAATAATGAGGTGATTATTGGCCACTGATACGATTCCATTGATAAGCTCATTTGCAAGACCAGTCATGGTGATAGATCCTGAAATAATACCTGCAACACCACAGGCAGCAGCTACTGTAATGGTACTCTTTCCACCCTGTTCCAATGCCTCAATAACCTTGCTGGGAGTTATTCTGTTATCTTTGTTTAAGAGGCTGACAGCAATTGCTATAAGGATTGATATACTTGCTGCCTTCTGCATAGTCATATAGTTACCAGATACCCAGATAACAAGCATTATCAGAGGCAATAACAGATATATCTTCTTAAGAAGATCAAAAAACTTTGGAAGCAGTTCCTTTGGAATACCTGAAAGGCCAAGTCTCTTCGCCTCCAGATGTACTGTTATGAATATGCCTGCAAAATACAGAATGGCAGGCAGAATAGCCCTGAATATAATATTCGAATATGGTACACCAACAAAATCCGCCATAAGAAATGCTGCAGCACCCATAATAGGAGGCATAATCTGTCCTCCTGTTGAGGAAGCCGCTTCTACAGCGCCAGCGAACTCAGGCTTGTATCCAGTCTTTTTCATCATAGGAATTGTAACAGAACCTGTTGTAACAGTATTACCAACAGAGGAACCTGATACCATACCACAGAGAGCTGATGAAATAACAGCAACTTTGGCAGGACCTCCTGAATATTTTCCAGCAGCACAGTTTGCAAGCTGAATAAAGAATTCAGAAATACCTGTTCTTTCAAGAAATGCACCGAATATAATAAATACTGCTATAAACTTAGAGCACACGTTTACTGGTGTAGACAGTATTCCTTCCTTGGTATAGAACACATTTCTAACAAAATATCTGATTCTTCCAAAGAATGATGGATTAGTAAGTCCAAACAGCAAGGCGTATGCAATAAAGAACAAAGCAACACACAGAATCGGAATACCTACGCATCGTCTGGTCACTTCAATAAGCGCAATAATACCAATAACACCAATCACTATCTGATAGGCTTCAAATCTTGTTCCCTGCTGAATAATATTGTTGGCATTAAAGGTAAAATACCAGAATGCGCCCGAACCAAGTACCATTCCCACAATGTCATACCAGGGAATATAGTTTTCCTTACTCTCGCCCTTCTTTGCAGGATAGGTAAGAAATCCCATAAGAATAATAAGTGCCATAAACGAAGAAAGTCTTATTTCCTCAAGAAAGGTTGCAAAAAGTGTTACATATATACACCAGAGTGAAAATGCAACCATAATACATCTGACTACAATCTTAGGCACTCCAGTCCATACTCTGTAGTTAGATTCTCTATCATATTTTTTCATAATGGCGTCAACGTTTTGTGTCTCGTCAACAGCCATGTTAATATCATTTGCCAAAATACAGTCTCCTATTCTAATGTATCTACTTCAACTCCATGCTCAGCATAATATCTTGCCGCTCCCTTATGGAAAGGTGCTGCCATACCCTGCGTAGCATTATCTATGGATAATTCCTTACCTTTTGCATTTTCAACAGAAATGGCTTCTGAATTATCAAAAATAGCCTTTGTAAGCTGATATACAACCTCTTCATCCAGTGTTGAATCAACAATAAGTGTTGCTTTAACCGTAATGGTCTCTATTGGCTCATCAATTCCTGGATAAGTACCAGCTGGAATCTGAAGTGCTGAATAATAAGGACAAGCCTCAAGTATCTTATCTCTCAGTTCTCCATCCACCTGAATCAGACTTACGCCATTAGTAGTTGCAAGCTCCGTTATAGCTGTTGTTGGAGCTCCAGCTGTAATAAAAGCTGCATCAATCTTTCCATCCTTTAAGGCCTCTTTACTGGCTTCAAAGCTCTGATACTGTGGCTTTATGTCATCTATGGTTATTCCCGCTGCATTAAGTACATCCATCGCATTAAAATATACACCTGATCCGGCTTCACCAATTGACACGCTCTTGCCCTTAAGCTGTTCTACTGATGTAATCTCATCATCCATAGTAATAATCTGAACGGTCTCAGCATAAAGGCCTCCCAACACTCTGAAATCCTGCGTGCCGCCATCCTTTGCAAAGGACTTGGTGCCTTCCCAGGCATAAGCCAGAACATCCGATTGTGCAAAACCAAGCTGATAGTCCCCATCCTGAATAGACTGAATGTTGACCTTTGAACCACCAGTTGAAACTGCTGTAACCTTACTGTCAGTATTATTCGTCATATACTGTGCCAGAATACCACCATAGGCATAATAGGTACCTGCTGTACCACCAGTGCCAAACATAAGTCTGTTTGACCTGTCACAGCCCGCAAGCAGTGATAAGGCCATAACAGTTATCAATAATAAAGATAATTTTTTACTAAACTTAAACACATCTTCCTCCATCACTAAACAAGCTTATCCTTCAGGATATTTGCAAGTATATCTGCGCATTCATCATATGACATAGCTCCAGTATCAAGACATATATTGTAGTCTCTGCAATCCGCAAGCTCATGCTTAGTATAGTTCTTATAATAGTTTTCTCTCTTGGAATCTCTCTTCTCGAGATACTTTTTATCTATGTCAGTATTACCATCCCTAATCTTTGCTCTTTCCAGTCTGACTTCTTCATCTGCATACAGGAATATGTCAAAAGAATTAATTCCAGCCTCTTCATAAATTAGATTGCTACATCTTCCAATTACTATACAGGGACCTTCCAGCATAAGCAGCGCTTCCTTTTGCGCCTTATAAATTTCATCAAAGGAACTCTTATAATCAGCTACATTATTAAGAAATGAATTTAAGAATCTTGAAAATTCACTCAGTTCCTCTCCTTCTTCAAGTATTTCATCCAGAGAATATCCGCTGTTTTTTGCAGTAATTGCAGCAAAATCCCTGTCATACCATGGAATTCCCAGTTTTTTAGACAGCCTTTCAGCTACACTTCTTCCCCCAGCGCAGTACTCACGCCCAATAGTGATTATTGAATACTTTTTTGCTTCCATATTAACCTCCCTCTTCATTCATTTTACTCAACCAATTGTTGTATTTTGTAAATAATTCTTCACATTATTACATAAAAATAACACCATATCATTATATCATGACATGGTGTTATTTGAAAATGTTATAGGCCACATATCAGCTATCAGTCATTGACCGATAGCATAATTGCAAATGTCTAAATTGCATTGTTATATGGCTCTGAATGCAATTGTCACAAATATTTATATATCATTATTACATGGCAATCGAGTTACCTGTGTATAACTGGTAATACTTACCCATCTGAGCTATAAGTTCATCGTGGGTACCTCGCTCGATTATTCGACCCTGTTCAAGAACCATAATTGCATCTGCATTCTTAACAGTAGACAATCTGTGAGCAATTACAAAGCTGGTACGGCCCTTCATCAGCTTGTCCATACCATCCTGAACAATCCTTTCAGTACGAGTATCAATTGAACTTGTAGCTTCGTCAAGAATAAGAACTGGTGGATTTGCTATAGCTGCTCTTGCAATAGCCAGTAACTGTCTCTGTCCCTGTGAAAGATTGGTTCCATCTCCCTTAAGCATTGTATTGTAGCCTTCAGGAAGTCTTCTGATAAATCCATCTGCATTGGCAAGCTTTGCTGCAGCAATAACCTCTTCCTCTGTAGCATCCAGTTTACCATATCTGATATTGTCTGCTACAGTACCAGTAAAGAGATGTGTATCCTGAAGAACAATACCAAGTGATTTTCTCAAATCATCTTTCTTAATCTTGTTGATATTGATACCATCATATCTGATCTTTCCATCCTGAATATCATAGAATCTGTTAATCAGGTTAGTTATAGTAGTCTTTCCTGCACCAGTTGAGCCAACAAAAGCAATCTTCTGTCCTGGTTTAGCAAATAACTTAATGTCGTGCAAAACCATCTTCTCGTCAGTGTATCCAAAGTCAACACCATCAAACACAACATCGCCCTTGACCTCAACATAATCTACAGTTCCATCTGCCTGATGTGTATGCTTCCACGCCCATCTGTTAGTAACTTCTTCACATTCTGTAAGCTTACCGTCAATCTCCTTTGCATTAACAAGAGTAACATAACCCTCATCAAGTTCGGCCTTCTGATCAATTACATCAAAGATTCTTTCTGCACCAGCCATAGCCATAACTATAGCATTTGCCTGCATACTAACCTGGCTTATCGGCATATTAAAGCTCTTGTTAAATGACAGGAACGAAACGAGGCCTCCAATTGTGAGTCCTGTATAACCATATATTGCTAAAAAACCACCAACTGCGGCACATAATACATAGCTAAGATTACCAAGCTGTGCGTTCATTGGCATCATTACATTAGCATAAGCATTTGCCTTGAATGCGCTGTCATATAATTCGTCGTTAATAGTCTTAAAACCAGAAATTGCTTCCTCTTCATGGCAAAACACCTTAACAACCTTCTGGCCTGTAATCATCTCTTCGATGTATCCATTTACAGCACCAACATTCTTTTGCTGTTTTACAAAGAATTTACCACTAAGTCCGGCAGTTTTTGCAGTAACAACCATCATCACTATAACCATGAATACTGTTACACCTGTAAGTGGCAAACTAAGTACACACATACTGATAAACACAGATACCAAGGTAAAGCTTGCATTAATTATCTGTGGCAGCGACTGACTGATAAGCTGTCTTAAGGTCTCGATATCATTGGTATATACACTCATGATGTCTCCATGAGTATGTGTATCAAAATACTTTACTGGAAGTTTTTCCATATGCTCAAAGATATCATCACGCAGGTTTCTCATTACACCCTGTGTAACAACAACCATGACTCTGTTTTGAATATATACAGCAATAACACCCATTCCGTAAAAGCATGCAACCTTTCCGATTGCTCCAGCTAACGGAGAAAAATCAGGTGAATCTGACAGAAGTAATGGAGTAATATAATCATCAATCAACGATTTTGTAAACAGAGTACCCTGTACATTGCACAATACGCCAATTACTATCATGCAAAATACTGTAATACAATGAATCTTATAGTCCTTAAACACATAGGTCATAACTCGTTTAAGCTGTTTTCCTGGATCTTTAACCTGTGGCTTAACGCCTCTTGGAGGTCTTCCCATTGGTCCTGCCATATTACATCGCCTCCTTTTCATCAAAATCTCCGCCGCCGCTTGTCTGAGTCTCATAAATCTCACGATAAATCTCATTTGTAGCCATAAGTTCATCATGCGTTCCGAAACCAGCAACTACGCCTTCTTCCATTACAATAATTCTATCTGCATCCTTAACAGAGCTTACACGCTGAGCAATAATAAGCTTTGTTGTGTCTGGAAGATACTGTCTGAAAGCACTTTTTATTCTGGCATCCGTAGCTGTATCGACAGCACTTGTTGAATCATCCAGTATTAGTACTTTAGGCTGCTTAAGAAGGGCTCTTGCAATACACAGTCTTTGCTTCTGACCACCAGAAACATTGGTTCCACCCTGCGAAATCTGCGTATCATAACCATCTGGGAAAGAACTAATAAATTCATCAGCGCAGGCCAGCTTACAAGCCTCTACACACTGTTCCTTAGTGGCTTCCTTATTGCCCCATCTTAAGTTATCCAAAATAGTACCACTAAATAGCACATTATTCTGTAATACAACAGAAACCCCATTTCTTAATACTTCAAGGTCATATTTTCTAACATCAACACCACCTACGGTAATTGAGCCTTCTGTAACATCATAAAGACGACTTATCAGATTAACAAGACTGGTCTTGGCACTACCTGTACCACCCATAATTCCTATTGTTTCACCAGATTTGATGCTGATATTAACATCTTTAAGTACCGGTTCTGTATTTTCAGCCTTATAAGAAAAATTAACATGGTCAAAAACAATTGAACCATCACTGATTTTTGTAACAGGATCCTCTGGATTAACTATATCTGCTTCTTCATTAAGAACTTCAGCAATACGTTCTACACTTGCTGCACTCATTGTAAGCATAACAAATACCATGCTAAGCATCATAAGGCTCATGAGAATATTCATGCAGTACGCAAGAAGCGAGGTCAGTTCACCAGTAGTAAGTGAACCACCAACTATCATCTTTGCTCCTACCCAGCTAATAAGAATAATACAGCTATAAACTGTAAAACTCATAATAGGCGCATTAATTACAACATTATTTTCTGCTTTCTTAAATATCTCATATATTCCGTTGCTTGCGCTCTTGAACTTCTTTATCTCGTGCTCTTCTCTAACATATGCCTTAACAACTCTGATTGCTGAAACATTTTCCTGAACCGACTCATTTAACACATCATACTTTGGAAAAGCTTCACGGAAGGTTTTTGTAGCTCTCTTAATAATAATTGCAAGCACAATACCCAGCAAAATTACTGCAACAAGATAAATACTAGCAACCCTTGCATTAATATAAAATGCCATAAACAATGCACATATCAGACTAAAAGGTGCTCTCATCGCCATACGAAGGCACATCTGATAAGCATTCTGAACATTGTTTACATCTGTTGTAAGTCTTGTTACCAGACCCGCTGTGGAAAATTTATCAATATTCTTAAACGAAAATGTCTGAATATTGTTATACATTGATTCACGAAGATTCTTGGCAAAACCCGCAGAAGCCTTGGATCCAAAAGCGCCTCCACCAATACCTGTAAGCAAACTGCAGACAGCTACAACAAGCATAAGTCCACCAATTTTCATAACATGAGACATATCTCCCTGTTCAATACCCTTATCTATAATGGATGCCATAAGATAAGGTATTAATGTCTCAAACATTACTTCAAGAATCATGCATGCAGGAGTCAGAATAGACGCAGTCTTATATTCTTTTACCTCTTGTAAAACTCTTTTTAACATAATAATTATCCTTTACTATTTTTTAACATTACGCTTTTTTTATTATATCACTTAATGAAATGAAAAATTCTAAAAAAACAGTGAAAAATGTTAAAGCATTTATTTCAAGTATAAAAAATCAAACACAAGGACTTAAATACAAGAATATAAATACAAAAAGGGACGGATTAATATCCGTCCCTTAAGGTCTAATTATAATGATGGCTTATGCCATATTTATCTTATAACTGTGGACCAGCTGCAACAAGTGCCTTACCAGCATCATTTGTTGTGTACTTCTCGAAGTTCTTAATGAATCTTCCAGCAAGGTCTTTAGCCTTAACTTCCCATTCAGAAGCATCAGCGTATGTATCTCTAGGATCAAGAATTGCTGGATCAACTCCTGGAAGTGCTGTAGGTACTTCGAAGTCGAACATTGGAATCTTCTTTGTTGGAGCTGTCTTGATGTCACCGTTAAGGATAGCATCGATGATACCACGTGTATCCTTAATTGTGATTCTCTTACCTGTACCATTCCATCCTGTGTTAACAAGGTAAGCCTTTGCTCCGTTAGCGTTCATCTTCTTAACAAGCTCTTCGCCGTACTTTGTTGGGTGAAGCTCTAAGAATGCCTGACCGAAGCATGCTGAGAATGTAGGTGTTGGCTCTGTAATACCTCTTTCTGTACCAGCTAACTTAGCTGTGAAACCTGAAAGGAAGTAGTACTGTGTCTGCTCTGGTGTAAGGATTGATACTGGAGGAAGTACTCCGAAAGCATCAGCTGAAAGGAAGATTACGTTGTCAGCTGCAGGACCTGCAGAAACCTTATTAACCTCAGCAGCGATATTGTTAATATGAGAAATAGGATAAGAAACACGAGTATTCTCTGTTACGCTCTTATCATCAAAGTCAATCTTGCCATCAGCAGCAACTGTAACGTTCTCAAGAAGAGCGTTTCTCTTAATTGCGTTGAAGATATCTGGCTCAGATTCCTTATCAAGGCCGATAACCTTAGCGTAGCAACCACCTTCGAAGTTGAATACACCATTGTCATCCCAACCATGCTCATCATCACCGATAAGTCTTCTCTTTGGATCTGTTGAAAGTGTTGTCTTAC
>DCJA01000036.1:44281-65832 GCA_002317175.1 Lachnospiraceae bacterium UBA1712 | reverse complement strand
TTCTTCATCTCACCGCCATACCATGTATTGATGATAACCTGCTCACGGCTTGAAATGTTAAATGCTACACATGTCTCTGAGTTAAGACCTAATTCTGCAAAGTTCTCAACCTTAGCCTTTGAAGCATTGTAAACAACGAAATCTGGCTCGAAAGAAGCAAGTTCTTCATCTGTTGGAACGATGAACATGTTCTTTACGAAATGTGCCTGCCAAGCTACTTCAACGATAAATCTAACTGCCATTCTTGTATCAGCGTTAGCACCGCAGAATGCATCTACTACGAAAAGTCTCTTGTTTGAGAGTTCCTTCTTAGCAATATCCTTAACAACTGCCCATGTCTCTTCTGTCATTGGGTGGTTATCATTCTTGTATCCTTCAGTTGTCCACCATACTGTGTCCTTAGAGTTCTCATCCATAACGATGTACTTATCTTTAGGTGAACGACCTGTGTAAATACCAGTCATAACGTTAACTGTATCAAGTTCTGTGTTCTGACCTACTTCATAGCCTTCAAGTTCAGGCTTAACTTCTTCCTTGTATAAATCTTCGTATGAAGGATTGTATACAACTTCTGTGGTACCAGAGATACCATACTTTGTTAAATCGATTGACATATCTTTGTTTCCTTCCTTTATTTAACATTTGTGTTAAAACACATTACGTTTATTATTGCAAAACAACTATCATAAGTCAACATTTTTAATAGATAAAAAATGTCAAATATAGCTAAAAATCACTCAAACAGATAGGTTTTTATCCATTCCTGTTCATCTTCATTAAGATAAGGTGAAACCTTATCAACAACCATATTCTGATAAGCCTTAAGTTGTTCAAAATCATCCCAGGTAAAATATCTTGCATCTATGGCTCTGATATCAATTGGAACAAGGGTTAGAGGTTCAAATCCCAAAAACTCTCCGTCGTCAGTTTTCATCTTATCAACTACCAGCAGAGTATTCTCAGTTCGTATTCCATATTTGCCTTCTTTATAGACACCCGGCTCATCAGTTATCAGCATGCCTGCCTCAAGTTTGGTCTCTTCACTGTCTGGAATATATCGCCATCTGATTGACTGTGGCCCCTCATGAACATTCAAAAAACATCCCACTCCATGACCTGTACCGCATTTGTAATCCATTCCCAGATTCCAAAGTGGCGCTCTCGCAATGATATCAAGATTTCTTCCAGTGCAGCCTTTTATAAACTTGGTATTCATAAGATTAAGCATACCCTTGCATACAAGAGTAAAATCTCTCTTCATCTCATCAGTCACAGGTCCCAGGGAAACTGTTCTTGTAACATCGGTTGTGGCACCAATATACTGACCACCACTGTCTACCAGAAGAAGGCCTTCATTCTTAAGAAGTGCTCCACCATCTCGTCCAAATTCATAATGCATCATGGCAGCGTTAGCTTCGTATGCACTGATGGTATTAAAGGACAGGCCCTTAAATCCAGCTATTTCTGCTCTCATGCTATCCAGATAGTAAGCTGCATCTCTCTCGTTGACTATATTATTTCTGGGATCCTTAAAATACTTGGTTCCCGTATCACTCTGTTCGACAATAGCCCTGTGGCAGTCAAGCCAGTATAAAAACTTACATACAGCCACCGAATCCTTCAGGAAGAACTCTTTAATATTCTCTATCTCTGTGGCATTCTTAACCGCTTTAAAAATAGTAGTAGGGCTGACACTGTGTATAATATTGGTCTTGCCTTTAAGCAGACCGTACACGCTGTAGTTGGTGTTAAACAGATCCGCACTCAGATTAGGTTCAACACTATCCACAGTATTAAAGTTCTTATCCTCTCTAAAGCTTTCCTCTAAAAATGAGTAAACTTCATTGTATTCCTTAAGTACTATATTGTTGATCTTGCAGTACAGTGAAAATTCATCGCTTAGGGCTTCTTCCTGTACAAAAAGATAACAGTCGTCCTCAGAAATAACAGCAAAGCTAAGTACCACTGGATTATAGTCTACATCACTGCCACGCATGTTAAACAGCCACATAATATCATCAAGTTTACTTAAAAACAGATACTGGCAGTTATGTTCAGAAAGATAATCTCTTACTCTCTTTATCTTGTTAATATAGGATTCACCAGTAAACTCCGTTCCAATGACATAAGCCTTGGAACAGCTGATAGCTGGTCTGTCCTTCCATATTCTGTCGCACAGATCTATATCATATCTAAGGCGCATCTGCTTTCCAATCGCAGAAACAATATTATTAATATAATCTGCACTGCAGACTCTTCCATCAAAGCCCAAAGTCTCTCCCGGAAGCATATGTCTGGCAAGATAATCCTTAATCTTTGGAACATCCGGCTCACCCATCTTCATCAAAGTGATTCCACTGTCTCTAAGCTGAATAGATGCCTGAACAAAGTACCTTCCATCCGTCCACAGAAGTGCTACACTTTTGCCTACAAGCAGTGTTCCATTGGAACCAGTAAAGCCAGACAGCCATTCCCTGCATTTAAAATAATCTGCAACATATTCAGAATTATGAAAATCCGCAGTTGGAACCAGATACCAGTCTATGTTCTCCCTGCTCATTTCTTCCCTCAAAAGAAGAATATTACGTCTCATCTTTTTCCCTGTCTCTCATTTCGCTTTCAAAAAATATATTTACTAACAGCGTCTGTACTTATCTTTCACTCATTGGATGATAATTTCTGTCAACGCACAGAGTCTTATAAGCTGGTCTGATAATCTTTCCGTTATTAGACAGTTCTTCAAGTCTGTGAGCACTCCATCCGGATATTCTTGCAATTGCAAACAATGGAGTAAACAATTCCTCTGGTAATCCCAGCATTCTGTATACAAAACCAGAGAAGAAATCCACATTGATACTTACGCCCTTATACATATGTCGCTCTTCTGTGATAATCTGCGGAGCAAGTCTCTCAATAATCTTATAGAGATTGTATTCCTCCATAAGTCCCTTCTCTTTTGCCAAATCTCCCACAAAGCTTTCAAGCACTTCAGCTCTTGGATCCGACTTACTGTAGATTGCATGGCCTACACCATATATAAGTCCTGCGTTATCAAATGCCTCTCCATGAAGTAGTCTTCTAAGATAAGCCGCTATCTCTTCCTCGTCGGACCAGTCATGAAGTTCCTGCTTCATGCATTCAATCATACGAACCACCTTGATATTGGCACCACCATGTCTTGGACCCTTAAGTGAACCAATAGCAGCTGCGATTGTAGAATATGTATCGGTCATCGATGAGCTGACCACATGGGTAGTAAAGGTTGAGTTATTACCACCACCATGTTCCATATGAAGAACAAGTGCAACATCCAAAATCTTCGCCTCAAGCTCTGTGAACTTTCCATCCGCTCTTAGCAGATGAAGAATGTTCTCAGCAGTAGACATATTCGGATCTGGCTGATGAATAAACAGGCTCTTACCATCGTGGTAATGACTGTAAGCCTGATAGCCATAAATAGACAATAGCGGAAATAAGCTTATCAGCTGCATACACTGACGAAGCACATTAGGCAGGCTGGTATCATCTGCTTTATCATCATAGGAATATAAAGTAAGTACAGATCTGGCAAGCGTATTCATCATATCCTTGCTAGGCGCCTTCATAATAATGTCTCTTACAAAACTGGTTGGAAGTGTTCTGTAAAATGACAACATCTCATTGAACTCCTGAAGTTCTCTCTTGTCAGGAAGCTTATTAAACAAAAGCAGATAAGTTGCCTCTTCAAAGCCAAATCTGTTTTCAGCTGAAAAACCATTAACCAGATCTTTAACATCATATCCTCTGTAACTCAAGCGACCATAGTCAGGCACCACATTGCCATCCACGATCTTGGTAGCTCTTACATCACTGATATTAGTAAGTCCAGCCAAAACACCTTTTCCATTAAGATCACGCAAGCCTCTCTTAACGTCATACTTAACGAAGAGTTCAGAATCTATAACACCAGCAGCCTTACTAAGTGCTGCCAGCTTTTCAATTTCCGGGGTAATCTCAGAATAAATATTATTTTCCATTAACTGCCTCGCTTTCCATTTTCAATAAATTATCAATAATTAAATATTATCAATATGCTTCGGTTACAGCATATTTTTATTCATTTCTCTCAATTGCATTAATTCTACCATATAAAAGGCATCAATTGTCTCAGTTTACAAATTGTTTACCAATTATTTATAAACACATTTATGTCTATAAACATATACATCTAAGTCTATATACAAACATCTTTATATATAAAGCAAACTTCTTGTATATAAAGCAAACTACTGTATATAAAGCAAAAGGCCTGTCATAAAGACAGGCCCATCATTAACCATATATTCCTAAGAACTTATAATCCCAAAAACTCCTTAACAGCATCAACCATATTAGCCTTATCTACTACATGGTCATGTCTGGTTGGAGCAGTCTTAATCTCCTCAACTGCATTAGGAACAGCGACATTGGCAATTTTGCTTAACTGATCCACAAGTTCAAAATCAGGAAGATCAGATTTCTTACCTTCAATTGCCTCCATTACAGAAGTTGTGAACTTAAATGGACTAGCTGTAGAAGCTATAACTGTCTTTGTATTATCTCCTGTGTTCTTAACATAGTCCTGATATACACTTGATGCTACAGCTGTATGAGTATCAAGTACATATCCTGTCTTATCATACATATCTTTGATTCTTGCATTTGTCTGTTCCTGTGAAGCAAAACCTCCAACAAAATCAGCAAGCTTAGCCTTCATATCAGCAGTAATTTCATACTTACCTTCAGAAGAAAGCTGCTTCATAAGAGTTGCATTCTTCTCTGAATCCTCTCCTGCAATCATATAGATAAGACGCTCAAGGTTAGAGGAAATAAGAATATCCATTGAAGGTGAATTGGTAAGCATGAACTGTCTGTTTCTGTCATACACACCTGTCTCGAAGAAATCAAATAATACCTTGTTCTCATTGGAAGCGCAGATAAGCTTGGCAATTGGAATACCCATATTCTTTGCAAAATATGCTGCAAGAATATTACCAAAGTTACCTGTTGGAACTACAACATTGATAGCTTCACCATCAGCAATCTTTCCTGCTTCAACCAGCTTAGCATATGCATAAACATAGTAAACAACCTGTGGAACAAGTCTTCCGATATTGATTGAATTAGCAGAACTGAACTGGAATCCCTTGCTATCAAGTTCCTTGGCAAGTTCCTTATCACCAAATATATTCTTAACACCAGTCTGAGCATCATCAAAGTTACCTTTGATACCAACTACATAGGTATTATCACCTTTCTGAGTAACCATCTGTCTTTCCTGGATGAAGCTTACGCCTCCCTTTGGATAGAATACGATGATTCTTGTGCCAGGAACATCAGCAAAGCCTGCAAGAGCAGCCTTTCCTGTATCACCTGAAGTAGCTGTAAGAATAACAATTTCATTACTGATATTATTCTTCTTAGCTGAAGTAGTCATCAGATGAGGCAGAATGCTAAGTGCCATATCCTTAAATGCGATTGTAGCGCCATGATACAACTCAAGATAAAATGCGCCATCAGCCTCAGCCATTGGAGCGATTTCTTCTGTATCAAACTTTGAGTCATAAGCATTATTGATACAATTTTTCAACTCTTCTTCTGTAAAATCACTAAAGAACAGTTTCATAACTTCATAAGCAACTTCTCTATAATTCATAGTAGAAAGTTCCTTAACAGATTTATCAAGAACAGGTAATGATGTTGGCACGAAAAGACCACCATCGTCACTAAGTCCCTTTAAAATAGCCTGGCTGGCTGTTACAACCTTGCTGCTATCTCTTGTACTCTTGTAAAGTATTTCTTTCATAATAACTTCCCTCCACTTAAGAAAACTAAGTGCTTCTTTTATATTTTTGATATTATACAGATTTTAATCTGCCTTTTCAACTTATATTTATAAGCTGCTGACTGATATTTATAAGCTACTAACTGATATCAATATACTTCTAATTAGAATCTGTAAATTTCTAACTGATTTCTATAAGCTTCTAACTGATGTCTATAAGCCTCTGGCTGATCTCCACTTCAGAATAGATATCAGCATATATCTTTCCAGAAAGTGAATCTATATAGTTCTGAATGTAATTCTTATCTATTCCATTTTTCTTAAGAAGATCAACAGCCTTATTATACGCTATGGCTGCCTTCAGTGCATCATCATAATAGCCAACAATATAGTCCCCATTGACATGAATTTTAGCTTTATAGCAATGCTTTTTATTATGAATGCATTGAGAAACACCATGATATGAATTAAGAATAGCTATATTTTCATATCTGTAATCCAGTTCATCTCCATTAACAAAACAGTAATCCTTTCCAGCAATACCATAGTTCTTTATACCATAGCGCTGATGGAGGCTAAACTGCATTCCATAATCATTGACATACAGATGCCCGCCTCTTCTAAGAATCTTATGGGAGATATAATAGAAAAGATCATCCATGGAGAATTTCATTTCCTCATGGATGGACAAAAAATAAGAAAAATATTTTCTTCTAAGATAAATTGGATTAGGGATATAAATATTATTATCCCTGAAGTTGATAATAACTATATATTTATCGAATCCAAGCTCCCTGTTACTGTCATAATCTTCAATGCTGCTTTGTGACTTGCTCAGCTCACAGGCATACAGATAGGCTTTGTTGGCTTTAGCCTCATCATCAAAGCTTCCCAGCGATATGTGCTTATTTCTATAAGTAAATGAGGCTCTGTAGTAGATATCGTTATTCTTTTTTCTAGCCAGGTACACGCCTTTTTCGCTGATAAAATCACCTTCCTGCAAAGTCACATAATACATACAGCTGACCTACTGCCTGCATAAGCAAAGCAATAACTTCTGAGCTGCATAAGCAACGCAACAACTACTGAGCTGCATAATCCACAAAGCAGATATCCATATCCACTTTGCCATCTATGCCGTATAATTCCCCATCCGTGGAATACTGCCATATATCAAAAGTATAAGGATAATCAGGCTGATCATCAGTCTGAGCCAGCCAGAAACAGCTCTGGGTAAATTTGCTTACATCTATCCTTTTAAGCAGCCAGTCCTTATCACCATATATCATTGGTCTGTAACCAGCTTCCTTTATCTTATTGACAAAGGCTGCTGTAATAAGTGTCTTTTCATCCCTGGTCAGAGTATCAATTCTTGAAGAGTCATTGTCAACAAATTCCATATCAATGGCAACAGGATAAGTTACCTTTTTACCATTAAGAGCATTAATAACAAGATTAGCCTCTTCTTCTGCTTCTGCTACATTGATAGCCTGTGAGTAAAAATAGACGCCCACATCAAGTCCCGCTTCATTGGCAGCACTAATATTATTTTCGAAATACTCATCTATGCTGAGCGTGCCATTCTTGTAGCCTCTGGCGCCAACTCTGATCATAACAAAATCAATATCCTGAGCCTTAACTCTGGCAAAATCCACATCCTTCTGGTATCTGGATACATCTATTCCTGAAAATGAGATATTTTTGCCATCTGAATAATATTTCAGCTGGCCACCGGAATTCACAAGATTGGTATAATCATAATTGTTTTTCTCAATCTTATCATTAATAGCAACCCACTCTTCAGATCCATCCTTGTAGCTGATCTTTACATGCTTGCCATCATTCATATCGGGCGTAACTGCTACTGTAGGGCTAGGACTTGCTTTAGGAGTAACAGAAGGAATACTATCAGCCTCTGGTTCGTCTTCTTCAGGATACATATCCCATATATCCAGATCAGATGCCACAAGAGTGCTTGCGCTAATCTCTGGAATCTCTGTAGCCACAATCGGTGTTGTCTGACTGATTCCCAGGTATTGAATGTAATCTGACGATTTTCTATCCTTATTCAATGCTATCACTAACATTAAAAGAAGAAAGATAAAGCCGGACACACCTAAAGCCATATATATTACAGGCAGTCCGCCTTTGTTATCTTCATAATCGTCATCAAATCTCATTTATCTAACAATCGCCTTCTTCGGACACTTCTCAATACATGTGCCACAATCAATACATTTGCTGTAATCAATCTTTGCAAGAGCATCAGTTACTTCTATTGCCTGACTAGGACAGTTCTTAGCACATATACCACATCCAATACATCCAACTGTACAAGCCTTCATAACAACTGGTCCCTTCGCCTTTGAACTGCATGAAACCTTCACTGTAGCATCATAAGGAATCAACTCAATCAGATTCTTAGGACACGCACTTACACAGGCTCCACAGGCCTTACATTTATCCTTATCAACTACTGCCACACCATCCACTACATGAATAGCGTCAAATGCGCAGGCCTTAACACAATTGCCATAGCCCAGACAGCCAAAATCGCAACTCTTTGGACCACCTGCTGGAACAAACTTCATCATTGAACAATCTTCGTTACCGGAATATTCATAGATTTCATGTGTCTTATCACATGTACCCTGGCACTTCACAAAAGCAGTCATACGCGTACTCTCGCCTGCTTCAACACCCATAATCTGGGCGATAACATTGCCAACTGCTTCTCCACCTACAGGACAGCCATTAACCTTAGCCTCACCCTTTACAATGGCAGCTGCAAGTCCGCTACAGCCTGGATATCCACATCCACCACAGTTGTTACCTGGAAGAGCCGAAAGAACCTGTTCCTCTCTCTCATCCACTTCAACCTTAAACTTAATTCCTGCAATACCAAGGAATAATCCAATAAAAAGTCCAACTACGCCGACAAGAAGAGCGGCTGTAATAATACCATTTACCATATATATTCCCTCCTACATCAATCCCGCAAATCCGCAAAATGCAATAGCCATAAGTCCAGCAGTAATAAGAACCATTGGCATGCCTTTGAAGGATTCAGGGAAATCATTGAATTCAGTTTTTTCTCTAATGCCTGCAAGAATTACAATTGCAATGGTAAAGCCCAGGGCTGTTGCAAATCCATTGACAGTGCCTGTAAGAATACCATAGTTTTTCTGTACATTAGTAAGCGCCACTCCAAGTACTGCACAGTTAGTAGTAATAAGAGGCAGATATACTCCAAGCGCATTATAAAGCGATACAACAAACTTCTTTAAGAACATCTCAACAAACTGTACAAGTGCAGCTATTACAAGAATGAACACTATAGTCTGCATATATTCCATGTTGAGAGGAACAAGTACGTAGTTGTATATACATCCAGTTACAGCACTTGCAAGTGTGATAACAAATATAACTGCACCGCCCATACCTGCAGCAGTATTAATTTTCTTTGATACACCAAGGAAAGGACAAAGACCCAAAAACTGACTAAGTACAACATTGCTCACAAGGGAAGAACTAATTAATATCACGAGTAATTCTTTAATCTGTAACATTTATTTCTCCTCCTTTACTTCAATTGTCTCATACTCAACATCTTCAGACTTATCTTTTAAGGCCTCAGCAACTGCCTGAATATTGATCTTTGCAGTAGACTCAATATCTTCCTGAGTAATCTCTATATCCTGAAACTTATTTTCTTTTCTGTCACCACAGCCAGCAACATCACAGTTAAGGCAGTCGTGACCACAACCAGACTGAATCTTGGATACATCCTTACCCTTCTTGGCACCAATAATCTTGGCCTTGTTCTGAATAGCACAAAGAACAGCAAGTACAAAGAAAGCTCCTGGAGCCATCTTAAAGATTCCAATTGGTGTAAACCAGCCAAGCTCATAGCCAAATACGCTACAACCACCTATAAATTCACGTATCAAACCTATAAGAGTAAGCGCAATTGTAAATCCCAGTCCCATTCCAAGTCCATCAAAAAGACTAGGGAATACAGGATTCTTATACGCATAGCTTTCTGCTCTTCCCAATATAATACAGTTAACAACGATTAGAGGAATATAGATTCCAAGTGATGTATAAAGGCTTGGTATATATGCCTGTAATAGTAACTGCATAACAGTAACAAAGGATGCAATTATTACGATGAAGGCAGGAATTCTGATTTTATCAGGAATAACCTTGCGAAGCAAAGAAATAATCACATTGCTGAGTGTAAGTACAACAGTTGTAGTAAGTCCCATTCCCAAACCATTCATGGCAGATGTTGTAACTGCAAGTGTAGGACACATACCCAGCATCAGAACCAGTGTAGGATTCTCTTTTATAAGTCCATTATATAATCTTTCTAAACACTTATTCATTTACTGCACCTCCCAAGAAATTATTGAAATAGTACAGTCCGCAGTTAACCGCATTGGTAATTGCGTTTGTAGTGATAGTTGCACCACTTATGGCGTCAATCTCATTGTCAGCAGAAGCTCCAGTTTTGGTATAAGCAAAACTGTCAACCTTCTTATTAGCAAACTGAGGTTTTAATACCTTATCTGCCTCCATACCAAGACCTGCAGTCTCAGAAATCGAGAGAATTGAGATACCATTAACAGTTCCATCCTTGGCTATACCAAGAGTAAATGTAATATCTCCACCATAGCCTTCACTAGTTGTAATAGTAAATGCATACCCAAGCGTATTGCCTGATGCATCTACAGCCTTCATAACCTCATTGATGCTGTCTGCTTCAAATCCATTGGCTGTAAGCTGCGCCTCTACACTTTCATCTTCTCCAGAAATAAGTTCAAAATCAGATGCTGAAGCAAAAACTTCTTTATAAGCTGCAACCTTAGAATCAGCCTCCTGCTTGGCAATAATATCCTTTGTATTCTCATACACTAATCCCAGCAACAGTCCAGCAACAAGTGTAATAGCAAGAAGGATAGCAGTATTTTTCAACATTTCTTTCATAGATGCTCTCCTCCTCTTCCGAATGCTCTTGGATAGGTAATCTTCTCAATAAGTGGAACAAGAAGATTGGCAATAATAATTGCATAGCTTACACCTTCTGCAGATGCTCCAAATACTCTGAAAATACCAGTCAATATACCCAGTATCGCACCAAATACATATTGACCTGCCCTTGTAACTGGCCTTGTAACATAATCTGTAGCCATAAAAAATGCACCAAGCATAAGTCCACCACCAGCTAGCTGGGTAGAAATATAATAGGTATCAAAACCATGTCCGCCAAACAGACCGATAAACAAAGCAAATGTGACAATATATGTTCCTGGAATTCTTAAGTCAATAATACCTAACAGAATCAGGAATATAGCACCGCACACAATAGCCACCATGGATGTCTCACCGATAGTACCTGAAGTACGGCCAATAATCATATTATAAAGGTCCACAGACTCTCCTGACTTAATGAGAGCAAGTGGTGTAGCTCCTGAATAGGCATCGCATACAAAATTGGTCATGGCTGCTGGAAATGAAATAATCAGAAAGCATCTTGCACCAAGTGCAGGATTCATAAAGTTCTGTCCCAGTCCGCCAAACACCATCTTTACAACAAGAATCGCAAAGATACCACCAATTATTGGCAGATATATAGGTGCCTTAGGAGGCATATTCAAGCCCAGTAATAAACCAGTAACCACTGCTGACAAATCATTAACTGTAATGTCTTTTTTTAGGATAAGCTCAAATAACAGTTCTGTGACTACACAGCTGACAACACTAGTTAATACAACCACCAATCCATACAAGCCAAAGTTGATAGTACCAAAGATTGTCGCAGGCAGCAGAGCGATAATAACGCAGAGCATAATCTTATCAGTACTAAGTTTCGATCTTATATGTGGATTGGATGAAACCTTCAATAATTCATCCATCTTATTTACCTCTTTTTCTTGGAAAGAATAATCTTTCTCATTGATTTAATAGACTGGGTAAGATTGCGCTTTGCAGGACATACATAACTACAGCATCCACACTCACAGCATTCCATACCATTTTTCTTCTTAAAGCTCTCTTCATCTCCTCTTTCAGCGTAATCCGCAAGCATCTTGGGAACTACACGTCCAGGACAAACCTCTGCACATAGGCCACAATTGATACAGGCCTTTGGCTTGGCTCTGGATACCTCATCCTTGGATATACAAAGAAGGGCTGAAGCAGTCTTGGTTGTTGGTACTTCAAGATCAATAAGACCAAAGCCCATCATAGGACCACCAGACACAATCTTCTCTGGCTGAACCTTAAATCCACCAGCCTGTTCTATAAGCTCAGAATACATCATACCAGTAAATACTCTGAAGTTCTGAGGACGTCTGATACAGTCACCAGTAACTGTAACAATTCTCTGCATAAGTGGTCTGCCATGCTTTACCGCATTATATATGGCAACAATAGTATCAACATTGTTAACCACACAGCCCGCATCAGCAGGAAGCTGCTCACAGTTGATAGCTCTTTTGGTTGTAGCGAATATAAGCTGTCTCTCTGAGCCCTGAGGATACTTGGTCTTTAATGCCTTAACCAGGATTCTAGGTTCATCCTTGGTAAGCTTCTTCAACGTAGCTATACAGTCAGGCTTATTATCCTCAACTGCAAGAATACCCTTAGCATTATCAAATAGGCTTAAGATAATCTTCAGACCTTCTACAAGCTTCTCTGGCTCCTCAACCATACGTCTATAGTCAGAAGTAAGATATGGCTCACATTCAGCACAGTTTGCTATACAGTAATCTATCTTATCAGGTTCCTTAGGTGATAATTTGACATGGGTAGGAAAACCGGCACCACCCATACCTACGATACCAGCAACCTGAATCTTCTCTATAATCTGTTCTTTTGTAAGTAAAGTAACATCGTCAACTTCTTCGTATGTCACCTCGTTGTACTGCTCATCATTGGTGATGACAATACTGTTAACAAGATCCCCCGTAACTACTCTTCTAGGCTCTATGGTCTTTACAACTCCACTGACAGAAGAATAGATTGGAGCAGACACAAAGCCACCAGCCTGAGCAATAAGCTGGCCTCTTAATACAACATCTCCCTTAGCAACTACTGCCACAGCAGGAGCACCAATATGCTGGCTAAGCGGAAATACCAATTCCTTGCCCGGCAATACATCTACGATAGGTTTCTTTTTAGATAAATTCTTACCATCGTTAGGATGTATTCCTCCTCTAAAAGAATGTTTTGCCATAATCAATCTCCAATTTATAAATTTGCCCTAAGGCATATACTATACCACCTAAAACTATACTCTTTTTTCAGATAAAATGCCATAAAATTAAACATATTAAGCACAGTTTATGTTATTATAAATGATGTAGTTGTTGCTTAACAGAGGTATAAAAATGAAAACAATTATTAATCAGGTTAATCCTGAAAAATACTCTATTGATCTTAGCAAAATTGGCAATCCATCTGACTGTGTATTTATCGATATAGAGACTACCGGTTTATCTTCTGAACACGCATTTATTTATCTAGTAGGTGTAGCTTATCAGAATCAGTCATCTCTTGATTATGAGATCAAACAATGGCTTATTCAAAAGCCTTCCGAAGAGGAAGAACTTCTCAGGGAAGTAACAGATTTCATAAGCCAGTACAACATCCTTGTACATTTCAACGGAAACAGTTTTGATCTTCCATTTATCAGTGCAAGATGCAAGGCCAACGCTATCGACTTTAGTTTCGATGATTTTACAGGTGTGGATATCTTCAGACGTGTTTCTACATTAAAGCATTTTCTTAAGTTAGATAACTGTAAGCAGAAAAGTGTGGAATTGTTTTTGGGGATAGACCGCGAAGATACTTATTCCGGCAAGGACCTTATCAAGATCTATCGTGAATACAGCGAGCTTCCATCAGATGATAAAGAGCAGCTACTACTGCTCCACAATCACGATGATATGCTTGGTATGCTGAGTATACTTCCTATACTTAACTATTCAGATTTATTCCAGGGTGAACTTCATATCAAGAAGGTACAGACCAATATATATAATGATGTATTTGGCATGCAAAAGAAAGAACTCATTCTCTCCTTTGGACTTCCATCAGCTCTTCCTAAGCCTATTAACTACAACGCTGGAGGCTGTTATTTCAGTGCCAAGGATAAGGATGGTATCATTAAGGTACCTTTACATCATGAAGAGATGAAATACTACTACGCTAATTACTCTGATTACTACTATCTTCCTGAAGAAGATGCTGCAATACACAAGTCTGTTGCAGAATTTGTAGATAAGGATTTCCGTATACAGGCTACCGCAAGCACCTGTTATACTCGAAAAGTAAGTGATTATCTTCCACAGTGGAAGCCATATGAGTTTGAGCCAGTATTCAAGCGTGATATTGATTCAGACTGTGTTTATTTCGAATTAACCGATGCGCTCAAGACCAATCGTGAGGCATTTAAGCGTTACTGTGATCACATCTTAAGAATGATGTATACATATAAGTAAACCGACAGCTGTCTTAGCAAATCAAGCTAACAAATACGCCAATTTTACAGCGCATTTATAAACAAATAAAAACCATCCTAAATAGGATGGTTTTTTGTTACTTCTCATAGAAAAAATTGCTACGCCTTGTAAATCCAATCTGCTTATAGTTGATAATCTGCTCTGTACTACCAATAAAGAGCATTCCGCCTTTACATAGCGAATCATAATATTTTCTAAAGGTCTCGTCCTTGGCTTCTTCAGTAAAATATATAAGCACATTTCTACACACTATCAGATTATAATCCTTTGGAAATGGATCCTTAAGCAGGTTATGCTTCTTAAACTCAACACATTTCTTAATCTCATCTGATATCTGGTAGAAGCTGCCATTTTTTACGAAATACTTCTTCTTATATTCCTCTGGAACAGCTGCTATACTCTTCTCGTTGTAGATACCAATCTTTGCCTTATCGATAATCTCGTTACTAATATCCGTAGCAGTAATCTTAATCTGAGATAAAGGAATATACTTGGATAAAGCCATTACCAGTGAATATGGCTCATCTCCTGTGGAGCAGGCCGCACTCCATATCCTGAGTCTCTTACCGAAGCGATTAATCAGCTCAGGGAAACAGTCATCTGTTAAGAATTTCCACTGTTCAGGATTGCGATAAAACTCTGAGACATTGATAGTAATATATTCAACAAATTCATTGAGCATATCTTTATCTTTTTTAAGTACCGCAATATATTCGCCGTAATCTTTAATCTTATGACGTGCAATAAGAGCATCTATTCTTCTCTTCATCTGATTTTGCTTGTATGAAGACAAATCTATCTGAGTAAGCTTATATACCTCACCCACAAAATAATCATAATCATATACCATATTATTTCACCCACCAATCTAATAACAATTATATAACAAATGGGGCAATATAGCATCCAAAAGTTGAATATTAATAGCACATTAAATAACAAATAAAACAAATAATCCATCCACTTTTGAATTAGCTTTTGAAAAATTAAAATATATCAGATAAAAAACAAAAAACCTCTCTGTGGTTTCCCACAAAGAGGTTAAATAATCATATAATTTGAAGATTTATTCTTCTTCAGCAGCTACCTTTTCGATATCAACTGATACTACATCGCCTTCTTCAGCTTTCTCTTCTGGCTCAAGTAAAGCCTTAACGCTTAAGCTGATCTTCTTATCTGCCATGTTGAAGTCAACAATCTTAGCTGTAACTTCATCACCAACCTTAAGAACATCTGCTGGCTTCTCGATGTGATCCTTAGAAATCTGTGAAACATGAAGTAATGCATCAACACCACCGCCAAGTTCAACAAAAGCACCAAACTCTGTCATACGAGCAACTTTACCTGTAATAACATTGCCTACTGCAAATCTTGTCTCAGCATCCTTCCATGGATTCTCATCTTCAAACTTGCAAGAAAGAGCGATCTTTCCGCCTGTGATATCCTTGATATAAGCCTTAACTGTATCGCCAACCTTGAATGTCTTCTTAGGACTTTCAACTCTTCCCCAGCTCATCTCTGAGATGTGAAGAAGACCGTCAGCACCACCTAAATCGATGAATGCACCGAAATCTGTAACGTTCTTAACTGTACCTTCGATTACATCACCAACATTAATCTTATCGAATAATTCCTTCTGAGCCTTTTCTCTCTCTGCTGAAAGAAGCATACGTCTGTTACCAATGTAACGTCTCTTGCGTGGGTTGTACTCTGTTACAACAAACTCAATATCCTGTCCTGCATACTTAGAAAGATCCTTCTCGTATGAATCAGATACAAGGCTAGCTGGAATGAAGATTCTAACTTCATCAACTACTACGCAGATACCACCATCGAGAACCTGTGTAACCTTAGCCTTAAGTACTTCCTGATTATTAAATGCGTCTTCGATTCTCTTGTTGCCTTTTTCTGCAGCAAGTCTCTTGTAAGAAAGAAGAACCTGTCCTTCGCTGTCATTAACCTTAATAACCTTAACTTCCATCTTATCACCAGCTTTAACAACTGTTGTAAGATCAACGTTAGACTCATTTGTGTACTCGTTTCTTGTTAAGATACCATCTGACTTGTAGCCGATATTGAGAATAATCTCTTCAGGCTTAACATCAATAACTGTACCCTCAACTACCTCTCCCGAATGGATTGTTTTGAATGATTCTTCTAACATTTGTTCAAAAGTCAACTCTGACATAATTTTGAACCTCCTCAATAATATAGTCTGGGGTAGATGCCCCCGCTGTAATTCCCACCAGTCGGACAGATTTAGTTGCGTCTAAATCCAAGTCATCTAGTGTCTGGATAAAATGTGTATCCCCACATTCCTCCCGGCATATCTCATACAGCTTCTTCGAATTAGAGCTGTGAGTATCGCCAATAACAATCATTGTATCAACTTTTGCAGCAATTTCCTTACTCTCGGTTTGTCGATCATAAGTAGCATTACATATAGTCGTCACAACACTAACATCATAACCTAAACTATCAATTTTTTCAACTATATCTTTAAATTTGTTATGATTAAATGTAGTTTGAGCAACAACACAATATTTTTTTGAACTGTCGAATCTGATACTGCCAACTTCGTCCAGGGATTCTATCACAACAGGCTCACTTACACACCAGCCCATTATGCCCTCTACTTCAGGGTGTTTTTTGTTACCGATGATAATAATCGACTTGCCATTCTGACTTTCTTCAGATACAGTATTATGGATTCTTTTAACAAATGGACAAGTAGCATCTACTATTTCAAAGCCCTTATCCAACAGCATATCCTGAGTCATCTTTGAAATACCATGAGACCTGATAATCATTACATTTTTCTGATTATTATCAGTTACAATAGCATCCAGTTCGCTATCATCACGAATAGCCACTACGCCTCTGGCTTCAAGATTCTTAACCACTTCTTCGTTGTGAATAATAGGTCCATATGTATATATTTTCTTACCAGCCGAGAGTTCTATCTGCTCCTCGACTTTATCCATGGCACGCTTTACGCCAAAGCAAAAGCCTGCACTTTTCGCGGTTATATATTCCATAATAATTCTCCAGATTTACTTTTCAAATGCACTAGTAGTTATCATTTAACCAGTGGATTTTGCAGTTATTATTTAACAAGTGGATTTTGCAGTTATTATTTAACAAGCGCAATCATTGCTGCAACTACTTCTTCGATACTCATATCAGAACTGTCGATTAATGTTGCATCCTCTGCCTGCTTAAGCGGAGATATCTCTCTGGTCATGTCCCTGTGGTCTCTCTCAATTATATCCTTTTCAATAGTATCTATATCAGCCTTTTCCCCCTTAGCCTCAAGCTCAAGGAATCTTCTCTGAGCCCTAACCTTGCTGCTTGCTGTAAGATATATCTTTACGTTTGCATTAGGCAAAACCACTGTACCTATATCGCGTCCATCCATTACAACATTTTCTTTTGAAGCAAGTATTCTCTGCAGGTCTACAAGCTTCTCTCTGACATCAGGATTGACACTTGTAGCACTTGCCATATTGCCCACTTCTTCTGTTCTGATAAGGCCATTAACATTTTCACCATTAAGAAGCACAACCTGTGCTCCATCCTGATATGTAATGGAAATATCAGCATTCTTACATTCTTTAGATATTCTCTCGCTATCCTTTGGATCCACGCCCTGTCTCATAATGTATAATGCCATGGCTCTGTACATCGCCCCAGTATCTACATAAATGTAACCAAGCTGCTTTGCGACCATCTTCGCTATAGTGGATTTACCTGCTCCGGCAGGTCCGTCAATTGCTATATTTATACTCATTTTTAATCCTCTTTCTATCTATTTTATACTTATATGTGTTCTGTTATTTAAATAGTTCTGCTGCGCTTTCTCCAGCCAGATGTCCAGTAGACCAGGCCACCTGAAGATTGTATCCACCGGTAAGTGCATCGACATCCAGTACTTCACCACAAAAATACAATTTAGAGATCAGTTTTGACTCCATAGTAGATGGATTGATATCCTTAACTGATATTCCTCCCTGCGTAATAATCGCCTCATTAAATCCTCTTGTGCCTGTCACTGTCAGTTCAAGGTTTTTGAGCAATGCAACAAGCCTGGTTCTTTCTTCTCTGGTAACAAGATTAATCGGCTTTTCAGGATCTATCTCACTTAATTCGATAATAATCGGAATCATCTTGGAAGGAAGCAAATCACCTAATCCATTTCTAAACTTCTTATTATTCTCTTTTTCAAAATCTCTTATAAGTCTCTTATCAAGCTGTTCTGTAGTCAAGGCCGTTTTGAGATCCAGCTTAAGGATAACATCCTCATCATTTTCTTTCTTTTTCTTCAGATATGAAGCATAATAACTGCTGGCACTTAATATTAAAGGACCTGTTACTCCAAAATGCGTGAACATCATCTCCCCAAAGCCCGAATACAGTGTCTTTTTACCACACATCATCTCAAGACCTACATTCTTAAGTGAAAGTCCCTGTAACTGCTTAACCCATTCCTCTTTGATGGTAAACGGAACAAGCGCAGGTCTGCAGTCAATAGTCTTATGCTCAAGTCCCTTTGCCCATCTGATACCATCACCAGTCGAACCTGTAGTCTGATAACTAACGCCACCAGTTGCAACAATTACCGCATCAGCATTATTACGTGAATCAGATAATTCAACACCAACGCAGCTTCCTTCTTCACATATCAGTCCTTTAACTTCACTATTAAGCCTGATATCCACATTAAGACTTCTCAATATCTTATGAAGTGTAGAAATAATATCTGATGAATGGTCTGTAACAGGGAATACTCTGTTGCCACGTTCAGTCTTGAGTCTGCAGCCTTCAGACTCAAGCAGCGACATCACACAACTGTTATCAAATCCATAGTATGAGCTGTACATAAATTTTGAATTAGTGACCACATTGGCAAAAAAATTCTCTGGATCACAGTCATTTGTCACATTACAACGACCTTTACCAGTAATAAATATTTTCTTCCCCAGCTTTTCATTTTTTTCATAAAGCGTGACCTTTGCCCCATTAGATGCAGCTGCTATTGCAGCCATCATACCAGCGGCACCGCCACCTACAACAATTATATTTTTCATATTATTTATTCGTTATATATACTTGTGCATCTCACACCCGTTAAAAACGTATTCTATTCTTATGATTCAGAAATCTCACCAGAAGTATCCTTATCTCTGTAATCAATCTCATCATTGAGATAAATCTGGTAATTAGTCCATACCTCTTCAAGCGAACTAACTGTCTTATCAACTGTTTCAGGCGCTTTGATACAATAAGCCACCAGCAAAGCATTGATCACACTAAGCGGTGCTACCAGAGAGTCAACTATTGACACCATATCTGATTTGGCATAGAGATTAATCTTACTGTACATGCACATCGGACTACGGCTGTTATCAGTAATGGAGATTACCTTGGCATTTCTGTCAGAAGCCATCTCCATCGCCTTAAGCACACGTGTACTGTATCTTGGAAAGCATATTCCGACAAATGCATCCTCTGAGTCAATTCTAATCATCTGTTCAAAAGTCTCTGAAGCATTAGTTGTGGTGATACACACCACATTATCTCGAAGCATATTAAGATAAAATGCCAGAAACTGAGCCAAAGGAGCGCATGCTCTTATTCCAAGAACATAAACTTTTTTAGCATTTATAAGAGTATCTACTGCTGTCTCAAAAAAATCAGGATTAAGATCAGCCAAGGTTCCATTTATTCTCTCAATATCACTTTTCAAAATCTTATTGATTATCTTACTTTGCGAACAGTTCGCATATTGAAGTCCAGCCTTTTGAACACTACTCATCCTGCCCCTTACCCAGTCTACAAGGCAGGCCTGAAACTCAGGAAAGCCGTCATATCCAAGTTTGGTAGCAAATCTCACAACTGTTGCCTCACTGACGCCAATAGACTCACCAATCTTAGCAGCAGTCATAAATACAGCAGCATCATAATGTTCTTTTATATAATTCGCTATGGCCTTCTGGCCCTTGCTCATCTTCTGATAATTTGCATCAATTACAGCAATAACATCATCTTTATTAGAAATCATCCTTATACCCTTCACCAAGCAGCTGTCAGCTAAAAGCTTTTGCAGTATCTACAAGCAGTTCATATGTCTGTGCCTCATCCAGATCATAATCTCCTGTAACACTCATACAAGCTATGCCATGAATAAATATCCACATCTTTGTAAATAGTTCCTGGCCATTAGCAATTCCATTGGCTCTCGCTCTTGAAAATTCAGCTCCAACAAAGGAACCAGAGCCATTTAGAATATCATATAGAGACTTAGCATAACCTCCAGCCTCTCCCATAAACAGAAGCTTAAACAGATATTTTTCTTCAGTTGCAAACTTAATATAGGCCATCCCCAGATCAACAAAAGGAGTACTGCAGTTCTTAGGCTGTTCTGTATAGAAAAAATCATAGAACTCTACGGCCTTCTCATATACTTCTCTCCACAGATCTTCCATGTTTTCATATAGTCTGAAAATCGGCTGGGTTGAGCATCCTGCCTTTGCTGCAAGCTTTCTGGCAGTAACATTCTCAAAGCCCTCCTGTTTTGCCAGTAAAAAAGCCGTATCTATCAAATAATCCTTATGAATTCTTTCTTTTCTTGCCATCGATATCTCCTAAATCAAAATCCTTAAGCACATTTGCTTCATCCAGTATAAATCAACTGAATATAACAAAACCTTGTATCACTATATCGCTTTCGCTACAACATATTATAACGCGTGTTGTTTATAAAGTTCAAGCGAAAGGCAACAAAAACCCCTCACATTACTGTGAGGGGTTAATATACTTATTATTTTAATTTATCAAGAACAAATCCTGAAAATTAAACTGGATAAGCGTTGTTCTTTGTATCAGCTATTGTAGCATCAACCTTCTGCTGCTGAGCTTCACGATACTTGAAGAAGTCTGTAGCAACCTGTGGGAAAAGTGCGTAGCTGAGTACGTCTTCTTCCTGCTGCTTGTACTGCTTCATCTCTGCTTCGATACCTGCTAATTCTGGCTCTGTATGACCTGTAGCTTCTGCAGAACGAGCTGTAGATCTCTTCTCGCCTGGAATAACCTTAGCGATAACTTCTTCGTTCATAGGCTTAACAGTCTGTCCATAGTTACCACGAAGGAGATCCTTGAACTCACCTGTAGCCATCTTATATCTTTCACCCATAAGTACATTGAAGATAGCCTGTGTACCA
>DCJA01000036.1:0-44270 GCA_002317175.1 Lachnospiraceae bacterium UBA1712 | reverse complement strand
ATCTGTGAAGAAGGTGTAACAAGTGGTGGCTCACCACAGTCCTTACGAACTCTTGGAATCTCTTCAAGTACATCCTGGTACTTATCTTCAGCGCCCTGCTCTTTAAGCTGGCTAACCATGTTAGAAAGCATACCACCTGGTACCTGGTAAAGAAGAGTCTTAATGTTAACACCGAGTACCTTTGGATTAAGTAATCCAGAAGCGATGCACTCTTCTCTGTATGGACGGAAGTAATCAGCGATCTCAGCAAGGAGATTCTGATCAAATCCTGTATCATAAGCTGTACCCTTGAATGTCTCTACCATAACTTCTGTTGCTGGCTGAGATGTACCAAGAGCAAGTGGTGACATAGCACAGTCGATAACATCAACGCCTGCCTCAACAGCCTTAAGGTATGTCATTGAAGCAACACCTGATGTGTAATGTGTATGTAACTGAATTGGAAGCTTTGTATTGCTCTTAAGAGTCTTAACAAGCTCTTCAGCCTTATATGGTGTAAGAAGACCAGCCATATCCTTGATACAGATAGAATCTGCACCCATTTCTTCGATATCCTTAGCCATCTTTGCCCAGTACTCAAGAGTATAAGCATCACCAAGTGTGTAAGAAAGAGCGATCTGAGATTCACCTCTTCCTTCCTGCTTCTTAATCTTGTTTGTAGCATCAACAGCTGCCTGAAGGTTACGAAGATCATTTAAGCAATCAAAAATTCTGATTACATCCATACCATTTGCGATAGACTTCTCTACAAAAGCGTAAACAACGTCATCAGCATATGGACGGTAACCAAGGATGTTCTGTCCTCTGAAAAGCATCTGTAATTTTGTGTTCTTGAAGCCATCACGAAGTTTTCTTAATCTCTCCCATGGATCTTCCTTTAAGAAACGAAGTGAAGCATCAAATGTAGCACCACCCCAGCATTCTACTGAGTGATAGCCAACTTTATCCATCTTATCTACGATAGGAAGCATAATCTCGGTTGGCATTCTTGTAGCGATTAATGACTGATGAGCGTCACGAAGGACAGTCTCAGTAATGCCAATAGGCTTAGCTTCGATTTTTGTATTTTCCTTAGCCATTTTAATTCTCCTTTATTAGTTTAGAATATTCCAAAGATTGCCATGAATGTACCAGCCGCAACAGCTGTACCGATAACACCAGCAACGTTAGGACCCATAGCATGCATTAACAGGAAGTTAGTAGGATCTGCTTCAGCACCAACCTTCTGAGAAACACGAGCTGCCATTGGTACGGCAGATACACCTGCTGAACCAATAAGAGGGTTTGTCTTTCCACCAGTAGCAACACACATAATCTTACCAAAGACTACGCCGGCTGCTGTACCGAATGCAAATGCGATAAGACCAAGTGCAACAATCTTAAGTGTAGCTGCATTAAGGAATGCTTCAGCACTTGTTGTAGCACCTACTGATGTACCAAGTAAGATAACTACGATGTACATCAAAGCATTTGAAGCTGTATCTGTTAACTGTCTTACAACACCTGACTCCTTGAAAAGGTTACCAAGCATGAGCATACCAACAAGTGGAGCTGTTGTAGGAAGAATTAAACATACAACGATTGTAACAACGATTGGGAAAAGAATCTTCTCAAGCTTTGATACAGGACGAAGCTGTGCCATCTTGATCTTTCTTTCTTTTTCTGTTGTTAAAGCCTTCATAATAGGTGGCTGAATAATTGGAACCAGTGACATGTATGAGTATGCCGCTACGGCGATAGGTCCAAGTAAGTCAGTCTGTCCAAGCTTACCAGCAAGGAAGATTGATGTAGGGCCATCAGCACCACCGATAATTGAAATAGCTGCTGCAGCCTTATCATTGAAGCCAAATGCGATAGCTCCGAAGTAAGCTGCGAAAATACCAAACTGAGCAGCTGCACCAAGCAGGAAGCTCTTTGGATTTGCGATAAGTGGACCGAAGTCTGTCATCGCACCAACACCCATGAAAATAAGTGAAGGTAAAATAGCATATTCATCAAGAATATAGAAATAATACAATAAACCGCCGACGCCATTAGGTGAGTCATGGAATGACATCATAATATCTGGATAGATATTAACTAACAACATACCAAATGCTATAGGAAGAAGAAGTAATGGTTCATACTCTTTCTTAATAGCAAGGTAGAGGAAAAAGCAGGCAACGGCAATCATTATATAATTTCCAACAGTTAAGTTGAAAAACGCTGTCTGGTGAATCAGGTTATCCAGCGTACTTGTTATATAATCCATTTTGATTATCCTCCATTGATTAGGGGTAATCCCCGTTTAAGTAACTAATTAGTTAAGTGTTGCGAGGCAAGCACCTGCATCACAAGCATCACCTACTGCGCAATCAATACTAGCTACTGTACCATCCTGAGGAGCAACAACTGGGATTTCCATCTTCATAGCTTCGATGATAACTACTGCGTCACCCTTCTTAACTGCCTGGCCAACGCTAGCTTCGATCTTGAATACCTTACCAGCTGCACCAGCTTCAACCTTAACTGAACCAGCACCTGCTGCAGCCTTTGGAGCTGCTGGAGCTGCCTTTGGAGCTGCCTTTGGAGCTGCCTTTGGTGCTGCAGCTACAGCGCCGCTTGTAGCACCTTCTTCTACTACTACATCATATACATTGCCATTAACTGTAATGGTATAATTTTTCATTTTAAAAATCCTCCAATTCTTATCTGATTCTTCTAATAGAACGAACTACATAACCATCGCCTGAAGCATTGCTTCCCTCGAATGCAGCGATTGCAGCACTGATAACAGCAATAAGTTCTGTATCGTCCTGTGCTTCTTCATTAGCAGCAATCTGCTCTACAGCCTTATCAACACTAGTCTGCTTTGGCTCTTCCTTGGCTGGCTTCTGGCCAATGTTACCAATGAACTTAAAGCAAGAAATAAGTGCCATGATAAGTATAAGTACCATAAATACAGTACCCATACCAAGTAATGTGTTAAGACCGGCTGTCTTCATAAGTTCTGCTGTAATTTCTGCCATTTGCAATGTTACAACCATATGTTACCGCCTTTCTTATAATACAGTACCATGCTTCTTAGCTACTGTATCAACTGCTTTTGTGTAAAGCATGTCAAATGCGCCAATGAGATACTTACGTGTATCAGCTGGAGCAATGATTGTATCAACATATCCTCTTGCAGCTGCAGCGTCAACGCTGTTCTGAAGAGCATCGTATTCTTTAGCACATGCATCAATAGCATCTGCACCCTGTCCATCGCAGATAATCTTTGCAGCAAGCTTAGCATCCATCATACCAATCTGTGCATTATCCCAAGCGAATGTCATATCAGCGCCAAGTGCCTTAGAATTCATAATGCTGTAAGTTGTACCAAATGCCTTTCCAATAATAACATTTACTGTTGGAACTGTTGCATTTGCAAATACATATGTAAGCTTAGCAGCAGCCTTAGCAAGTTTCTTCTCAGCACACTTGCAAGCCTTGAAGCCAGCTACGTTTGTTAATGTAAGAACTGGGATTTCGAAAGCATCACAGAAGTTTACGAAATCAGCTGCCTTCTCGCAGCCCTTAGCTGAAAGAACATTATCAAACTTCTCTACTTCCTTGCCTTCTTCATCATAAATAGCTGTTCTGTTAGCAACAACGCCAACAGTAGCACCATTTAACTTAATGAAACCAGTTACCATATCCTTAGCATAAGCTGCCTTAACTTCGAAGAATGCGTTATCATCAGCGATCATTGAGATAGCGATTGATGAATCAGCAACAGCATTCTCGATACCTTCGCATGCTCTGTTAAGATCATCTTCACACTCGATGAATGATGTATCTGTATCACAGTTTGAAGGAATCATGCAGATAAGCTCACGGATCTGAGCAAAAATTGTAGCTTCGTCAGCAACAACGTCAACTGTACCAGCTTCTTCAGACTGGAACTGAGCAGATGCTGTATTGCATTTCTCAACTGTATTGCCTTCGATAGCATTTGGAGAGTTAACGAATAACTTAGCGTTCTTCTCTTCCATAAAAGTAAAATCTGTAAGTGTTGGGATAAGAGCTAAACCGCCACCACATGAACCAAAGATTGCTGTAATCTGTGGAATAACGCCTGAGGCATTAGCCTGTGCAGCATAAATCTCACCAAATGCATTCAATGCATCGCAAGACTCCTCTAATCTTAATCCAGCTGAATCGATAAGACCGATGATAGGTGCACCTGTCTTAACAGCTAAATCATAGAGGTTTGCAATCTTCTTAGCATGCATCTCACCAATACTTCCGCCAAGAACAGAAGCATCCTGAGCATATACATACACGAGATTACCATTGATTACTCCGTAACCGGTTACAACACCGTCAGAAGGAGTCTTCGCCTGTTTCATAGTAAAATCTGTGCTTCTAGCTGTAACCTTAGCACCGATTTCAACGAAACTGTTCTCATCGAGCAGAGCTGCAATACGTCCGCTCGCGCTTGTTGTAGTACTCATTAAAAAGCCCTCCATATATAAATATTTTATTAACTATATGCATAAAAGCCCAAATAACGGGCCAAATCGCACCGACTAGAGTATAACATAAAAAATGGGAAAGAAAAACAATTTTCTCTCCCATTTTTTCTTTATTTTTTCATATATTTCAAGAAACATCAAAATAGACAAACAAGTCTCACTTTATGATATATTTTTAGTTCTTTTGCACCATTATTCATATACACTAGATCTGCTAATTCAGACCAGCAGCCGCATTCTCCTCTTCAATTTTCTTTGCAGCTTCTGAGGTAACAATCTGATTTCTACCATTCTGCTTTCCGATATATAGAAGATTATCTGCTTCCTTGACTATATCATCGATATGTCTGCTATCTCCTTCCACAAGACCAAATGTCATAGTAACCTTTATAACCAGATCCTGATAAGCCATCTCATGAGCCAGAACCTTTTCCCTGATTGAAGCCAGATGTTTATAAGCCTTATCCAGCGTAGCATCCTCAAAGATAATCAGGAATTCTTCACCACCCCACCTGATAGTAAAGCCGCGCCCAAGCATATTCTCATTGAAAATGTGAGCAATGTCTCTTAATACAATATCGCCTGCATCGTGGCCATAGGTATCATTGACCTTCTTAAAGAAATCAATATCTCCCATACACACGCAGTACTTCACTCCAGCATTGTTAAGCTGATGCTGTACATAATCGATCTTGCTCTGTCCTATTCTTCTGGTATAAAGTCTGGTCAGAGTATCTCTTTCGATCATCTCACGAATGAACTTCTGAACACTACGCGAGAATCTTCCCATCTCACCAAGCTCGTCATTACGCTTAACTATACTCGCATCTATCTCTGCATTAAGATTACCCTTAGCAATCTCATCAAGGAATTTTCTTTCTTTTTTAATAGCATTAACCAGTTCTCTTGAAGGGAATGTGCTAATCCAGCTGGCAATAACTATCATAACAATCGTAATAACAGGAATCCATATGAGCGAGCGCATACTTTCCTTTTCGATCTCTTCTGTAGGCTTTCCAGCAAACACCATACCAGCCACACTTCCATCAGTGTTATATAGTGGCTTGTAACAGGCGAAGTACTTAACCCCATTGATATCTATATTGTTATAATATTGATCCTGTTTGCCATTGATTACAGCGTCACTCACCGATTGATTGACAACTGTCAGAAGAACACTTGAACCATCAGTATTTTTCAGTGTAGAAAGCATACGAATGTCCAGATAAAACACAGTAAAATCTATTCCTGTTTTCTCTTTATAGATTTCAAGAACTTCTGAGTTTAATGATAAGTCCTGCTCACCCTTATATAAATGATAGTTTCCAGCCTCTTCTTCAACATGATAATCGCCCTCGAAAGCAGTATTAAAATAAATCATAATTCCTTCAGCGGAATTGCTCAGGTTACGATACACTTCCTTCTGAGTGGTATACAAAAAAACATAATAGCTCAGGACCATGACAACAAGACCCATCACGATAACAGGCCACATAGTCATAATCTTGAGCTTTTTTTCTAAACCACTTTTTTGTTTTTTGTTTTTATCTTTGTTATTATTACTATTTTTATTATCCGCTTTGGAAGCTGTAGAATTCTTTTTCTTTTCAGAACCGGAAGTTGTAGGATTCTTTTTCTTTTCAATAGATTTGTTGTCTTTGGCTTGAGCAGACTTACTGTTCTCCTTATCCGGAAGCGCATCCTTATCCCTAAGCTCAACTTCATCTATTTCTTTTATCTCGACATCTGTTTCAACAATATCTGTTTCCTTTATCTCGATATCTGTTTCAATAATATCAATTTCTCTATTATCAGTTTCTGCCATACAAGATTATCCCCACATCTATACCCAGCCAATAATCTGTCAAATCATCAGCTTTATAACAAATCCGTTAACCACAATCACATTTCTGCTTAAGCCACAATCTCATCTCTAGTCAAGCTTCTGTCAAATCAAGCAAAATCAAATCTCTAGTCAGGTTTCTTTCACATCAGCCCAAAATCATCAAGCGAAAACTGTACACTCTCTTCATTGAGTAACATATCCATATCAAGCGCATCCAAATCCAGACTACTTGCAGCCGAATCCAGATCTTCATCTTCATCATCAAAGAAATCATCATCAGAAGCTTTATCCTTCTTTGATGCCTTTATATCTTTAGCCTTTGCAGACTCTTTTAAGCTATCCTTCTTGCTTTTCTTTACAGCCTTGGTGCTTTCTTCAAGTATATCTGCGTCATCCTCATCCATCAGATCTGCATCAGAAGACAGTTCTATATTCTCCTCGTCTAGTGACGAATTAGTCTGACGTATACCAAAGCTGGCTTTATAATCTATCTTAATCAGCAATTCTTTAACATTCTTAACAGTATTCTTGAGGTTACTTCCTTCAGAAACAAGTACTGTAATAACAGCATTGTCGTCAACAATGCTGTAACCCGCTTTTCTTAACTTTGCCTTTGCCTCTTCTTTTGTCGCCATATCAAACCCCAAAACTAATTACTAATTAGCTAATGCCTATAACTATATCCAAGTACTAATCGGCCAACTTCAATAACCAAATCAATTTAATTTCATTAAATATTCAACTGCAATGATACTTCCGCTTCAGCCTGCTCTCTGAATTCTTCTCTCTGAACCTGACTTAATTCAGGAAGATCTTCGATAGACTTAACCCCAAAGCTTCTTAAGAACTGTTCAGTAGTACCAAAAAGAATTGGTCGTCCTGGTGCATCCATTCTTCCAAGTTCCTTGATAAGATCCAGTTCCATAAGCTTATTAATCGCGTGACTGCAGTCTACGCCTCTGATCTTTTCTATATCTGCTCTAGTTACAGGCTGCTTATATGCAACTATCGACAATGTCTCTAACACAGTATCTGTAAGAGTGTATTTTCTGTCATTTTTTGTAAAATCAATAAGATATTCATACATCTCAGCCTTACTACACATCTGAAATGAATCCTCAAGCTCCGTAATGGTAAGACCACGGTCCTCTGCGTCCATCTTAGCTTTCATATCGTATACAATTTTCTTAACTTCAGATGGTTTTGCCTCAACAAGTTCAGCAAGTCTTGATACGCTTACCGACTCTCCCATTGAAAACAAAACTGCTTCTATAACAGCTTCCTGTTTAGCTCTTTCCATATATCAACCTCTTAGATAACCGCATCCAGGTCAAGAAGTGCCATCTTCTCCCGAGCATTTTCAGCAACAGTTATCAAAATATCATCAAAAATATCATCCTGACTAATAGAAATGATACCCACCTTAATCAGTTCCAAAACAACAAGGAAGGATACTATTATCTCCATCTTGCTATTCTGCTTCTCAAGCAGATCTCTAAAGCTCATGCTGTGATGCTTAAGAATATAATCCTTGATGTAATCTGTCTTTACATCAAGTTCAATCTCATCCTTCTCAATATTACCAAACTGGCTTCTGATTGGATCAATCTTGTCTACCTTTCTCTTCAGTGTCTCTCTGAAAATTCTATGCAGACTCTGTAGATTAACCTCACCAATAAGATAATCATAATCTATTGGAGGCTGATATGCCTTAACCTCAGCTGGTAATGTCTCAGGCTTGTAGATAAACTTCTGCGCTCCAAGCTGCATGTCCTTTAATTCAAATGACATATACTTGTACATCTTATGCTCAAGAAGTTTCTGAACCAGTTCTGCTCTTGGATCTTCCTCCTCACCATCCTCATTGACCTCAGCAGGAAGAAGCATCTTGCACTTAATATCCAAAAGAGTTGCCGCCATAAGAAGAAACTCACTCATCACGTTCATATCTTCTGACTGCATACCACGAATATACTCAAGGTACTGTTCTGTGATAGTAACAATTGGAATATCATATATATCTACTTTGTTCTTTTCTATCAGATGAAGTAACAGGTCCAGTGGGCCTTCAAATACTTCAAGTTTAACTTCAATTGCCATAACAACCTCATTTATACAATATATTGTGGCGCACTAAGCCCACACGCCTTATTATTGTACAAAATCTAGTAGTCAAAAGCAAGTTTAAAGCCCAATATTTTGTAATATATTAAATAATATATTTCAAATGACCCAATTAATCTTTATAAATCGATAATGCCTATAATTAATAGCTCTCAGATTCATAATAATGACAGTTACTGGCTTTCAAATCCATAACACCAGTATTTACTTCTTCTTAAGATCAATAATACAGAGCTCACAGGGATTAAACACTCTAAATGGTAAAGTATGACTTCCTAAACCTCTGCTAATAATCATAGCCCTGTCATCTGCCCTAAACAGGCCACCATCATACTTGGGAAACAGTGTCAGTCTCGGAGAAATGACTCCGCCTAATATAGGAAGTCTGGCGATTCCTCCATGCACATGTCCAGACAGAGTAAGATCTGCAACTTCTTTATATCTAGGAAAATACTCTGGATTATGTGCCAGCATCACTGAAAAAACTTCTCCAATGCCTGATACACACTCCTCAAGATAACTTACGGGCATATCCTCTCTGGCAAAGCGTTTGTAATACTTTCTATCAATAGCCAGGCCCTTGATATCTATTCCATATTCGTCAAGCAGTTGCTGCTCATTGTATAAAACTGTTACACCTGCATCTTTTAAGCGTCCCATATACTTATCAAAAGCATCTCCGAAATCCTCGCGATAGATATCCATACGATACTCATGATTACCAATACCATAAAAGATTGGATACTCCTTAAGTCCTTCTATTAAAGCAAATGCACTGTCCCAGTTTTCGGACTCAACCTTATTGGCTTTTGCTGTAATCATATCTCCACCAACAAGAATCAGGTCAGGATTAGTAGCCTTAACCGCTTGTATAAGTTTCTCATTACCAGAACCAGAATTAGTGCTTACAGTTGGGTCTTTGCTTTCTACTGCATTAGTCCCTTTGCCATCTGCAGCATTTGTTCCTTTGCTTTCAACTGCACCAAAGTCATTGCCATGGAGATCGGACAGAAAGACGATTCTGCAATTCTTTTTTAGCTTACTGCTCTCAATTGTGTAATAGCTGTTCTTAATTATTCTATTGTCTACAATACTGCTTATAACTACAATCAGAACCCCAATAGCAATTATAAGTCCCACAATTATCCAAATATTCATATTTGTTAGTATATCATAAATGACATAAAAAAACCCTTAGATATGAATCTAAGGGTTTCAAATACAATCTTAGTTGTACTTACGCTTTCTTGCAGCTTCAGATTTCTTCTTACGCTTTACAGATGGCTTCTCATAATGCTCACGCTTTCTGATTTCCTGCTGGATACCAGCCTTTGCGCAGCTTCTCTTGAAGCGTCTTAATGCGCTATCTAAAGTTTCGTTTTCTTTTACGATAACACTTGACATCTAAACTTGCCTCCCTTCAGTCCTGTCTTCGTATAACGACTGATTCAGGTTATTTGTGTTTACACACATTGAATATTATAAATGTTTTTTGCCGTTCGTCAACTGTTTTTTATAATAAAACATCAATTTTATGATAATTCAACTCTTTTATGGCAAAACAGCATTTTTATAAAAATCAGCATTTCCACAAATACTCAATACTTTTTGACTATGCTCTAAGTACAGCACCCAGTTTGCTCTCAACATTCTTAAGAATATTATCAACAAAGCCATCGATTACTTCTGGCTTGAATTCCTCGTCTCTTGGAGTGAATACAACAGAGAATGCCATACTCTTCTTATCAAGGCCAAGCTGCATACCCTCGTATAAATCAAAGAGTTCAATAGAAGTAATGTAATCGCATGACTCCATAATTACCTTTTCTATTTCAGCACATGCAAGATTCTTGTCCATTACGAAGCAGAAATCTCTCTTTTCTTCCAGATACTTAGGAAGTGGAATAAACTTTCTTGACTTATCATAGTACTTTGTAAGAGATTTTAAATCAATTTCAGCCACATAGGCAGGAACTCTCATATCAAGTTCATCACAGATCTCATAAAGAACCTGACCAAGGTAACCAACCTCATTGCCTTCGCAGACAACCTTAGCTGTTCTGTATGGATGAAGGAATGTATTTGAAGCAGCTTCGTAGTCAAACTTAATATCAAGCGCATCAGCTATAACATCAACAAGGCCCTTGAGTGTAAAGAAATCTTCCTCTGCACCAAAGATACCAATACAGATAGTCTCTCTTTCGTCTGGATACTCTGTAAGTGGAAGCTCCTTTGGAATGAATTTGTTACCCATTTCAAAGATTCTTCCTGATAGAATACCCTTCTTCTGATTTCTTGCAATTGCATTTATCATCTGAGGAGCAAGAGTTGTTCTCATAAGAGAAAGATCAATATTGATTGGATTGATCAGCTTAATTGCATGTCTTTCAGGAGCATCCTGTGGAAGTCTGATAAGATCCAGGTCTGAAGGCGAGAAGAATGAGTAATGCATTCCTTCAAATGCGCCTGCAGCACAAAGTGCATTCTTTATCTTAAGTTCTCTCTTCTGACGAAGATTATATCCACCCATTGTAACTTCAGCTGTTGGGATAAATGTAGGAACAATATGCTCGTAGCCATACATTCTGATAACTTCCTCAGCAACATCCTGATATGTAGCCATATCTTCTCTGTATGCCGGAATCTGCATTGTAAGCTCATCGCCATTGAGCACTGGAGCAAAATCAAGATTTGTAAGAATTCTTACAATATCTTCGTCTGGTACTGTGATACCGAGAACTCCATTAACCTGCTTTACACTAACCTTAAGTTCAAATGGCTCAACTGAGTTGCCTGTGTTAACATCAAACTTAGTAGCAGATACTTTACCACATCCAAGTTCTTCAACAAGATGAAGAGCTCTCTTCATAGCCATAACTGTTGTATATTCATCAACGCCCTTTGTATAACGTGCGCTGGCATCTGATACCTGACCAAGAGCCTTTGAGCTCTTTCTGATGTTATCATGAGCAAACTTAGCTGACTCAAACATAACTGCAGTTGTTGTATCAAGAATCTCTGAATTAAGACCACCCATGATACCTGCAAGTGCAACTGGCTTCTTACCATCACAGATAACAAGGTTATCATTTGTAAGAGTAAATTCCTTCTCGTCAAGAGTAACAATCTTCTCTCCATCATTGGCACGTCTAACATTTATCGCATCTGCCTCAAGGTAATTGAAGTCAAATGCGTGCATTGGCTGACCAAGTTCTTTCATAACATAGTTTGTAATATCTACCATGTTAGAGATAGCACTACATCCAACAAGAGCAAGTCTTCTCTTCATCCATGCTGGAGACTCTGCAATCTTAACATCATATACATAATGAGCAGAATATCTTGGGCAGAGGTCCTGAGCATCAACTGATACGTTAAATGGAATTGTTACATCTGTCTCTGTGTAATCAAGAGCTGGCTGCTTAAGAGGAAGTTCAAGCACTGCAGCAACCTCACGTGCAATACCGAAAATGCTCTGGCAGTCAGGTCTATTAGATGTAATTGATACATCAAAAATATAATCATCCAGACCAAGAATTGGCTTAACATCAGCACCAACCTCTGCATCCTCTGGAAGCACAAGAAGGCCATTGTAGCCACCGCCTGGGAACAGATCCTCGCTTACGCCAAGCTCTGTACCTGAACAAAGCATACCAAATGAATCATAGCCTCTAAGTTTACCAGCATTAATTGTCATAACGCCTTCAACTGTCTTGTGATCTTTAGCAGTTGCATAAACTGTAGCTCCAACAAGTGCAAGTGGGAACTTGCCACCAGCAGCAACATTGTCAGCTCCGCAACAAATCTGGAACTCACCATGAGAACCAGCATCTACTGTACATACATGAAGATGTGTATCAGGAATAGCTTCACAGGTCTTAACAAGACCAACAACTACATTGCTGATATCATGACCAACTTCATACTTTTCTTCAACTTCGAATCCACATGAAAAGAGTTTTTCTTCAAGTGTATCCACGTCAACATTTACATCAACATAATCTTTTAACCAGCTTAATGGTAATAACATTTTGAATAATCTCCTTTCACCTAATTAATCATCGATCTGATCAAGTACTCTGAGATCAGATTCGAATAAATGCTTAATATTATTGATACCGTACTTAAGCATAGCAATACGCTCAATACCAATACCAAATGCGATACCGCTGTATACCGAACTGTCAATTCCACAGCCTTCAAGTACTGACTTATTTACTACACCAGCACCAAGAATCTCTATCCAGCCTGTTCCCTTACACAGTCTGCAGCCTGCGCCATGGCACTGGAAGCAGCTTACATCTACTTCTACAGAAGGCTCTGTAAATGGGAAGTACGAAGGACGAAGTCTTGTCTTAGTATCTTCGCCAAATATCTTCTGAACAAATACGTCGAGCATACCCTGAAGGTCGCAAAGTGTAATACCCTTATCAACTACAAGACCTTCCATCTGAGAGAACATTGGTGAATGAGTAGCATCATCATCAGATCTGAATACCTTACCAGGAGAAATGATCTTGATTGGTGGCTTCTGCTCTTCCATAACATGAATCTGTCCAGATGAAGTCTGTGTTCTAAGTAAGAACTCTGGGCTTAAGTAGAATGTATCCTGCATATCTCTTGCTGGATGATCCTGTGGAATATTTAGAGCAGTGAAGTTATAGTAATCTGTTTCAATTTCTCTACCTTCATATATATCAAATCCCATAGAGCCAAAAATATCTACGAGCTGATTGCGCATCTGAGTATTAGGATGAAGATTACCCTTCTTAGCCTTCTTTGCTGGAAGAGTTACATCAATCTTCTCGCTTTCATACTTCACGCGCATCTCTGCTTCTTTTAACTTCTTATCAAGCTCTTCAAACTCAGCCTGAGCCCAGGTTTTGATTTCATTTACCTTCTTACCATACTCAGCCTTCATCTCATTAGGAATCTTACACATTTCCTTCATGAGTGAGCCAATCTTACCAGATTTTGAATCCATAATGTTCTTACGGTATTCATAAACACTCTTTGAGTTTGTAATATTTACAAGCTCATCTTTGATCTCCGCTTTAATGGCAGACAGCTTTTCACTTAATTCATTAAGATCAGTCATAGTATCCTCCTATTTATTTACCAGGTTTATTCTTGCTTTAGTCCATAAAAAAATCCCATGGCATAAAGCCATGGGACGATTAATCTCGCGGTACCACCCATCTTCGAATACAACAATCATCATATTCGCACTCTCAACGTATATGCTACGTCTGCATCCACTTAATCATCTGTGCTGTTTTCGTGGAAGGCTCCAATGTTGAAATTCATATATATACCCCTGTATTACGCTCTCAACCGGTGACGCAACTCTCTCAAACCGTCATATATACACTACTTACGCATCTTCACAGCCATATTCGATTAGTTCAGATTATACAATCGCATTTTGTAAAAGTCAAATATTATTTCTTCACAGTTCAACAGCCTTTTCATCTTCAATATGCAAATAAACTTAAGACCAAAAACACGCTAATTCAGACCAGCCCACCACTGTTTGCTGTATTCAGATATTGTATCAAAATCCACCTTTTCCCCAATCAATGGAGTGGCATATTTGATATTTTTTTCATCTGCAAGATCTGTAAATCTGATGATTGAATCATCCCAGTCATTATAACAGATACAATACGCACCCCAGTGAACTGGAATAGTCCATTTTGGATTTAAAACCTCTATGGCCTGTATAGATTCCTCTGGAAACATATGAATATAAGGCCATCCCTTTCCATACTGACCGCATTCAATCAGTGCAAGATCTATTGGACCTACTTTTTGAGCAATCTGATTGAAGTTCTCACTATATCCGCCATCACCAGTGTAGTAAACGCTGTGATATTCATCCTTAAAATAATAACCACACCACCATGTTGCATTCTGATGCAATGGATTTCTCATTGTATAATGCTGCGAAGGTGTAGCTGTATACTCAACTCCATCGATTGTAACATTTTCATACCAAGCAATATTACTAATCTTTGCCGGATCAACTCCCCAGCCTTCAAGATAGCTTTCAACCCCCAATGGTACTATATAATGTTCAACCCGATCATCGATTGCCTTTATCGTAGCATAGTCAAGATGGTCATAATGATCATGGGAAATGAGAAGCACATCGATCTTAGGCAGATTCTCAGTTTCAATAGGAACATCAGAAAATCTCTTTGGGCCTGCAAACCAAACTGGTGAAGCATGCTCATTAAAAACAGGATCAATCAGGATATTCTTCTCTCCTAACTGAACAAGACTTGAGGAATGACCAAGCCAGTATACATATAACTTACCTTCTTCTCCCTGCTCTATGCTTTCGCTTTTTTTAACCGGTATTTCATCAGTCGGAGTAAGCCTTGTCCCTTTGTCTTCAGCAGCATCAACAAGCTGCTTCGCATTTGCATCAATATTTTTAAATGTTTTGCCGTCAAAGTATACGGTCCGTTCTACGTATTCTGCTCTCATGGCCGCATCAGGAACTCTGCCGATTGCTGGCCAGAATGTTACACCCAAAAGAATCAGGATAATAATGATTGCTATGATCAATATTATTACGCCAATAATTTTTAGCATTTTACAAATGAGTCTCACTTTCATACCTCAAACAAATAGGGGAACGCAGCAAGCATTCCCCTTAAGTTTCAACTATTTAATCTGATCAGCAAGTACTTCAGAAGCCTTTGCAAGACAAGCATCAATACCAGCTGGATTCTTTCCACCGGCCTGAGCCATGTTTGGACGACCACCGCCGCCACCACCAACAAGTGCAGCGCATTCCTTGATAAGGTTACCAGCGTGAGCTCCCTTCTTCTGGGCTTCATCTGTAGCCATCACGATAAGATTAACCTTTCCATCCTGATCAGAAGCAAGTACAATAACGCCTTCACCAAGCTTGCCCTTAAGCTGATCACCAAGATCGCGAAGTGCATTCATATCAACACCACTAACCTTAGTAGCAAGAAGCTTAACTCCCTTAACCTCAGTAACCTGATCCATAACATCGCCGAGTGCTCCCTGAGCTGCCTTAGCCTTGAGGCTTTCAACCTCTGACTGAAGAGCCTTGATTTCCTTCATCATATTAGCAAGCTTATCGCAAAGATTTGCTGGATTAGATTTAACAATACCAGCAGCTGTCTGCAACTGCTCTTCCATATTCTTGTAGAATGCATTAACGTTGGCAGCTGTAATAGCTTCAATACGACGAACACCAGCAGCAACACCACTTTCAGAAACAATCTTGAAGTTCTGAATCTCGCCTGTGTGAGATACATGAGTACCACCACAAAGTTCTACTGAGTATCCACCCATGTCTACTACTCTGACTGTTTCGCCATACTTCTCACCAAAGAGAGCCATAGCACCAGTCTTCTTAGCTTCCTCAATTGTCATAACATTTGTTACAACAGCCAGATCCTTAGCAATCTGCTCATTTACAATAGCTTCTACTCTGTCGATTTCTTCCTTAGTCATAGCCTGACCATAGGTGAAGTCAAATCTTGTTCTTTCAGCATCCTGATAAGATCCAGCCTGATGAGCATCCTCCCCAAGAACAATCTGAAGTGCCTTCTGAAGAAGATGTGTTGCAGAGTGATTCTTGCAAATGCTAGCACGTCTAACTGTATCAACCTTCATAGTAACTGTTGCTCCAGATGCAATTGAACCAGATACAACATTACCGATATGAGCAATCTTTCCGCCCTTAAGCTTAACAACATCAGTTACAGCAAATACGCCAGTTGCAGCTTCAATAGTACCGTAGTCAGCACTCTGACCACCCATTGTTGCATAGAATGGAGTCTTGTCTGTAATGATTGTTCCATTTGTTCCAGAAGAAAGAGCTTCTACAATAGCTTCCTCATCAGCCATTGCAACAATCTTTGCCTCTGAACTTAATTCTGTATATCCAACAAACTCTGTTGTTGCTTCAATGCTCTCAAATAAGTCAGCATCAGCAACCTTCTGAGTGAAGTTAGCATTTTCTCTAGCCTTCTGCTTAGCAGCTTCCATAGCTGTATTGAAGCCAGCCTCGTCAACACTCATACCCTCTTCATCTGCCATTTCAACAGTTAATTCAATAGGGAAACCAAATGTGTCATAGAGATAGAATGCTTCATTGCCATCAATAGCCTTAGCGCCAGCCTTCTTCTTATCATCAAGAATCTTCTTGAATTCCTTCATACCATTTTCAAGAGTAGACTCGAAACGTACGATTTCCTTATCAAGCTCTTTGATAATGAATTCACGATTCTTAACGAGCAATGGATAAGACTCATTGTATATCTCATCAATATAAATCTTTGCTACATCAAGTAAGTTTTCTTTCTTAAGACCAAGTGTACGTCCATGTCTAACTGCACGACGAATAAGTCTTCTAAGAACATATCCAGCACCAGCATTGGAAGGAAGAAGCTTAGCCTCATCACCAATAAGCATTACACTGGTACGCATATGATCAGCAAGGACACGCATAGACTTTGTAAGCTTCTCATCCTTGTCATATTCAATGCCTGTAGCCTTCTCAATATATGTAATAGTAGGAACAAAAAGATCTGTTCTATATACATCCTTAGTACCATTTAAGAAAGCAAGGTTTCTCTCAAGTCCCCAGCCTGTATCAACATTCTTGTTCTCAAGTGGAGTCAAATGACCATCCTGATGCTTCTCATACTGCATAAATACATCATTACCAAGCTCTGTATACTTACCGCATGAGCATCCAGGACCACAGTTAGGACCACAGTCAGGTACGTCTGCAATATAGAACATCTCACTGTCAGGACCACATGGACCAAATTCAAGTCCCCACCAGTTGTCTTCTGCTGGAAGATAATATATATTCTCAGGCTTGAATCCTGAAGCTATTCTGTACTTAGCACCTTCTTCATCACGAGGAGCATTCTCATCACCTGCAAATACTGTTGCTGCAAGGTGATCCTGATCAAAACCGAATACTTCTGTAAGAAGCTCGTAGCTCCACTTACAACGCTCTTCCTTAAAATAATCGCCAAGTGACCAGCTACCCATCATCTCGAAGAAGGTAACGTGGCTCTTATCACCAACTGAATCAATATCATTGGTTCTTACACAACCCTGAACATTGCAAAGTCTTGTTCCCAAAGGATGCTTCTCACCAAGAAGGTAAGGCATAAGTGGCTGCATACCAGCAACATTAAAAAGAACACCTGTTGAACCGTCAGATACAAGTGAAACCGCACCAACATCCACGTGTCCTCTCTTTATATAAAACTCTTTCCATAAAGTTCTAAGTTCATTTGAGGTAAATTGTCTCATAAAAATCCATAATCCTCCTAATTTAAATCATACCAATTTATTATAGATTCGTTGATGAAGCATGTCAAACGCAAAATGAGTGCTATTCTGCCGAGTTATATGAGCCTTATAATAATCGCCTTATAATAATGATTTATCCTTCCTGTCACCATGCCCAATAACGATCCTGTAACAATTGCAGCCACAAGCAGGAATAAGCTGTAATACATAAGTACTCGTGGGGGATACCACAGTATTCCAATTAGCAACTGTCCCAGTACATGAACTATCGCGCCGATTATACTAACCACTATCACATGTCTTTGAGTATGCTTATGTATTAGCCACATAACAAGGAAGCTACATACCGCTCCTACCATAGAAAAAGCTATGCTGTTCAAATTGCCAAACATAAATCCTGCTATGAGTACTCGAATAATATTTACAATAATCGCGTCACGACTTTTCATATTATAAATCATAAACAGCACAACAACATTGGCTAAGCCTAATTTAATTCCCGGTATACCAAAGTTAAAAGGTATCAGGCTTTCTACAAAGCTTAGTATCAATGCAAGTGCTGTAAGCAGCCCATTTATCGCTATAGAGTTGGTTAAAGATTTGTTATTCATACTCATTTCTTGTTAATTGGTGTTTACTTCACTGTAATTACCAGCCTGTTAGGCATGCATACAATGGATTCTCCGACTTGATCAATATCAGGCATGTTGACACATACCTTATCCGGGCAGTTGGCATATACAGAGTCTACTTTACCATCTTCTATAACGACAATGTTAATTACCCCATCTGATGCTTTGGCATAATCATACGCTTCTGTTTCCGAGTTAAGAACTATAACTCTTTCTGCTTCTATTACAAGCCAGCATTCATCAGCAAGTTTATCCTCATATATTATTTGATCGTCTATGCTTAATGATACTGTGCTCCCTGATTCGGAAAATGCTAACTTCCAGACCACAAGTAACGCCAGTACAACAGCTATAATAATTGCAATCCAAATATAATCTTTTTTCTGCATACAAACATTCTTCTAGTTTAATCTAATATCAGACCCATCTCTTGATTCTTCTAGTCCAATTCATTGACAATCCCATCTCTTGAAATGAGGATGACCTTTATTTTATCACCACTGGACTCATTATACTTTTTTACATAATCAGCAACGCCTTCATTTCCCATACACAAAAGCGCAGTCGAAAGTACATCTGCCTTAAGCGAATCCTTACAAATCACTGTTACTGAAGCTAGATCATTGTCCACAGGATATCCATTGCTTGAATCAATGATGTGGTGATAGATATGATTATCAATCTCAAAATATCGTTCATAGATACCTGATGTGACCACACTGGTGTCGGATACATTGACTGACATCTCATTTTCGCCCAGATTAGCAAAAGGCTTTTGAATGCCAACGTTGTAACCCTCTCCAGCTTTATCACCTATACAATAGATATTTCCGCCAAGAGCAATCACCGCTTCTTTACAGCCCTTTTCAATCAGGTAATCACGGAGCTGATTGGCAATATATCCCTTGGCTATTCCTCCAAGGTCTATTACAAGTTCATCGTCATCTATTTCAAGAATATATACGTTTTCATCCTTACCAGCTGAGTTCGAAGCCTCCTCTACATCCAATGAATCATTTGCATCAACAGCCTTAACGTCATCAATGTTCTTCTCATATAGATGAATTGCAGCCACGTCAGTATGCAACAAAGCAGCATCTATTACGTCCTGTGTTGGCACTATCGGATTCTCACTCCTGTAATCCCATAGTTCAATCACGCTTCCCAGCGCCGGGTTATATGCACCATCAGTATCTTCTGACAGCTCAAGAGCCTGTGATATGACATCGTACATATCTTTGGATATCTGAGTTCGATAATGTGCATCATCGCTCAATGCATCCATCCTGCTATTTATCTTATACAGCTCACTCTGTTCGTTGGTCTTACTAAAGATCAGCTCATAGTCTTCACATTTTGAAAGCGCATTCTGCAAAATCCCATTATCAGTATTATCGTAGGCGGTTATACTAATGAAGGTGTCAAAATATAAGCCAGATACTGTAGCACGAGCAGCAGACTTCCCGCAGCCAGTAAAAATAACAAGTGACATGCAAATGAAAACACTGGAAATAATAAGCTTTGACGCCTTTACTCCTAAGCCAGACTTTTCTTTATGATTAGACTCTATGTACTCTTCCAGTTTCTCAGTCTTCGATTTTTTTGCGTGCAAAAACCTCATAAAAAGCCTTCCCGTCCAAATCATAGGTAAAATAGTTATATATCAGATCTTCCTGCTCTCCAGAATTACGATCCGAATAAGTCTCAAGCGTTCTGTAATAGTCCTGAACCCCATTGGCTCCATACTCAGAAAAATACTTCACATTTTCCTTAATTTCCATTGCCTGATACCAGACTCCCACCAGAAGGCAGGCAGCCAGGACGCCTACTCTGATGCCATAGCTTTTGCTATCCTCATTCTTATTAAGATACTGAATAACCCAGATCATGAGCATAAAAAGTCCAGGAATTGAAGCACTCATAACAAAATCATTGAACAGGCCCATAGTGAATAAAGGAAAAATAGTAAGCAAAATCATACATACATAATACAGTGGATCTAAGCTATGATCTTTGTACACGCATATTCCCATTATTCCAAACATGAACAAATCAAATATCAGTACACCCCAGATATTGCCAGTAGTTATCTCCTGCATTTTAAACTCCAAAAAGGATGGCTTTTTAACCAGCATATATCCTGTAAAATATGCAATTATCACTGACCCTAAAGTTATAAATGACAAGCTATTACTTAAGGCCAGTGCGCTATCCACGCAGCATTTTCTGTCTTTACTGCTATACAGCATATAAATGAACCAAACTAACGCAAAAGCCGCAAACATTACTATAGAAAATGTACCATACATAAGAACGGGTGAAATAAGAAGGACATAATACTGAAGCCTGTCCTTATGCTCTAAAAACATAATAGCTATCATCCATATTACAATGACCTGAGGAAATACCCATCTAAGCATTACAAGATTACTTCTGTACTGCATCATCAGGCCATTAAAAAGCATCCAGTGATTATTGCCCATGGAATACATATCGTCACCATATATGCCAGATACAAGCATCTGCGCAATTGGCAATGCGCCAGAGAAAAACAACATGATGAACAGACATCTGAGCTGTTTTAACGCTGTATCAGATCTGCTTACACGAACAAGATTAAGAAAAACAAGATATATACCAATCACGCCCCAGACTGCCATACTAATGCTGGATACTGTAAAACCAACAGTTCTGTCACCTGAAACGAATATGGCGAATTTACCAAGCAGTGCTGGAATAATATACTGGCCCAGATAATAGGTAAGCATACTATCCTCATGGCTCGTGTAATAAACCGGCCAGGATTTTTCTGCAAGATCATGCAAAATGGCATTGTGCTTTGACCAGTCTCCCGCCTGCACAAATATTCCACCGTATCCGATGTAGATACAATAGATAACAATAATCGCCGCTATGATAACTGCAAGTCTGATATCTATTATCGTGGCTGGTGTCAATGTTTTTGGCTTATTAACACAAGCTACAGGAACTTCAGCATTATCAGCTACTGTAGCATTCGAATTCACCTCATTTTCACTCACACCATACAATGCACCCAAATCCCTGACATAATCCTTGTACATCTTGATTAGATAAAATATGCATACTCCAGCTGTGATAATCCATACCCAGACCTTGGTATATCCAATCAGAAAGAACAGAATCGGAACATAAATATATATAAATGTAATTAATAATAAGAGTCTGCTATTTGTCTTCATTAATGTGTGACCTTAATAATCTCTATTATCTCTCCACTGTCGCAGGCTTCGCAGTACACTACTTCACCCAACTGCTCGAGAAGATAATTCTGAACTATCTCGTACTTTTCATATTCCTTAAGTCCGACATAGATATAATCGATTCCATATTTTTCAACTAAGCTCTTTTTCTGATCAATATCCTCACCAGAATAGATACTCTCAACATCAATTCGTCTACTCTCCATATAGGAATGAGAATTGTGCCAAAGCCACTCATGAGTATGCCAGCCCAGAACAGTTGGATAACCAGTCAACACCGACACCTTGCAGGTATTGGTATAGCTATCGCCATCTGCCTCGAGAACAACAGGCTGTTTTTCATCAGAAGCCTCTACTATCTCCACAAGCGAATCAATAGCATTCATCTCAAGTGAATTGTTCTCTCTGATAGTCTTGGAAGCATCAAAGCCCTGCCAGTTATCAGAGGAATAGTCTCTAATCCAGCTCTTGATTGCAGTAATGCTATAACACGACGTCCAAAGAAGAATCAGTAGCGCAATAACAGCTATCTTTTTATACTGATATGCCTCGAAGCCATTAGCCTCCTTAGACAGCTTATAAATATAGCTGATCATACAGCCCATCACGATGCCAAACATAACAAAAGCTTCATAGGAAAGTTTGAACATAGTATTGGCGCGTGGGAAACCATCAATATAGATGTCCTTCACAAATACAAACTCTGGAATCAGTGTCAGACCTGTAGCACATAAGGCGAGCAAAATCACATACAGAATCTTTTCATTAAAACGTTTCTTTTTTAACACTATAGCTATAAAGATAGCCGATAGTATTACAGGAAAGCCCCACAAGAAAAGATATTGGTGCAAGAGACTTCTTCTACTGACTACTCCTATGCCTTCAACCATCTTGTCAAACTTCAGGTTAAATGGTAAAGCCACAAGCAAATTGAGCATATAGATAAAGATTCCGGATAAACCTACAAAGAACGGAACCTCCTTGCAAAGGCCAATAGTTGAAATCATACCAAACAAAATGATGCTTCCTGCAACCACGTAATAAATAGGCAAATCCCAGTAATTGGACATACTGCTTATTCCCAGCAAAAATGCAATTAGTACTGTATATGGATTAACACATGTCTTTAGAAGATTGCTATCTTTTTTCACATTTTCCTTGATATAGCAAAGATATACCCAAAGCAGAGTAAGTATTGTAACCACAATCAACAGATCAACCACATGGGCATGAAGATCTCCTATGATAAAAGAATAAGAAGGAAATTCATGTATAGTTTTATCCTTTTCCACCTCAGGAACATAGCCTATATAACGAGTAGAATTGGCAAACCAGTAGCTTGGCTTCTCTCCCTCTAATTGTAAGATATCCCAGAAAAATGGAACAATCTTTGAAAACACTATATAATGTACATTTCCCGCAAAAACTACAGCAACTGATGACAGTACTCCAGCAACTCTGCTTCCAGATATTGTCTGAACCAGTCTGAAAACAGCTGTAAATACCCAAGCCGCAATTAGATACAGGCCAAAGGTGTAACCATAACCCACTGGGATAAATGAAATCTTAGTAAGATAAGTGATTATATACTGTCCAAAATAGTAATAGTTGATAGCTTTTCCAGCCGACCACATATCCATTGGAGGCATATAGTCCGTGATATAGATACTGTTCATAAAGCCCAGGTCCATCATTCGCTCAGTATCAGAGCCCGGAATACGATGTGCAAAAATCCAGTTTAATGCCAAAAACATTGCAAAAAAGATTAGTTCACCGATAATAAATGCGCGGTAGTTTGCCTTTATATATTCAAAAAAGCCCAAACTATCGTCATTTACAGACCTAGGCTTTCTTTGCGTATTTGCAGCATTTGTGGCATTATCAGACTTATACTTTGTTTTAGACTTAGTATCAGATGGCGCAACTACAGACTCCGATTTTGTATATTTAATACAACTATACGCAATAGGTCCATAACAACAGATTGCCACAAGCAATATACATAATATTGAATTTAATGTTGAAAACTTTAATATATGGCACGATGAAAGAAGCCACATAAGATAGCCACACAGGTAAAGTCCAATAGTTTTCCCTACTATCACACCACCATCACGCATGCGGCCAAAAAGCTTATAGCATATTGGCAAAGCCACTATATTTAATAGCAGACATGCAATATAGAATTGAAATAAATATCTAAACTCCATATAAGACCCCCAAGTCCCACGAAAAACATTTCCACTTACCAAACAGTAAGCATCCATTTCCATTCAACAGATAACCATGATATTTTTTACACTTAATAAAGCCTGCACAAAGCAGACTTTAAAATAAGCTATAAGAATCAAATGATAAGCATATATTCAATCCAGTTGGACATTTCATTAAAAAATGCTTACTAACCAGGTAATAATACCTGTACCACATCCCATAATGATACCAGCGAGCACAACACCAGCTACAACAGCTACAATACTCTTCTTAAAATCCATCTCAAGAATACTTGCAGCAAGAGTACCTGTCCAGGCTCCAGTTCCAGGAAGTGGAATTCCTACGAAAAGGAATAATGCAAAATATAAGCCTCTTCCAGCCTTTTCCTGAAGCTTTCTTCCACCCTTCTGTCCCTTTTCCATACAGAAATTGCAGAACTTAGAAAACAGTGGAATCTTCTTACTCTGTCCCCACTTGATAACAGCAAGCGCAAACCAGTAGATAATTGGCACTGGAAGCATATTGCCAATAATACATACAACATAGGACCAGAGAATTGGAAGTCCAAGTCCATGAAGTGACATTCCAAGAAGATGAACCTCTGCAGCTTCTGGAGCAAGCGCAACTGGAATAGCCCCTCGAAGTTCAATAAGTGGAATCATGGAAATCAAAAATATGATCAGGTATTTCTTTAACATTATCAGCTCTCCTATTTCTTATATATCATACCAGTTCAGACATATATTCAAAACATTGCTCTATGCATCAGGAATCAACAAATTCATAGAAACAACATTAGCTATATCATTATTCATACATAGTAAAATAAGTCTAGATATACAAACAAACGCATATAGCCACGAGTATACCAAGAATACAGCCCACAAGCACCTGAGTAGGAGTATGTCCTACAAGTTCCTTAAGACGCTCTTCCGGTGTAATGTTCTTACCCATATTCTGAAAGATCTCAACCATGTCATTTAATAACTTACCCTGACGGCCAGTCTCCATTCGAACATTCATGGCATCATACATAACTATCATTGAAAGACAGAATGTAATGGCAAATTCTATACTACCACCACCATAAATAATACCAGTAGCAGTTGTAAGACCAGCAACCGTGGCCGAATGTGAACTTGGCATACCACCACCGCCAAACATTCTTTCCATTCTAAGTTCCTTATTTACAATAAGGTAAATGATTGTCTTTGAAACCTGCGCAACCAGCCAGCCTAACAGTCCTGACAAAAACGCTTTGTTTGCAAACATATCTGCAAGAAAAGTCATAATTAAAAACCTCGTATTTCTATCTATTGCTTATCATAGTATTTTTTGCCGCTATCCGGCTTAAAATATGTTCTTATATATCCATCAGTAGAAACCACTACAAACTCATTGCTGGCTTCCAGATAATAGATATCATCTCCATCTTCTGCCTCAATCTTGTGTAATGCATTAGGGTTATTGACCACTGCACAAGCAGCTGCTTCATAATCTACAGCAGAACCAAATCCCATTTCTATGCCATGCTTCTCATAATGCTGTGTAAGAAGCTTTTCATTTCTGAAACTAACGTTTATATCAACATCCAAACTAGTTTCAGCCAAGTCATCAACAACATTCTGCCCAATAATAGCACTCGTAGTTTTACCAAGTGTCAGGTAAAACAATATCCCCAACAATACTATCGCGAATATTATGGTCCAAAGCTTATTCTTTTTAGGCTTTGACCCTGCACTAGCATCTGCATTTGTTACTGTATTATATGCAGTCGTTACAGCAGCACTCTCCTGAGCACCTGCGTTAGCCTTATTGGCTTCTCTGCACTCTTTACATCTTTTTGGAAGAGAAAGATTTTTCTTATTATAAAAATCAACTTCAGATTTTGAAAGAAAGAAATCCTTTCCACACTGCTTACAAGTTCTTTTCATCCAATTCCTCTACTACACATTATTAATACTTACTGATTGTAACTGTTAATGTACCATTATCAGCTGTAGCGTTGATAATAATCGAATACTTAAATGTATTAGTAAATCTCAAATCCTTTGAGTTTGCGGCAATTGACGCATCAAGTCCTTTAGCAATATATGGTGACTCCAAAGAATGCGAATGACGCTCAGTAGCAGGAAGACCTGCATTTACCATCGCTGCATATAATGTAGAGGATACCTGACAGATACCTCCGCCAATACCATCTACATATTTTCCACCAACGATTACAGGTGCACTGACATAACCGTTTGCTGAAGTTCGTGGTAGCACTGTCTTGCTAAATGAGAACTTTCCACCCGGCTTAACAACTACTCCATTGATTCTTGAAGCAGCCACAACCACATTAGTAGCTCTTGGTATTGTAGCATCATACTCTGTAGTATATGTTCCAATGACCTCTCCACCTGCAACTGTCTTAGTCTGCTGCTTTGAAGTCTGCTTATTCTGATTCTTATTTTTTCCTGGCAATGCTACACGATTCTCAGCTTTACCATATACTGCATAATGCTCATGATAACATGCCCAGTTATCACCATAGGCTGTGTTAAGATCGGCATTATTGTCACGATAAGCCTGTACATTGAAGTTCGAAGAAGCATTACGTCCTTCAGCGATACCATTATTAATATAATGAGCCAAAAGCTTGTTATAATCATTACCATATGCAGCAACTACATCAGGATATGTGGTACTGTAGTAGTTAGCATCAAAAACCATGGTGTATTTTTTAATATCACTCTTTGTTGCAGCCTGTGACTGCACTGGAACAATGACAGCCAGGCATACAAGCAACACGACAGTCATCGCAACCCTAATTAAACTCTTTTTCATAATTCCCCTCAAATTCCAAAAGTCATATTTACTTTTTAATAATCAATAATCCCAGACAAATCTGATTTTCATGTCTACAACCAGTCGAAATCTCCACCGGTTAATGCAAGACTAAGAAGACCATCCATCTTCTCAACCTCTTCTTCTCCCTCGATTACATCTATCAGTGTAGCTGCCTCGATTACTTCAGGCATCTCCTCATCTGGTCCAATCTCCATGTCAGGCTCTTCACCACAATATGGACAAACCATCTTAGGCGCTATCTTAAGATCAAGAAATCTTTCTCCACACTCTGAACATTCATAAAAACCACAAAACTGTGTTCCATCAGGTACGTAATACATATAATATCTCTTTCTAGTAAATGCACATGCACTAAAGTTACAAGTCCTTCAGCTATAATAATCGCATTACTGCATAACCAATTTATTATAACACTCATATACTGCTTTTGCCAGTAGTTCCTGCTGGTCAGCTTCAAGGTGAAGACTGTCAGTAGTGCTCACTTTGACATATTGTGCAGTGTCTATAAAAGCAATGCCATACTTTTCTGCCAACTTCTTATAGTGCTGTGCAAGCTGCATAGATTTATCTCTGCCTTCTGCATATCCAAAGCTGTCAGCAAATGGAGATGCACTCATATCATCTGGGATGTGTGGTGGAGCCATAAGAATAATTTTGAGCGTTCCAGCCAACATAACCTCATTAAAGTGCTGGACCTTAGCCAGGAATTTATCCATTTCTCCAGCAATATCTGCTGCCGAAAAACCAAATCTCGTCTTCAAATCATTGGTACCAAGCATAATAACCATTGCATTCAGAGGAATCTGGCTATCAAGACAGGGGCCAACATAGGCTAATCCATTTTTCTCACCTTCAATAGGATCATCAGAAGAAATTGTTCTGCCATTTTGTCCCTCTTCAATTACTTTGTACTCATCTCCCAGCAGATTCTGCAACTGCCCCGTCCACCTTACATCATCATCATATCTACTGCAGTCATGTGGATTAAATCCCCAGGTCAATGAATCACCAAAACATAAAATTCTCTTTTTCATAAGCTATACTTCCTCACTTATTCATACGCATAGGATTAATATCTTGCGTATATGACTTCTCCTTAAAAATGAGTGTCAAAACCGCCTCACTTTTCACCCATAATCAAAGCCATATAGCCCCAGTCCCATATAATCTCTTCAAAACTGTTCTCCAGATATTCTTCTATATCCGCCTCACTATAGCCAGTCATACGAATAATCACAGCAACAATCTGCCTAAAATCTTCATAATCCAATTTTCCATTCAACTTCCAATATAAAAACAGGCAATGGACAATAATGGCATAGGTCATGGCAATCCACTGTAGCTTCATAACCATCGAATACAGATCTCCACCTGGCAGATAAAGGGTTGAATATAATTCTTCCTGTACCAAAAGCCTAAGCATTTCTCGTAAGCATTTGTCAGTTTGAAGATTATCAGAGCAATTATCAGAATTCTTCTTAGCTGCCAACATATCTGTTCTTATGAAAATGTCGTTAAACTTTAATCTATCATTTAGCAGTTCATCAGACTTTTCATCTTCATACTGTGTGGCAATCTCAGCTAACGGTTCTATTATCGAAGAATATATACCTTTTTTTCTGTAATTATCAGCTATGTCCAGAAATAGTTCATTCTGCTCATTATATGTGTCAAAAAGATCCGAATCCAATCCAGTAATTGTATCTTCCAACTGTCTCAGAAATTCTTCATCAAACAGCTCAACACCAACATCCTCGTTATCATGACAGTTATATCTTATCGAAACAGAATCGTTATCAAGACAATCCAAGCCGATATAAAATATCATCTTGAGACAAGTTTCAATACTTCTGTCTGACGCAATCACTTCAATCATGGCATCACGAAGCGCCTGCAGTTCCATATCAAATTCATCATGCTCTACGTCAAATAGTTTTATTGTTTCATTCTCATAATCACCAACAGTTTCTGTATTAGTGAACGAATCAAACTCCTCATTTGTGCTCTCAATATACTTAAACTCTTCACTTTCAAACAGTAAATCCAGCGCTGCCGGACAGCCCATAGCCAGAGTCTGTTCTATACAGTCACCAAACTCATGATTCTCTCTGGGATAGGTATGACATGTCTTGGATATGGTCTCCTCACCATAACCTAGCACCACGTCACAAAGTCCTTTTTCGTTAAGTAACGGACATTTACCGTTCTCACAGAGTCGTATTGAATCCACTTCCTCATCAGGCTTAACAAAATCCAAAAGTGTATTATCCATTGCAATCTGATTTCTCAAGATTGTCTCGGAAGGAATTGAAAGCTGTCCCCACTTTATTTTAGTCTCGTCATCAACTGCAATCTTCCATTCCTGGCAGCAGGTAAATGGGCACTTATCAGCTATACATATAAACTTATCGTAATAACGTGGCTTATGAACTTTCATATAACGCTCCTACTAATTAAATATATATTCCTAAAAAATAATCCCCAGCTAATATGAACAACCAACAATTAAAATATCCAGCTATTATAAATATCCAACTATTATAAATATCCAACTATTATAAATATCCAACTATTATAAATATCCAACTATTAAAATAGGGCTGCTTTTCAACAGCCCCATCATGTAAACTTTTTTATTTTCTGCTAGTTTGTAGCTCTTATATATCCTGAAGACTTACTGTACTGTAACCATATTCTTTACTAATTCAACAGCCTTTTCTTTGATTGCCATCTGAAGTACATATGGTTCACCATACTGCTCAACTAATGTATCATAGTAACTTTCATCATTACCCTGCGCTACAAGTACCGACTTGTAGTAATCAGCATCTGCAGAAGCACCTTCCATCTCAAGAATAGCCTGATATACAAGATTATTCTTATAAGCATCCTTTGCCTTATCTACAAGTGTCTTATCATATTCTGTTTCTGACATTCCTGTATAATCATCAAACGACTCATACAATGAATAGCCAAGATAAGACTGGTACATAGCATTAGTATTCTCATAGCTAAGCTGATCATCATACTTAATTGTAGACTTCAGATTCTTGAGATATTTCTTGTTATATCTGATAACACTTGAATTAGTCTCAAGGTTGTTCTGAATATAAGTCTTAAGATTTGAATCATAATTAGTATCCTTCAGATATTGTCTATACTCTTCTGCTGTTGAAGCATATTCACTAAGATTCTCTGCAACAAATTCATCTGTGAACTCTGGTGTCTGTTCAATACCATTGAGTGTAACTGTAAATACTGCATCCTTGCCAGCAAGATCCTCACTGTAATCCTCTGGGAATGTTACATTGATATCAACTGTAGTTCCAATCTTCTCACCAATAAGCTGCTCCTCAAAGCCGTCGATAAAGCTGCCTGAACCAATTGTAAGATCGTAGCCTTCAGCGCTGCCGCCGTCAAACTCTACTCCGTCAATCTTGCCTACATAATCAATATTAACTTCATCACCATCTGCAACCACAAGTGACTCATCTGAATTAAGAACCTTGTTAGATTCAACAATAGAATTAATTCTTTCGTCTACCTGCTCATCAGTAAACTCCACTTCTGATAATGGAACCACAAGATTCTTGTAATCAATTACATCAATATCTCCAGCAGAAGCCCCATTAATGTAGCCATTTGCATCCAGACAAGCTGAATAATCATCACTTGGAGTAACCTTGTTCATTGCCTTTACAACAAAAGCAGCAATAATTGCCACGATTGCTAACACAAAAACAGCAATAAACATATTTCCAATAAATGCTTCTCTCTTGGCCTGTTTCTTTGCTCGCTCAGCTTCCTTCTTTCTAGCCTCACGCTTAGCCTGAGATTTGGTTTGTTCATTTGTATTCTTTTCTTCTTTCATAATTGCTCCTAAATTCTATCATTTTATCGAGACCAAAGCCCAACACTAGAAAGTATACTACAAAAATGCGTATAAAGTGTGTCTTACTTCGCGCCTTTTCCAAACAGTACCACTGCCACAGTCTGAAATAGTATCTTAATATCAAGACCAATACTCCAATTGTCGATGTACTCAAGATCAAGCTTCACTACTTCATCAAAATCCTTGATGTCACTACGACCGCTCACCTGCCACATTCCTGTAAGACCTGGCGTCATGGAGAGACGTCGTCGATAATGTTCATTGTACTGCTCAAATTCATTCTCTGTAGGTGGACGAGTACCGACAAGGCTCATATCACCTTTAAGAACATTGATAAACTGAGGAAACTCATCAAGACTGGTCTTTCTGATAAACTTACCAACCTTAGTCACACGAGGATCATCTTCCATCTTAAACATAAGACCAGACATCTCATTGTTCTTCATAAGTTCCTTCTTACGTTCCTCAGCGTCTATATACATGGATCTAAACTTATATATCTTAAATCTACGCCCATTCTTACCAATACGTGTCTGCGAGAAAAACACTGGGCCAGGTGAATCCAGCTTGATTGCAGGGCCAATAAATAACAGCATTATCCCCGTCAGAATAACTCCAACAAAGCCACCTATTATATCCATCAGTCTCTTTAGAAGCATTCCTACGGCTGAATCACGCCCCATGGAATAAGTAATAACCTTATAATCTCCTAAGCTTCCAACAGCACTGCTGGCCTCACCGATATCCGGCAAATCAAGGTTATAATGTGTAACAACACCCATATCCTCAAAGCCTCTGATAACCGGAGTAAGAATACGCTGCGCTATATCCGGAGTATTAATAAATACTTCGTCAAATGCCACGCTCACATACTTTTCAGTAACTGTTGCTACTGATTCCTTATCAACCTCAACCTCATCGACTATTCTGTAATAACCTTCAAGCGAATCCTTAAGAATAGTTCTGGTCTCTTCAAGTAAGCCTTTCTGGCTTATTACAAGCAAACTGGTAGACATACCATCTCCGGCTAAAACCTTCTTAAGAACTGACTTGATAATCAAATGAGCTATTAATGTTAAAAACGCATTTATTACTATGGCACCAAGAATAACTGCACGTGATAAGCCCTCAGACCAGCCTGCCATAAATACAACAACCATAGCCAAAATAGCCAGGAAAAAATTACATTTGCATACAGCAACTGCCTCCATAAAGTAACCACGCTTGATATAATCCTTGTGCCATCTTGATGCAAAATGATACAAAGTAAACATCATAAGGACTATCATCAAAAAAGTCAGATATATATCCTTGTTACCAGAGAAGCTTATCTCTTTAAATCTTATGAATAATGAAATCAGATATGATATAGCAAGCAGGCATATATCCACTAGCCACATCACATATATCTGTATAATTCCAACAGTTCTTTTCATTATCTCCCGCTTTCAAAAACGCATAATTAATGCTCGCTGTTTGCTACTCCGTACTCAGTACAATCTTCGCATGAATCAATCCATCCAATAAAGTAAGCTGTAATATCACTCAGGTAACTACCTACATGGTCAGTTGGTATAGTCATATTGTCAGCATCATACGAAGTTACCATGATTTCATTCTTATAATTCTGATCACAGTAATCAACAAATTCCTGAGTAATACCGTGGTTAGATCCATCCATATCTACACTATAAAGATCTGGTGCACCAAATACATGTAATAATTCATGAGCATAAGTATCAGGTCCCTGTTCTGCACCATAAACCCACTTACTAATCATCATAGTCTCTATTGGATAATCCATACCAAGCTCTGTTCCCTGGAATGCATTTGCAAAACATATAAAGTTTGTATCACTAGGCATATTCAAATAGTATAAGAATACTATTCCATCAGCATTATACCTATCAATAAGTTTATCAGCATATGCAGACAGATTTTCCTCTATAAATACCTTCTGATCATCACGGTGTGCCTCGCAATCACCATAATCTGCAGAAAGCTGTGCTGTATAGAACAGATCCTGATCCTGATCCCAGTCATATACAAAGTTGATATTCTTACCATACTTCTGTCCCTGTTCCTTAATCCACTCAAGTCCGAGATAAAATCTGTGACTCATCTCTGAAAGTGTAGCCATGTCTTCCTGACTATCAAAATCCCAGCTTGTATTAGCATCATTAGCTGCAATAGACATGATTACGATTGTGCCATCAAGTTCAGCGCCTGTACCAAGTGGAAACTCTGACTCAGATGTAAAATCTCTCTTGGAACCTTTTGCATCAGCCATGCTGGATGATGAATCATCTGATGCCTTTGATGAACTTTCTGATGAAGTATAGCTGTCATCAGTATACTCTGTATCATCACTTCCTCCCATAGCTGCAGCCAGTATAACTATTATCACTACTGCTACTATAATGCCTATTATTAGGCCTTTTTTACTTTTCTTTTCATTTCCGTCTTTACTCATAATGTCCTCCTCTTATAAATCCAAAGATTTAAATAATCATAATTTGAACTTGCCTATTGACACACAATATCATTATCTATCGCAATCACTTACTGGCGCATCAAAGCATTCACCCTTAGCATAGGGCGAGCCAATATCACATCTGCCATGATGATATGCATATGTATATCCACCAGACTTAGTTTCTTCATCAACCTTAATTTTCAGTCTGCCTACTTCACTATCACCAAATCCATCCAAAATATTAAGAATATTATTAATATCTTCTTCAGTGTATTTATTATCCACAACTACCTCCCATTGAGATGCTTAATTCAAAATAACATCACAGATTACATCAACATCATCAAGACTAAGATCAGCATACAATGGAAGAGTCAATACTCTCAACGCAATATACTGTGCTATAGGAGTCTTCTCCTCTCCAGCCGTTGGATAATTACGATAACAATCAAAACTGTTTGTTAATGGGAAGAAATACTTTCTTGCCCCTATTCCCTGCTTTGCTAATCTCTCAAATACTTCATTACGAGTATACTTATATCCATCAAATACTACAGGGAAATATGCATAGTTTGGTTCTATATCTTTCTGATCCAGTGAAATCCTTATCCCATCAATCCCAGAAAGCCTCTCTCTATATCTATCAACAACAAGCTTACGCTTAGCCAGTTCTTCATCAATATGTCTTAGGTTACATATACCCATAGCAGCCTGAAACTCGCTCATTTTGGCATTGCCACCTATATATTCAACTGATTCAGGTCCCTGAATACCGAAGTTCTTCATATTGTAGAGCAAGACTTCCCACTCAGGATTGGTAAAGCACACACAACCACCTTCAATAGTATTAAATACCTTTGTGGCGTGAAAAGAGAACATAGAAGCCTCGCCAAAACACGCTGATGAAATTCCTTTATATTTAACACCAAATGCATGCGCAGCATCATATATAACCTTTAAGCCATACTTTTTAGCAATTACATCTATTGCTTCAACATCACACATATGCCCATATACATGAACTGGTAATATGGCAACAGTATTATCAGTTATTAGTTCCTCTATCATCTTTGGGTCTATAGTATAATCATCAGACTTTATATCACAAAAAACAGGGACAAGTCCATTCCGAACTATTGCATGTGTTGTTGAGGCAAATGTAAATGGTGTAGTAATAACCTCCCCACCTCTTGGAAGATTAAGTGCTGCTATAGCATTTTCAAGTGCAAGATGCCCATTTGTATAAAGCATAACATGCTCGATTCCAAGATATTCCTCCAACTCTGTTTCAAGTTGCTCATGTTTAGGTCCCATATTTGTCAACCAGTGAGTATCCCAAAGTTCTTTTATTTCCCGACAATACTCTTCGTATGATGGCATAGACGATCTTGTAACTAATATTTCAGACATATACTTGCCTTTCCCTAACTAATAATATCAAACCAACTTATGTATTATAGCAAAAATATAACGCTAACAAAAGAGAAAGCGAATCATAATCTCTTCGAGTAGTTTCTATGAAACAATTATTTGCGCAACATTCATGGCTCCATTGGAATAATCAAGTGGATTCCAATCATAACTTTCAAGCCTATTCATAACTGCAGCCATATCTTTAAACTCCTCTACATCTATTCCTATTGCTGCATTACGATCCATCAACTGTCGTATAATCATCGTATCCTCCGGGACATCTGGTCTATTGATAACTGCAAATCTGTTGCCCGAGAGCATCATCTCAGACACCGTGCTCCAGCCTGCCTTAGCTATACAGTAATCAGCTGCCTTCACATAATCCTGAGAGTTAGGAACTGACATATCAAGATAAGTAACATTATCCCCAACAAGTCTAAGGGCACTTGTAGTTATAAAATCGTATGGCAGGTCAGATACATCGATATCAAAATCAAGTCCTGAATTGCTTCCTCCAAGTGACAGATACACTATCTTGCGTTTGTGTTCTGACTTTATTCTGTCAACATCTGAGGTAAATGCGCGAGCCACAAAGCCTACTTGCTCGTATGTACGGCTTGCTCCAGCTGAAAGCTCACCAGCCTCAACTTTTGTGTCTATATCACTCTCATTTTCCTCAGTACTTTTCTCCAAAAAAAGTTTCATTGTCGGCTCATTTACCAACTCGTAATAAAGCACATGATCAGCACTTCTAAAAGCATTACTCAAAGCTTCTACACACTCAGGCTTAACATATCCCTGATACTGTTCTATCCAGGTAAAGCTTGCCATCAGATAAGAAGGTACTCCAGCCTCTTTAGCAGCAATCAAGGCCCAGGGAACAATGTCCACAACAACCTTATCGATATGATATTGTTCAAACACATCTTTTGCCCAGTCAATTCTCTCAGGGAATTCAGCTAGATAAGCTTCCACCTCACAGGCAGTTGCTTCTTTATCCAAAGTAAGTTCACCAGGCTTAACAATCAGCCCCGCATCGGTATGTTTAGGGACAAAACTAATACCTCTCTCTGCTCCAAAATAATCCTTAGCGATTTCAATGTGCTTATCACCACAGACTAGTACAACATTATGCCCCATAAGCAGTAATTCTCTGATAACCGGTATGTTACGCATGATATGCCCGAATCCATGATCTGAAATAAAAAAAGCGATATTCATAACTATTTTCTTCCTTCCAATATAGCTTTACGCAAGCTGGCATTCGCGAATAGACATCAGTTCTTCCTTCATCTCCAATTTCATATTACGAATATCTATGTCAGCAACATACCCGATTTGCGTGTATACGTCAAGCAGTCGCAATCTAAAAGAGGCAATCACTAAAACATTATGTTTCAATGATTACCTCTCAAATACTACATTAATAAACCAATCACACTTTACTGTACACGCTTAAGTGTAATTGTATCTCCTCTAGCCATATCCAGCAGGGTATTCTATCTTTCCGCTCTCATCGGATTGTTTAAGAAGTCTTCATAAGACAATCTGATACCATCCTCAAGCTCAGTCATATATTTCCAGCCAAGCTTCTCAGCCTTGCTGACATCTAGAAGCTTACGCGGAGTACCATTAGGCTTACTTGTATCCCAAAGAATCTCACCTTCGTAACCAACAACCTTGGCAACCAGTTCAGTAAGTTCCTTGATAGTCAGTTCCTTACCTGTACCAGCATTAACAGTCTCGTCACCGCTGTAATTATTCATCAGAAATACACAGAGATTAGCAAGATCATCTACATATAAGAACTCACGAAGTGGACTTCCATCACCCCAACATGTTACAGAAGCAGCACCAGCCTCTTTAGCTTCATGGAAACGTCTGATAAATGCAGGCAATACATGGCTGTGAGTTGGATGATAATTATCATTTGGTCCATAAAGGTTAGTAGGCATAACTGATATATAATCAGTACCATACTGCTTATTAAGGAATTCACAGTATTTCAAGCCACTAATCTTGGCCAGTGCATAAGCCTCATTAGTCTTCTCTAGTTCAGAAGTAAGCAGGCAGTCTTCCTTCATAGGCTGTGGTGCCATACGAGGATAAATGCATGAGCTTCCAAGAAATTCCAGTTTCTTGCAGCCATTTTTCCATGCAGAATTGATAACATTCATCTCAAGAGTCATGTTAAACCACATAAAGTCTGCCAAAGCATTCTGGTTAGCGATAATTCCGCCAACCTTAGCTGCAGCCAAGAATACATATTCCGGCTTTTCATTTGCAAAGAACTCTTCAACATCTGCCTGTCTTGTCAGATCAAGCTCAGCATGGGTTCTTGTAATTATATTGTTATATCCCTGGCGGTTAAGCTCACGAACGATAGCCGAACCAACCATTCCTCTATGTCCAGCGACATAGATTTTAGCGTCTTTTTCCATCATGATTTAGCCCTCTTACTTAACTACGCCCTTCTCAAGGTACTCCTCAAGATTAAGACGAATGTGCTCTTCTGCTCTTTCAACAGCCACCTTTTCCATATCATGCTTTGTCATAAGAGCAACAAGTTCTTCAAAGCTTGTCTTTGTAGGATTCCAGCCAAGCTCTGTTCTAGCCTTTGTAGGATCACCCCAAAGGTTAACAACATCTGTAGGACGATAGAAATCAGGACTAACTTCTACAATAACCTTACCTGTAGCCTTGTCGATACCCTTTTCATCCATACCAGAACCCTGCCATTCAACCTCGATACCAGCATGATGGAATGCAAGAGTCGCAAACTCACGAACTGAATGCTGAACACCAGTAGCGATAACAAAATCTTCTGGCTTATCATTTTGTAAAATGAGCCACATACATTCAACATAATCCTTGGCATAGCCCCAGTCTCTTAAGCTGTCAAGGTTACCAAGATAAAGCTTATCCTGCTTGCCCTGCGCAATACGAGCTGCAGCAAGAGTAATCTTACGTGTAACAAATGTCTCACCACGACGCTCTGACTCATGATTGAAGAGAATACCTGAACAGCAGAACATATTGTATGCTTCACGATATTCCTTTACAATCCAAAAGCCATACTGCTTAGCAACCGCATATGGGCTGTATGGATGGAATGGAGTAGTCTCCTTCTGTGGAACTTCCTCAACCTTTCCGTAAAGCTCTGATGTAGAAGCCTGATAGATACGACAAGTCTTCTCAAGTCCGCATACACGAACAGCTTCAAGCACACGAAGTACACCTGTTGCAACAACATCAGCAGTATATTCAGGAACATCAAACGATACCTGAACATGAGACTGAGCAGCAAGATTGTAGATTTCGTCTGGCTTAATCTCGCCAATTAATTTTACAAGGGAAATGCTATCACCAAGATCTCCAAACTTAAGGTGGAAATTAGGTGTTCCCTCAAGATGAGCAATACGCTCTCTAAAATCAACAGAGGAACGACGAATCATGCCGTAAACCTCATAACCTTTTTCAAGTAAGAATTCAGCCAGGTAAGAACCATCCTGACCTGTAACGCCTGTAATCAAAGCTTTCTTCATAGATAATCTCCTTTATTTGCACAATAATAACATTAACAAAAATTATATGATTCTCACTAAAGCAAATATGTTTTTTAGTCGAAACAAATATGCTTCTAGCCGAAACAAATATGCTTCTAGCCGAAACAAATACATTATATGACATATATCGCATAGACTAAATGGATAATATAGACTTCTTTTTGTACAATATTGACTTTTCGTTTTTTTGATGTGAAAATGAGTTAATTCATCCTAAAACTTGCTTCTATAATCTTGGGATGACTAGCTATCATTGGATTATTATCATCTATAGGAGGCCAACATGGAAAATGCATTATTTCACGGCGACCTGGTCAACACCAGTCGTATCATATATACTCCTTCCGACTTTGCCAAAGAAGCTCTGCTTCATATACAGGAAATAGGCAGACTTCAGGCCACAAAGCCTCATATAAGCAAAAGAGAATATCTGGCATCCTATCTCTTCTTTATTGTATCTTCTGGTTCAGGGGTGTTGCACTATGATGACAAGGACTATGAGCTCAATGCTGGTTCATGTGTGTTTATAGATACCAGAAAGCCTTACTCTCACTCTACTGATGATGATCTTTGGAATCTGTCCTGGGTACATTTTGATGGTCCAACTGCAGCTAATATTTATCAAAAATACAACGAACGTGGTGGACAGCCAGCCTTTGAAGCAACTGATTTTGAAGCATATCAGGATAACTTTAACTACTTGTACGAGATCACCTCATCCACATCATACACTCGAGATATGGAGATCAATACTGGTCTGTCTTCTCTTCTCGCCCTGCTTATGGCAGATAGCTGGCATCCTGAGGGAGCACCTGCTGGCAGCAAGAAAACCAGTATGCTTGAAGTCAAAAAATATCTGGATGACAATTATTCCAGCAAAATAGCGCTGGACGAACTCGCCAAGCGCTTTAATGTTAACAAATATTATATGACCCGAATCTACAAGGAGCAGTTTGGGGTAAGTATTATGGACTATCTCACTTCAGTGCGTATCACTGAAGCCAAGAATCTGCTTCGCTTTACAGAATTGTCAGCTGAGGAAATTGGTCTAAAAACCGGTATTGGTGACGTATACTACTTCAGTCGTGTCTTCAAAAAGATTGAAGGTATGAATGTACGCGAATATCGAAGGCAGTGGAGATAGACTATATCATTATACAGAACTCCGAAAAATTTTGATGCTCTAATGGTATTTGACATTGCAGGCTACTTTTTCTTGTATTTCTTCAGCTATTCTTCTTGCCCTTGGAATGCTTATTCCAATACCCTTTGCTACCTCAAGAATATCATTAATCCCAGGATTTGTTCCATTCCCATGAACTGTTGTAGCATGTTCTCCACCTATAGAATTGCTATATGTTAAATCGTATGCAGGAGATAAAATCCATCTTGCTTCATCTTCAATATATTGAAAAGAAAAATTCTTTGAGTGGTCATCTCGATTATGAGAAAAAATATTAAAACACATTAGTCGAAAAAGTTTTTCGCATTCCAACATATCATTTGTCAACTGTAAAGTCAGGCGCATCAATAAATCATAATCCAGATTAGGAATTCTATGTGATGTTTCAAGCAATCCTGCTACAGATACCATATGTATTTTTTTTCCATTTTTTCTATCAAATCGTTTTGTACCAAAATATCCTTTGCACAATTCAGAGCTGAATAATCTAGTTTCTTCCATACTAATGCCACATTCTTTAGCGCACATAGAGTACTGATATTCCTGGAGTCCAATATCGTCATCATCTAACGATGATGGGAATTTTATAATCCAATCTTCCCCATCTATTTGTGTAAGTATTTTAGGTCTAGCACCGCCGGATGAACCACCCTTGATAAATAAATAATCCAAATTGTTAGTGTCTTCTTTTGTTCCAAGGATTTTTTTACATTCTTTAGCTATTTCGTCGAGTGATAAAATATTATCTTTTTTAACCAATGATACTACTGGTTCATATTCAAGTGCTCCCATGCCAGAACTGCCTACTATAGCTAATCGATTCAAGTTGCCTATATTTTGTGGATTTAATCCATTCTTTCGCATTAATCTGTCAACTAACAGCCTTCCCCATCCATCTGGGAGACTGTCCGCAAATACTCCATACAATCCCTCAAACGGATCTACTTTAGGAATAAACACTTTTTTTTCAAGAGGAAGTGAAAATGGACTAATAGAAAAACCTTCTAACAACCATTCTTTTGAATATTCAAATGCAGCAAGCCTATTCTGGTACAAAGCCAAAGTTCCTACAAAACGTTTATCATAATAAACTTTTAAGCTACTTATCTTGTCCATTTATTATTTCCTCAATAGAAGTATATTCAACATCAGAGAAAAGACAATCTAATTCCTCTTCAACATTTAAGGCAATCGCAATCTTGGTGAGCGATGAAAGGGATATTTCTCCTATTTGCTCAAATCTTTTAATCGAGCCAAAACTAACACCACTTTTTTTTGCCAACTCAATTTGAGATATTTTTCTTCTTTTTCGAAGCGCTACGACTCTTTTGGCTATTTCAATATTTATTTCTTTGTATGTTCTTTGAGTAAGTATAACCATGATAATATTTTAGCATTTTTCACACTTATTCACAATAACAGATAATATATTATCACACTTAATCATAGGGGACGGTTCTTGTGTATTAATCATAGGGGACGGTTCTTGTGTATCAAGGACCGTCCCTGTTAGTTCACCTTATAAACTCTAATTGACTCCACATCCAGATAACCACCTGCACTTAGATCAGTTGTGTATAGATATATAGTCATATTGCCTGTATTCTCTATTGGCTGTGTGGCGATACAGGTCATGTAGCGATTTGAGACTGGCATTATTGGATACCAAGGAGATTGAGTAGTCTTAGCTCCCCAGTTTCCAGTTCCTTTAACTACAAATTCAAATCTATAAGTATCTCCTACATTAAGCGACGCAGTTCCATCTAGTGATATATCACTAAGTTTAATTCCACATCCACACTCAACAGTTCCATTGCTACTCCTCTTAATTCGTATAGCGTTCCTATTGCCATCATCTGAACCAACTATCCTTTGAATACTCATCTGATTAGAACTATTTGTATTGTAGCAAGCAGACCAGCCTGTCAAGCCATCAACATCAGCGCTGTAATATGCGACCAGTGTATCCTCTGCAGCTGTTCCATCATTGATATGAACATTATCTCCGATGGACATGCCATAGCGCATATAGTTAACACTATTAATTGATGAATCAGATATCTGTGAATCTAATCCGGCATAATTGAGAAAGCCGTCATCAAACTTACAGCCAACAATATCCACTCGATTTGCAATAGTAGTAATAGCAAAGCCAAATGACGAATTACCATAGAACCTTGAATTGAAGATAGATATATCATTACAAGGTTGGCTCTCATAATTGGTCTCTATATCCAGGCCTGACTGAGGATCGGTACCATTTGCATAGCTGAACTCACATCCATCGATAAGTACATTGTCTCCCGCAACAATGGACATGTTGTTTCTTCTGTTATTGTAAAGTTTGCAGTCTATTATCTGAATATTATTACACTTAGTAGTATTATCACTGGAGCCGATATATACGCCATCGCCCCAGCATTCAGTAAAGTCAACGCCATATATTTTGACATTATTACAGCTATAAAGGCCTACGCCCATGCCCCACTCTCCTTCATTGTTTTTATGGGTATAACGTTCGCCTGTAATGTGACCACCACTGATTGTAATATTGCTGACATTTTCTCCCTTAAACACATCTGAATGTGAGGAGCCATTGGGCTTTGCAATCAGATATACTTCATCATCAATGACAATATTAATATTGCTCTTCAGATATATTCTGTCAGCTGCGTTGACACCATAGCTACAGGTTCCTTTTGTAGCATTTTGTGCATCACTGGCCAGGCATTCTGAACATTTGGATATATATACAGTATTACAAGTATCTGTCAGCTGATTAATAGCAGCCTGAATCGCTTCAGTTGGGCTATTATAACTATCCAGGTATGGACCCGCATCAATATAATCCACACCCTCAACCAGTTCCTTACCTTCACGAGTAAGCACGATTCTCTCATCTACTGCCACATGCGTAACCGTAATTCTTCCAGCATCTCCCACTGTCACCAAGCACTGGGACCAGACATCATTGATGGACTTAGCCTTAATAAGAGCCTCTCCATAAGCAAGTGCCCTGATATTACCGTAGGCATCTACACTAACCACAGAAGGATCTGAACTGGACCAGCTGATGCTGTTACTGATGCTATCCATAGGAAGACAGTTCGCTATAAGCTGACTGCTCTCGCCTGGATTCATAGACAGATTATTGTAATTGAGTTGCAATGAAGCCACAGAATTGCTGTAGTAAGTCTGCATATCAGCCCAATAAGCCTTGGCTGCGTCATTGTAAAGCTTAAGGTAATTACATATTCTCATCAATGAGTCAGTATTGCTGTTGCTAAAGGACGCTCTATATGCGTAACTTAGTGCACTGTAGCCAAGCTCTCCAAGATACTCATTGGAAGAACTATAGATCTTAAGTGTATATTGTTTGTCCAACTGAGCCGCTGGTATATTACGAATCTCGATATAGCCATAGCCTCCATTTATCACAGGATATACTATCTGCTCATTTGAACCATTTACTATGGTAAATGTGTAATTAGTCAGTTTTTTGGCTTCATCAGTATTATAAAAATAAAGTCTGATTGCAGTATCTGAATCCAGTACCAATGATGCCCCCATAAATCTTGGTGCATCATCTTCTAACAGGATAAATGGCTGATAGGCAGAGAAATCAAAACTCTCAATCTCCTTTGCCAGATATGAATCATCTGTGTTGTAATTAAAATAATGCCTTACTTCAGAGCTATAGTCATCCAGCGCATGACAAAGATTGTAAAGCTTGGTTCCATTGCTTGCATAGTTATTATCAGGGTTAGTGATATAGCTAATATAGTTCTGAGCAGAATAATAAAAACTGCCATTTCTTGTAGAATTGCCAGCTATAGGAATCAGTCTGTCATCCTTATCATAGACACTCAGACTAATATCGTCTGCTATTTCCTTAATTGCAAGATTATATGTATAACAGTATTTGCTTTCTTTTTTATAGATATCAGATATAGGATACTTAATGCTTCGTCCCTGACCATTACTAAGCACTACATAAGAAGCCTCAGCTGGCATATCCAGATAGAAGTTCACGCCAATCCTACCATTAAGCTGTAGTGATACATCGCTCACAGCAAGTCCTTCTCTATATTGTGGATATAGCGTAACACTGCTGTTTTGATGATATAAACCATCCTCCTCCATATGAAGATTGAACAGACTTATATCCAGTTCATCAATTGGATTATTGCCCTCAGCATCTGTAGACCAATAATCAAATGTAAGCTTTGTTCCATGACTGGCATTGTACTCCTGGATATCATCATTAGGATTATCATCCGAGTCATCCGCTCCAGGCAGACCATACGGCATAGCCGAAGTCGAAACCGGGCTTGATATCAACTGTTTAGTAGTCGTACCATAGCTTCCATCAGCCTGTATTGGATAATAATAAGCCGTAAGACTTGCATCATTCCACTTCGGGTATAATACAATATTCCGCGAAGTAGTCAATGGTGATGTTGCTCTCTGCGTCAATGCTTCATCCAGATACCATCCATTAAGACTATATCCTTCTTTATACACTGTACTTAGCTTGCTATTGCTAATATCACCAGGATAATATGTTCTGACTCTGTTTCCCTTAACGCCGTCCATGTTCTTATAGCTAATGGAATATGGTTTCACTGTAACACTACATTCAATAGTGTGAGTCTTACCATTTTCGGTATACTGACCATGAATAAGCGTAGAACCTTTTTTGTATCCAACAGTGACACAACCATATTCATCCACAGTCGCAATTGTTGTATCATCAGAAGTCCAGCTTATATCGTTCATAGCAGCATCTATTGAATCGATCGTAAGTTCTAACTGATATTCGCTTCCACGATAGTCATAGATGTTAGTATAGGTCAGAGCAAGCTTATCATCTTGATTCTCAAGGTCATTGGTAAGTACTTTAAGTAAAGCATCTACAGCCACTTCTTCAGCGTTGCCATTGGCATAGAGCAATTTGGTCTCTCTGGCCTCATGAATATTGTGATAAGTAAGCTTGGTTGAATTTGCCCCAGTTG
>DCJA01000037.1 GCA_002317175.1 Lachnospiraceae bacterium UBA1712 | reverse complement strand
CTCTCTTTAGGCTTATAATTCTTCTTTACAGGAAGTACAGTCTTTAGCGCAGCATTCATGGTAGAGCCATACTGATGCTTTATAAATGATGCCAGCTCAATAAGCTTCGATTCTGTAGCAGACTGTTCAACAACTATTTCATCTATATCCTTGATTATGCTCTCATCTATTTCTGTCCTGTCAGAAATCTCAAGAATATAACCATTGATTTTACGATTATTCTTTCCAAAACTTACAGCTACCTTTGTTCCCTCATGGCACCTGTCAGCCAGTCTTTCGGGGATGCGGTATGTAAATGGACGGTCAAGGCTTTCAACGCTGATATCAACTATTATTTTAGCGTACATCTACCATTTCCCCTTTCTCTAATAGCAGCTGTCCAAAATGATTTATCAGCGGTTTTGCTGCTAAACTATAAGAGCCAAGCTACTTTTCAAACACAAGCCTTATTATACCATACGGACAAAACAAAAGCACCATGGCATAAGCCATGGTGCTTTCGTTTCTTATGAGGGGGAGATAGTGAGTTCTCAACTATCTGTAAATATAAGATAACAACTAATTATGTTCAAATTGTGTCCAAATTATAAATTTTTAAATTCAATAATAAATATTTATTTATAATCATTTAGCAAAAACTGTATACTGCGCCTTCCCTGATATTCATTGATGTCTGGATAATATATTATATCCATTTTAATCCCACTACATTTTCTTTGTGTCAGTGCCTCACTACTGCCCACTCCATACTTGGCATCTATTGCCGCAAACAACTTATCCAGATTCCTGAACATTAGTAGCTCAACTGTAATGCCATCCTCTGTTCTGGCCGTTATTTTTCCCATTGTTCCATTGCCCATTAATCTGCAATAGATGAATTCAACATCCTTCTGTGCAAATACAGGCTTCTCATTGCCTGCACCAAAGGGCTCCAAAACAGCCAACTGTTCAATAAGCTTCTCAGTCACGTATCCCATAGGCATTGGAACATCAATTACTATCTTTTCTTCAAAATCCTCCGGTTTTAAGTTGCAATTGTCATTGATGCGTCTGTCAAACTCCTCTAACATTCCATCTTTTAGAGAAAAACCTGCTGCAAGTGCATGACCACCAAACTTATCAAATAGCTCTTTTACTTCGCTCATGGCTTCATATATGTGGTAAGCCGGAATACTTCTTGCTGAGCCTTTAAGCCCATTTTCTGCATCTGTAACAACAAACACAGGTCTGTAATATTTCTCTCTGATTCGTCCCGCCACAATTCCCGCAAGGCTTTCATGAAGGCCAGGAATATAGACCACCATGACCTTATTATAAGATAGTCCTTTTGCTTCTATTATCTCATCAGCCCTTTGCATTCCCAGCTCTGTCAATTCTTTTCTGCTATCATTAAGCGCCTTAAGCTGACTTGCAATATTAATTGCTTCCTCGATATCCTGAGATCTTAGCAAATCCAACGACAGCATGGCACTTTCAAGTCTTCCAGTAGCATTAATACAAGGTCCCAGTACAAAGCCTATAGAATGTGCCTTTATTGTTTTTCCCTCAAGGCCGCATACCTTTACCAGGCCTCTCATTCCAATATTACTGCTGTTATTCAGTCTGCTCAGAGTATATTTAACCAGTGCTCTGTTCTCATCTCTAAGTTCCATTACATCACATACTGTGGCAAAACCGGCCAATTCACGCAGTTCATGCAAATGTGCAGTATCTTCACCAATTGCATCAAGCAAGGCTTCTATGACCTTATAGGCTACCACTGCCCCACAGATAGCCTTGAAGGGATAAGCGCAATCCTCCTGTTTCGGATCTATGACTGCATCCACCTGCGGTATGATATAGCGTCTGTCACCATCATCCTCAAAGGGAATCTCATGGTGATCAGTTACTATGCATGTAAGTCCATGCTCTTTGGCATAATCAAAGGCTGACTTAGCAGCTATTCCATTATCACAGGTAATAATAGTATCAACTCCATCAGCTATGGCTTCATCTATTAGGCTGACACTTATTCCATAGCCATCAACTATTCTGTGAGGAATAACCGCATCTACATTGGCTCCACAAACAGAAAGACCTTTCCAAAGAATATAAGTTGACATAACTCCATCAACATCATAATCACCTATTACTCTGATTTTTTGTCCTTCGTCGATTTTATCCATCAGAATATCTATTGCCAGGTCAATATCCTTCATAGATTCATAACTATGGTAACAGTTCTCGTCTGCCTGCAAGAACTCCCTCATGGAAGCTTCATCCATCAGGCCACGGTTTCGCATAATACGAACCACTACCTGGTCTATTCCCAAATTATCACCTATCTGTTTAAAATCGCATTTTTTACCTGCTACCATCCATTTTGCCATATAGCGCGTCCTCGATTAATAAAAAAGGGATGAGCTAAGCTGCTCATCCCTATGAACTCTGATAATTAGTTCTTTGCTACTTTCTTTACAAACTTTGTTCTGAATATGAACCACAATGCACCTGTCAAGCATACAGATGAATATGTACCAACTAAAATACCTACCATAAGTGGCAGTGCAAACTCCTTAATAGAAGTTACACCCAGAACATAGAGAGCAGCAACCATGATAAAGGTTGTTAATGAAGTAAAGATACTTCTTGAAAGTGTCTGATTAATACATCTGTTAACCATCTCCTCAAGAGTCTCATTCTTTCTAGGTGTAGCGAGATTCTCTCTGATACGGTCAAAGATAACGATTGTAGCATTGATTGAGTAACCAACAATGGTAAGCATACAAGCGATAAAGGTTGAACCAACACTAACTTTTGCTGCAGCGTAGAATGCAAGTACAATGAGTACGTCATGTACCAGAGCTAATACTGAGCTGGCAGCAAATCTGATATCCTTAAATCTGAACCAGATATAAATAAGCATACATACTGTAGCAACAAGTACAGCGATAATAGCATCAGATCTCATTTCTGATGAAATGGTTGATGATATCGATTCTGCAGTAATCTTCTCAGCATTAACACCAAAATTGTCTGTCAATGCGGCCTGCATACTCTCTCTCTGATCTACGCTAAGTGTAGAAGTCTTAAAGATAACTTCGTTAGTTCCCTGTACCTTCTGAGTCTGAACTGCTCCACCGCCAATCGCATCCTCAATAACTGGAACAACCTTGCTATCAATATCAGCAAGTGGCATATCTTCATTGAAGGTTACACTTGTAGATGTACCACCCTTAAATTCAAGTGAATAATTAAGAATATCTCCACTAGATGACTTATTAATTCCCATAAATACGAAGCCTGAAACAATAAGTATAAGAGATATTGTCATAAAGATAACTTTCTTTGATAAGAAGTTAACCTGTTTTCTTTCTTTTGCTCTTCCGTAGAACTTCTCGTCTCTGATTCCTACTGCATAGAAAGCATTCATAATAAGCTTTGTAATAACAAGTGCTGTAAACATTGAGATTACAATACCAAGTCCAAGTGTCTGAGCAAAGCCCTTAATTGGACCTGTACCCATAGCACCAAGAACCAGCGCAGCTATAAGTGTTGTAATATTACCATCCAGGATAGCTGATAAAGCCTTCTGGAAACCAATCTTAATTGATGAGCTTACAGTCTTACCAGTTGCAATTTCCTCTCTGATACGAGCGAAAATAATAACGTTAGCATCAACCGCCATACCGATTGAAAGAATAATACCTGCAATACCTGGAAGTGTAAGTGTTACCTCAAATGCATTGAGCATAAGAACTGTTAAGCATACATATATTGCAAGAGCAATAACTGAAGCTATACCTGGAACAAAGTATACAGCCATCATAAAAATTGCAACGATAGCAAAACCGATACCTGCTGCATATAAACTTGTCTTAATAGCTTCGCCACCAAGCTGAGCACCTACTACATTGGATCTTAATTCTTCAAGTTCAAGCTTAAGACCACCGATACGAATTGTAGTTGCTAATTTATCTGCCTCTTCATATGTATCACTACCAGTAATCACACAACGGCCATCTGTGATAGCTGTCTGAACTGCAGGTGAGCTTACAACCTGTCCATCATAAAGAATACCAATAATATCCTTATTAACTGCTGCTACTGTAGTAGCTTCCGCAAATGCTTTTGTACCAGCTTCATTAAACTCAAGCTGAACAACAAACTCGCTGTTGCCCATCTTGTCCTGCTGAGAGCCTGCCTGAGCATTTACTACATCAGTACCAGTTAAAATCTCATTGCCATCCTTGTCAACAAATACCAGTGAACCTGGCTTACCAAGTTCTTCCAATACTGCATTGGCATCTGAAACGCCTGGAATCTCAATACTTATTCTGTCAGAACCTTCCTGGTAAACCTGCGACTCTGTTGAATAAGATTCAACTCTCTTCTGTAATTTGTAGATTGTATCTGCCATATCTTCCTTGGAAGGTTCTTCTTCACCTACAACCTGATATGTGATACTTACACCACCAGCAAGATCAAGACCCTGCTTTATTTTGGCAGCACTTCCTGCTCCTGAGCTGTCAATTCCGTAGATACTTGCATAAATACCACCAATAAGTACTGCAAGCATAATCAGGAGTGTTATTACGCCTTTTTTCTTTGTCATTTTTTGTTCCTCCCGGTTTACTCAGTAAACCCTTCTTCTTCCTCAGCTAAAGCTGCCTTAATCATGATCGCACATTCAATACGCTTTCTCTGCAATTCACAACCAAGGTCATATGCATCATTGATATTGCCATGGAAATTATAAGAGTTGGCTGCACATCCACCACTACAGTAGAATTTTGCAAAACACTTCTTACATTTTTCTTTAGCATATACATTGCAAGTCTTGAACTCGTCTCTGATGTCAGTATTGGTAATACCTTCATCAACATTACCCATTAAGAATTTCTCATTGCCAACAAACTGGTGGCATGGATAAAAATCGCCCCATGGAGTAACCGCAAGATACTCTGTACCTGAGCCACACCCACTTAGTCTTTTGGCAACACATGGACCTCCGGTCAGGTCAATCATAAAGTGGAAGAAATTGACTCCCTTACCATTTTTTCTTCTGTTGATTAGATCAAGAGCAAGCTTATCATATTCCTCAAGAATCTTTGGAATATCTTCCTCTCTAAGCGCATAATCATCTGTTGGCTTTGCTACTACAGGTTCAACAGATATCTGTCTGAATCCAAGATCCGCAAGATGTTTAACATCTTCAGAAAAATCAAGATTGTTATGGGTGAAGGTTCCTCTTACATAATAATTCATCTGGTCGCGACTTTCTGCAACCTTCACAAACTTAGGAACGATCAAATCATAACTGCCCTGTCCACCTCTAAATGGACGCATCTTATCATTAATCTCTTTTCTTCCATCAATTGAACAAACCACATTGGCCATCTCTTTGTTGGCAAACTCAAGAATGTCATCATTGAGAAGAACTCCATTGGTTGTAAGAGTAAATCTGAACTTCTTGTTATTGGCTTCTTCTATACTTCTGCCATATTCAACCAGCTGTTTCACAACATCCCAGTTCATAAGAGGTTCACCACCAAAGAAATCCACCTCAAGATTTACCCTGTTGCCAGAGTTGGCAACCAGAAAGTCAAGAGCTTTCTTTCCCACTTCAAAGCTCATAAGAGCTCTTCTTCCATGATATTCACCTTCCTCTGCAAAACAGTATCTGCAGGCAAGATTACAATCATGTGCTATATGAAGACAAAGAGCCTTAACTACTGTCTCTCTCTTCTTAAAATCTATTATATAGTTTTCGTAAATATCCTCTGTATAAAGCTGTCCAGCCTCATACAACTCCAACAGTTCTGTTACCGCTTCCTTAATCTCTTCTGAAGAGTATGGCATATTCTCGCAGGCCATACATACCGCTTCGATTGCAGTATCACCAGTAATGCCTGTTTTTACGATAGCCTCTAAAAGAGGAACCATATCATATACACAGTCATCCACAATGTGAACAGAACCACTGTTAACATCCAATACGATGTTATAGCCGTTATTCTTGTACTGATGTATCATAAAATCCTCAACCCAAAACAAACTCGAAGCCGTTTTGACTTCGAGTTTGAATAGTTTCTGTAATTAAATAGGAATACTATTATTTCATCTTCTCGCAGCTCTGGTTACCAACTGTGCAAGATGTCTTACATGCTGACTGGCATGATGTCTGGCACTCGCCACATCCGCCCTTCTTCATAGATTCCTTAAGATCTCTTGTGCTTAATGTCTTAATATGCTTCATGGATATTTCCTCCTAATTTAGATTACCTTACTCATAATCTCATTTAATATATCATATTTTACTAATTATATCAACTTGAAATTATAGTGTATCTGTATGCCAAAATCACTTCTTTATATGCATATTTGCAGATAACTATAGCTTATTCTGTCTGAATATTATCCTGCTCTGGTATTCTGAGCATTACCTTGGTAATTCTGTTTTCCTCAGTTGCATATACCTTAAGTTTGATTCCATCCTCTGTTACAACTTCATCCCCCTGTTCAGGAATACGATCAAGAATCTGAAGCACAAGACCTGCTATAGAGTCATAATCCTCACTGTCCAGATTAAGCCCAAGCTCATCATTGACATCATCTATCTTCCTTCGTGCATCAATAATATATGCGTTCTTCTCGACCTTCTTGATAAACTCTTCCTCATCGGCATCGTATTCATCTCTGATCTCGCCAACGATTTCCTCAAGTAGGTCTTCAAGTGTAACCATACCTACACAGGTACCATACTCACTTAATACAAATGCCATACTATAGGTAGTCTTTCTAAGTTCCATCAGAAGATCTGCGGTCTTTTTAAATTCGTAGGTGTAATAAGTCTCTCTAAGAATATCTGCTATTGTAAAGCTCCTCTTGTCTTCCACAAGAATAAAGTCCTTTACATTAATCAAACCTATTATATTGTCAGGCTCTTCTCTAAATACCGGAATTCTGGTATACATATGCTGTCTGAATATCTCCAGGACTTCATCATACTTTGCATGCTCTTCTACACATACCATATCGATACGTGGAACCATAATATCCTTGGCTACCGAATCAGAAAAATCAAACACATTGTTAATCATTACCTTCTCTTCTGATTCAATAACGCCATCCTCATGACTGGCATCCACATAAGTTCTAAGCTCCGCTTCCGTAATTGAACTCTTTTCATTTGGATCGATTCTAAGACAGAACATTATACCCTTAGATATCAACTCTACTATTCTGATAACCGGAGTCAGCAGCCACATGAGCCCATATATTACAGGGGCATATACCAAAGCCATAATATCTGCTTTGATTTTGGCGGCGTTTTTTGGAACTATTTCTCCAAAAATCAGTACAATCAGTGTCAACACTCCGGTTCCAACAGATACATAAGCATTCCCCCACAGTTCAATGGTAAACAGGGTTACCAGGGATGAAACTGCGATATTGACAATATTATTACCAATAAGGATTGCACTAAGCATCTTACTATAATTGTCTATTACCTTTTGTAAAATAACTGCTCCCTTACGTTGCTCTTCCACAAAAGCACGTACTTTTATCTCTCCTATTGTAGAAAGAGCAGTCTCTGCTGACGAAAAGAAAGCAGATAAAATTAGCAATAATACTATTGTAACTAATTTAATTATCTGACTACTGTCCAAGTGATGTTCTCCTAAAAAACCAGCTGTATAATTCAGCCTGCTACCAAGTTGCCAACTGGCTGTCCTTTATATGTATATTATCAGATGCCATATATTTAAAAAAGCCCTGATTACTCAATCAAGGCTTACAGTGCTGGTAGTGGGACTTGAACCCACACGCGGTTACCCGCAACAGATTTTGAGTCTGCATCGTCTGCCATTCCGACACACCAGCATATCGGTCTTACGACCGAAATAAAGTTTATCATAAGCTACGCTTATTGGCAAGCGTTCTTTCTATTGATCATGTCACGTTTTCTAAGTGTTGGGTCCAGAATCTTCTTTCTGATACGCAGATTCTGTGGAGTAATCTCAAGAAGTTCATCTGTATCGATAAATTCAAGAGCCTGCTCAAGACTAAGAACCTTCTTAGGTGAAAGACGAAGTGCCTCATCTGCACTCGAGCTACGTGTATTTGTAAGCTGCTTCTTCTTACATACATTTATCTCTATGTCTTCAGCCTTACCAGTCTGACCTACAACCATTCCGGCATATACCTTTTCACCAGGCTCGATAAAGAGAATACCTCTGTCCTGTGCATTGTAAAGGCCATAAGTTATAGCCTCTCCTGCTTCAAAAGCAATAAGGGAACCCTGCTTTCTATACATCATATCTCCCTTATAAGGTCCATATCCGTCAAAGCTTGTATTTAAGATACCATTACCCTTAGTATCTGTCATAAACTCGCCACGGTAACCAATAAGACCTCTTGAAGGAATATTAAACTCAAGTCTTGTATAACCACCATTAATTGATGTCATTCCAAGAAGTTCACCCTTACGTGAAGCCAGCTTCTGTATTACACTTCCTGAGAACTCTTCAGGTACATCTACATAAGCAATTTCCATTGGTTCCTGCTTCTGGTTACGCTCATTATACTTATAGAGGACTTCTGCCTTTGATACTGCAAATTCATATCCTTCACGACGCATATTTTCAATGAGAACTGAAAGATGTAGTTCTCCTCTTCCTGAAACCTTGAACACATCTGTATTTTCTGTCTCCTCTACTCTGAGAGAAACATCTGTATTCAATTCTTTAAACAGTCTGTCACGAATATGACGTGAGGTGATATATTTGCCTTCCTGTCCTGCGAGAGGTGAATCATTGACCATAAAGTTCATGGCAATTGTTGGCTCAGATATTTTCTGAAATGGAATAGCTTCTGGGTTCTCAGGAGAACACAGCGTATCACCAATATGAAGATCAGCAATACCTGAAATTGCAACGATTGATCCGATAGAAGCTTCCTTAACCTCTACCTTGTTGAGACCTTCGTACTCATAGAGCTTGCTTACCTTAACCTTAATTACCTTGTCTGATTCATGATGGTTAACAATTACTACATCCTGGTTAACCTTTATTACACCATTATCAACCTTACCTACACCGATACGTCCAACATACTCATTGTAATCAATTGTGCTGATAAGCACCTGTGTTCCTGCTTCCGGATCACCAGTTGGAGCTGGAATATAATCCACAATAGTCTCAAAAAGAGGTACCATGTCTGTTCCCTGCTTATCAACATCAAGACTGGCAATTCCAGCCTTAGCAGATGCGAATACAAATGGGCAGTCTAACTGCTCATCACTTGCATCCAGGTCCATAAACAGTTCTAGTACTTCATCTATAACTTCCTGCGGTCTGGCCTCTGGTCTGTCTATCTTATTGATACATACAATAACATGCAGATCGAGATCAAGTGCCTTGCTAAGTACAAACTTTGTCTGTGGCATAACACCCTCAAAAGCATCTACCACAAGAATTACACCATTAACCATCTTAAGTACACGCTCTACTTCGCCACCGAAATCAGCATGTCCTGGAGTATCAATGATATTAATTTTTGTATTCTTATATGTAATGGCTGTATTCTTTGAAAGTATTGTGATACCACGCTCTCTTTCAATATCATTGGAATCCATTACTCTTTCTGCTACTTCCTGATTCTCTCTGAATATACCACTCTGCTTAAGTAATTCATCTACGAGTGTTGTCTTGCCATGATCAACGTGGGCAATAATGGCAACATTTCTTACATCATCTCTTGTCTGAATCATATTTTTTCCTCTTTCAGTATCCCAAGCCTTCATCTTCTCTCTGAAAGCCCGATAAACATATCCTAATACACTATCTCAAAACTTTATAAATATAGCACAGCACCTTTTATGTTGCAATATGTACATTTTCCAAAAAAAGGTGGGCATGAAGCCCACCTTTAATAATATATTCACTATTAGTATTCACCGCCAAATTCCATCATACGTTTGTTATTGTACATGGACTCATCAGCTCTCTTAGCCACACTTGCAACAGATACATCATTATAAGCATTATATACTGACATTCCGACTGCCATGCTGGCTCTTCCATCTTCGATTCTTGCAATGTTCATTGCCTTGGCAACTCTGTCCCCCAGGTCATCTATCAGCATATTTCTATTGCTGTAGTCCTCTCCAGTAAGAATAATGGCAAATTCATCACCACCAATTCTGTATACCGGGCTGTGAGAATAGGTTGTGCAGATAAGCTTACAGCAATTCCTGATATATTTATCTCCCATATCATGTCCAAAGCTGTCATTGACATTCTTAAGCTTATTTACATCACACATTACAATTGCAAATTCAATTGCTTCATGCTCAGCAATCTTACCAGTAAGCTCTCCAACCGCCTCAGTATAAGCAGTCATATTTTTCACACCGGTAAGCGGATCCTTATTGGCCCTCATTATTGCCTCATCAAGCTTATCCTTTAGATACTTCTGTTCATGTCTCATGCTTACCAGAAGAGTCTTGGTAATATTTGAAACTGAAACTGGCTTTGGTACATAAGCATTCATGCCAGCATTGAAAGCTCTCTGCTTATCAAGCTTATCTGTGCTTGCGGATACGGCAATAATTGGAACCTCTTTGGCTCTCACAATATTCATCTCGCGGATTTGCTTTGTCAGTTCAAATCCATCTGTGTCAGGAAGATTCAAATCCATCAGAATGGCATCAAAATCAATTACTTCCTTTGCACTTATGCATTCAATAACTTCCTTACCACATATAGCCGTAGTAACCTCTGCACCCTCATCAGATAAAATAGTATTGGTAATATCTCTTGTAAGCTCATTATCCTCTACAAGAAGAATCTTAATGCCTGTCAACGCGGAAGTATTAACCAGTTTAGGCGTAATACCCACTGAAGCAATGTCATTCATATGACTAAAGAATTCTTCCTTTGCATTAACAAATGACTGAATAATCTTATCAGAGAATACACCACACTCACCATTAACAATCATGTCAAAGGCTTCCTGCGGAGTATATGCATCCTTATATACTCGCTTTGTAGTAAGGGCATCGAAGCAGTCTGCCAGAGACACAATCTGTGCAGAAATAGGTATCTCATCTCCTACAAGTCCTTCAGGATATCCCTTTCCGTCCCATTTTTCATGGTGACATTTACAGATTTCCATACTGAAATCAAGATATCTCTTATCCCAGCCCTTTGGAGCCTTCTCAAGCATCTCACAGCCCTTTTCGCAATGTGTCTTCATTACACTGAATTCTTCCGGAGTAAATCTGCCAGGCTTACGAAGGATACTGTCTGGAATCATAATCTTTCCTATATCATGAATCGCGCTTGCTGAAGTAATAAGTGCAATCTGATCATCATCAAGCCCATACTCAGGGAAATCAACCTTAATATGGTCAGCAAGAATCTTGGTAAAGCCTTTCACTCTTCTGATATGTTCACCGCTTTCCATATCTCTTGCTTCAGTAATATTACCCAGAAGTTCTGTAATCTCTTCATTGATCTGATTAAGAATCATAGCCTTCTCATGAAGTTCGGCAGTTCTTTCTGTAATAGTCTTCTCAAGCTGGACGCTGTATTCTTTCTCTTTGATACGCTCTTCCTTCTCAAGCTCTGCACGAACCATCTGATCAATATCAGAAATGCCGAATAACACTTCTTCTGGATTGCTCTTGTCTCCAATAGCCTTTATATTGTAGTACTTCGGACCATTGCCTAGATTAATTCTGCATTCAAGAGTATAGGAGCCCTCCTCTATCAGTGCTTCCTGGATAACATCCTGATTAAACTGCTCCTTAAAACGCTCATAATCATCCTTTTCCATGCCATGCTTAAAGATATAGGCAAAACGCTTAACTCCAATATCCTCTGTTGCACCAATTACATTGAAGAAGTACTCAAAATTCTTTGAAACATGATATTCTTCAAACTCACCATTGGCATAGTTAACGAAGCACACATATTCGAAGCCCTTCACAAGGCCATCTATCATGGAATTGCTCTTCTCTTCCTTGTCTTCCTTCTGCTTTCTTTCAGTAATGTCACAGAAGCCAATAACTACATGAGTAATATCCACATCATTCTTGGCTCTCCAGCAGTCCACTGACATATGTCTTATCTCACCATCAACTGCAATTCGGTAATCAAAGGAATATTTGCTGTTTTTCTCGAATTCCCTGATGATTCGGTCACGCTTTATCTTTTCTTCAAACATATCCTTGTCTGAAGAGTAGACTACATCTTTAACATATCCAGCCATTGAACTGTCAAAATCACTAGATATAAAACCCTGCTTAGCTCTGTCTTCCATTCGTGTAGCAACAACATACGGCTCCACCTGATTGGTCTTAAGATTAGCATATAAAATGGACGAATACTGATTCTTAAGTGAATCCATAATATTCGTAAAGTGAACTAGTTCTTTTCTTTCATTTCTCTGTTCATAATTAATCCGTCCAAAGATAAAGATTGAAAAAGACATTGCCATTCCTACTGGCTTTACATTAACATTGAAAGCAAATTGCACGGGCACAGAAATCAGTAAAGGAATAGGCATAATAAAAGTCAATAAGGCATGCTCTCTCCTGCTCTTATCCCTGCTAAACATAAATACCGCTGCAACAATAATAGCAACCACATAATACGCATTAGACACTATATTCTGAACAACAAACCATCTAATATTAATCTGGCTGTTACCACCAGCGCTTAGCATATCGTTTGAACTAAAGATATTAGCTATACTATATGCCGACATAATCGATGCTGGTAAAGCTGCTATCAGATATATAATAAGATTTCTGCGGGTTGAAGGCAAAATCAGATTAATTGCATATAGCAACCATGCCGCAGAAGAAAAAAGAATAGACAGACAATAAAAAGACGCCAATACTCCCGCCACCTCATTGCCAGATGGCCATCCAACTGCATCATAATAAGCTCTTATTGCATCGCATGAAAGAGCTGTACTGTATAGTACTATAAGCATCATCAGAAATTTGCTCATTCCAACCTGTATACTCTTAAGTGAAATGCGCGAAAAACCTGCCACAAACAGAATAACAAAAATGCAGATGATATTAATTCCCTGATATGAAATTGGATTTAACAGAATTTCTCTCATAGATTCTCGTTCTCCTTAACTCCATTCCATTTAATAATAGCACAAAAGTAGTTAGAAAAACCATATTTTCTAACTACTTTTAATTAACTTCTATAAAAGATTATCAATTCCGCTTTTTAGTCTTTTAAGACCTTCCTCAAGCGTCGACTTTGGGCAGGCAATATTCATTCTCAAGAATTGTTCTCCAGCCTTTCCATAATAACTGCCATCAGTTATAAACAGACCTGTACTGTTTCTAATGCTTGTAGCCACATATTCACTAAGCTTTCTGTCAGCGGAATAATCAGCCTTAGCCTTCACTGCCTCTTCAAGCCCACTGATATCCATCCATACCAGGTAGGTGGCTTCACTTTTCATAACCTTAATAGCTGGTATATTGTTACTAATATATTCTTCCAGCAGTTTCTTGTTAGACTCTATATACTCATTGAGTTCATCCAGCCATCTCTCACCCTCATTGAACGCTGCAATAGTGGATACCACAGCAAGTGCGTTGGGTTCAGCGACTTCATCTGTGTTAATGGCTCTGAAGACCTTATGCCTTAAAAATGGATCCGCAACAGATATTGCAGCAGACTGCATTCCTGCCAGATTAAATGCTTTGGATGCCGCAATACAATTGATGCTTATCCTCTTACATGTATCTGAAACAGATGCAAATGGCACATAGTCTGCCCCTGGTGCTGTAAGATCACAATGAATCTCATCTGCTATTACAGTCACACCATATTTCGCACAAATATCTCCAACTCTGCTTAGCTCCTCAGCTGTCCATATTCTTCCTCCAGGATTCTGGGGATTACACAGTATCATCAGACTGGTCTGTGGATCTGCAAGCTTATTTTCAAGATCCTCATAATCCATATTGTAACATCCATTATCATAAATAAGTGGACTTTCCAAAGCTCTGCATCCATTGTTTAAAATGCTGTTAAAAAACACATTATAAACCGGTGTCTGAATAACTACATTCTCATTAGGAGTTGTGAGCTTACGAACACAGCTTGAAATTGCAGGAACTACTCCTGTACAAAACATCAGCCATTCCTTTTCCATTGTGAAGCCATGTCTTCTCTGCCACCAGCTTATGTAGGCATCATACCACTCGTCAGGGACCTCACTGTAGCCAAATACACCATGCTCAACTCTGCTCTTTATGGCCGCTATTACCTCTGGAGCAGTTTTAAAATCCATATCAGCAACCCACATAGGCAGCTCATTGGCCTCTACATTCCATTTCATGGAAGCTGTATTTCGTCTGTTAACCGGTTCATCAAAATTGTATGTCATATTATTAACCCTATTTACGCCACTCAACTATATCACTTGTCTTCTCAATGGAATTACAGATAATCTTTGTTTTATCCGGGTCAACCTGGTCCCTTTCAATAATAAGCTCATCAATTGCCTGTGCTTTGATAATTCCCGACTTGGGATTAAGTACACTGTCAATCTTTGAGCAGATATCAGCTTCAACCTCTGAATATTCAAACGCAAGGGTTGTATTTATCAGCTTACAGTTTTTCATCACCAGGCCAGAAATGTAACACATGCCCTGAAGGCTCTCAATCGTGCAATTAATAAGTGTAAGATTCTTGGCATTCCAGCCCAGATATTCACCTGAGATAAACGAGTCATAGACTGTCACATTTTCACTATTCCAGAATGCATCCTTGGACAATAGTCTGGCATTCTTTATTACAACATTCTTACAACCGTCAAAGGAATAATTACCATCAAGAGTAAAGCCATCAAACTCAAGATTATCTGAGTTCATGGCAAAATAATCGCCCTTGGCAGATACATTATTAAACTTTACACCATCACAACTCCAAAGTGTCTCTTTGGCATCTGTGAACACAACGTCCTTCATGGAAAGATTATTACATCTTCTGAAATTCTTTGGTGCCTGAATTACTGCATTGTCCACCTCTATGTTGTTACTATACCAGACTCCGGCTCTGGCCATTTCAAACCAGTTACTGTTTTTGATTTTTACATCATTGCAGTACCAGAGTGGATATTTCCATCTGAATAAGCTTCCCTCAATCTCAAGATTACTACTTTCTTTAAGTGGTGATTCACCATCTTCAAATATACAGTCTATAATCTTTAGATCCTTACTGTTAAATAATGCCCTCTCCCCAGTTAACCTCTGCTGTTCTACTTCTTTCATCATGTCTCCTATTTTATAAACAACTCTATTTCGTATGCATAATTGGTGTTCAACATATAACCAGCATAAATCTTTTAGTATTCATCCAGGAAATTGTGAACATTTCCAGCCTTATCCTTGTACTGAATAACTGTATTCAGATTAACATTGGTAACACTGTTAAATATATTACTTTCAACATGTGGGTTGAATTCCTTCATCTTAGCAATAATCATCTTTGTTTCCATCCTCTTGGATGCTGAACTTCCATCCTCTCTGCAGCTTGAGCATGTATCTGTAAAATGACAGGCACACTGAATAAAATGCAGATCATTGTAATCACGCCAGGCCATAATATCATCTTCCCTTATAAGATACATAGGCCTTATAAGTTCCATACCCTCAAAGTTTGTACTATGAAGCTTGGGCATCATGGTCTGAACCTGCGCGCCATAAAGCATACCCATGAGAATAGTCTCAATAACATCATCATAATGGTGTCCCAGGGCAATCTTATTACAGCCCAGTTCCTTGGCCTTGCTGTAAAGATAACCTCTTCTCATTCTTGCACAAAGATAGCATGGTGATTTCTCAACTTCATAAACCGCATCAAAAATATTGCTTTCAAATACTGTTATTGGTACTCCCAGCATTTTCGCATTTTTCTCTATAACAAGCCTGTTCACTTCGCTGTAGCCTGGATCCATAACAAGAAATACCAGTTCAAATGGAAACTTATTGTGTCGTTTAAGTTCCTGAAAGAGCTTGGCCATCAGCATGGAATCCTTTCCACCTGAGATACAGACAGCTATCCTGTCTCCCTCGTGAATCATATCATACTCATTGATACCTCTGGCAAATCGCGAAAAAAGCTGTTTATGGAATTTCTTTCTAATGCTCTTCTCCACCTCTTCCTGCTTATCACCATAGTTATCAGTATATGAGGATTTGAGCCACTGAGAATAACCGCCCTTAAGGCTTACGGCATCATAGCCCAGATTTCTTAACTGCCAGGCCATATCCAGACTTTGGCTTCCCTTCATACAAAAAAGAATATAAGCTCTGTTTTTATCAAGTTTTTGACTTTCTGCCTTTTGTACAATATCTGTCATGGACTCAGCTTTAGCTATTGTTCCATATCTGAATGATACCTCATCCCTGACATCACATAAACAATAAAGAGATGGATGAATATCTGCCATCTGTTCTATTGTAATTTCCGCATAATCGTTATTTTCAAACATCAGTTTCACCTGTTTTGCAGGAGCAAATATGTCAATTACCTACTACCATGCTAATATTAATCGAATTGCGTTGTTTATTATAGCACAAAATTTGCTTATTCTTTATTAAAAATAAACCTCTCTATACAACAAAATACACACCTCTGTATTACAAAAGTGTGTATCCACAATACAATATTATATTTAGTCCTGCTTTTCATCTATCTCCAGCAATTTGTACAGAGTTGGCTCAAACGAAAATTCCTCCATCAATGCCTTCACTTCAGCCAGTGCACTGTTTCGGCTATTCTTTGGAGTAACAGGTCTTCTCACTGCTCTTATCAGTATATTCTTTGGAGTATGATCAAAATCTATAAATTCCAGAAGCTGAGTCTTATAGCCACAGTATTCCAGTAGATTGCCACGTATAGCATCTGTTGCCAACGCTGCAAATCTTTCCTTTATTATTCCATAATGTGACATAATTGAAAGCTCAGCTGGATTCATCTGCCTGTTTAGTTCATGCTGACAGCAGGGTACAGAAAAAATCATCTTTGCATTCCAGCTAATAGCATTATATAACGCATAATCCGTTGCTGTATCACAGGCATGAAGAGTTATTACAGCATCTACATCAAATGGAGCTTTATATCCGTTGATATCACCCAATTCGAATCTAAGTCCGTTATAGCCATATTTTTTTGCAGCCAGATTGCATTTATCAATTACATCTGCCTTCAGATCAAGCCCGATCATATTGACCTTCATCTGTCTGACCTGAGTAAGATAATAATAAACCACAAATGTAAGATATGACTTACCGCAGCCAAAATCGATTACATTGATACTATCTCTGTTTTGCTTGGATATCTCATCATCAATTATTTCAATAAAACGGTTTATCTGCTTATACTTGTCGTACATGGAATTAACCACCTTACCGTCCTTGGTAAATACTCCCATATCCACCAGGGGTTCAATGATCATTCCTTCACTAAGTATATAATTCTTTTTCCTGTTATGCTCTGTATTGGAAGCGGCCTTAATCGCTTCAGTTGCTCTCTTTTTGACCTGATAATTGCATTTGCCCTTCTTGGAAATGAGAATAATACGCTCTTCATCAGAATAGAAACAGTTCACCTGTCTGTATTTGTCTCTTATCAGCTTCTCGCAGCCTTCTGCAAGTTCAGAAAGTTGAACATTTTCATGAAAGACCTGCTTATCCGTATATTTTGCAATCTGATAAACCCTGCCCTTTTTCTCTACTGTCACTTTTTTAAACTGTTCATTTTTTGACGCTGGTTTGCTGATAATGATTCTGTCCAGTTCCTTATCCGAATCAAGCATCATGGATATATACTGCTTTAGTTCACTCATAGTTTTCTCACTCCTGAATGGCTTATATTCAAATACATAGAATTTATCTTATTTTTTATGATTATTTAACGCCTGTCCCAGCAGGTCCAGAAGTCCTTTTTCTTTGATAAGAGCTATGCCCTGCCCTTCATCTCCCAATACTATCAGATTGTCTCCAGGTTCTATACTGAATATTTTCCTTGCCTTTGCCGGTATTACTATCTGTCCCTTATCTCCTACCTTTACCATGCCAAAGACATGCTTGCCTTTAGGAGGCACCCCCAGTCCCAGACTCTCTTCTCCATTCTTTTCATATGCTATAAGATCATCCATAGAAACTGCAAATATATCTGCAAGCATTTTACATTTTTCTATATCTGGAAGAGATTCTCCTGTCTCATACTTAGACAGGGTCTGGCGGGATACACCTATCATTTCCGCCAGTTCCTCCTGAGAATAATTATGATATTTTCTTAACTCAATCAGGTTGTCAGCAAAACTCATGATTTCACTTCCTTCTTTATACCAAGTACACACCATCTTACAACAGGAATACGACTGAATATTTCATATAGTGCAAATGCTCCAGCAAAAGCAGCTATAGCAACAAGAATATACACAAACACTGGAGCCATATTCGGCGCAAACTGCTTGAGATACCAGGCCACAACAGCCAATGGGAAATAATGAAAAATGTATAAGCCCCAGGACTTTTTACACATCCACTTTGAAAATGCATTTTCAAAATTGCCCCATCTGTACATAAAGGCAAGAACAGCTACTGTTCCAAGCCATGCATAAATATTGCAGAATAGTGTATCCAACACAACATGATCTGCATAAGACTGTCCCCAGTAGCTTATCACAAATGCTATTCCTGATATAATAGCCAGCACAGTAAACAATATCCAGTTTTTTCCCAGCTTTTCCATCACTTCATCGTGAGAGAAAACAAAATATCCTATAAAGAAACCAGCACCATAGATTCCAAATCTGTATACCACTACTATCGGAGTGTTAAGTATCTGGGCTGAAGCATATATAAGAACAGTAAGTGCTAATACTATAGGCGTATTTGCCTTAGAACATAGCTTATATAATCTGTCCTGTTCCAGCTTTCTAATCCAGGTCAGAACTATACAGTAAAGCCATAACAACTGTATATACCATAAAGGTCCTGTTCCGCTTACACATAAAATCAGGTAATATATCAGTCTTGGGACTGCTGCCATATTATCGGCGGTAAAAGCTCCACCAATCAGCATATTGTAATATCCCATGGCCCAACCAATTACCAGTAAGCCTATTGTGGATGGCACCAGAAGCTTTCTGGTTCTGGCTTTTCTAAATTCCTTATCAGTCTGCTTTTGAAGTTCAAATCTCGCTGACATTCCGGATACCACAAACAGCAACAGCATAAACCACGGATACACTATATACTGATACACATCCTGTGGCTGCTTATCACTAAATGGTCCTATTACACCATATTCAGTTACACCATTAAACATATAGATTACATGATATATTACTACCAGTGTAACAGTAATCCAACGAATGTTATCAATGTATGTCTTTCTCATAATTATACCACCTTTGCAACTAATGTTAACATTTATTATAATTATAAAAAAGATAGCTCCACCCGTCTAGCAAGTGAAGCTAACATCTCATTAGTATTTATGTTAAAAATTGTTGCATTCTATGGTTTCCGTTGTATACTTTCGATTCATATCATGGCGCTTCCATTCATCTCATTAAGAATCTATATTCCTGGCATACTCATATACCTTTTCTTACCATTCCCAAAATGTTATTATTTCTACAAATATGTAGCAACCTCTACTCCCATAGTTTAAAATTGTCAATCATTTTTATAATTTCAAATATGACTCTACCATCTGCATGGTTTCCTCAATGCTTCTTCTTTCATTTTTCAATAATACCTGAAAACCAGAGTGTATAAACTTATCATAATTTTCTTGAGAATTAACTTTCTCTAAACATGCCCTAAAATTAGTGATTGCCGCATCGGGATTCTTTACCATTGTAGATTTACCGGCATATGCCGTTCCATTGAAGAAATATACATTATCAAACTTCATATTACTTTCCCTTTTTTGCCAACCACCTTATTATGTACATTTCTTTAGTATAAGATGATGAAAAAAAGCCACATCCCTGTATTCAGGAATTTGTGCTACTCTCATCTCCAATTGCTGTATCTTTCTCTGCCAATCTTCATCACCATGTTTTTCCTGGTTCTGTTGTAAATCCCAAAAGGTTCTGATTCCAAAAATTTCAGAAACAGTAAGTTCTGGTCCCCACTTTACTATATCTTCATCCTCATAATATCTGATTACACCAAACTTAGAAGCCGTTGAATTTTCTCCATCAAGAAGCGCATTCGCCTTTTCAAGCTCATCAAGCAGCACTGCCATCTGCATTACTCTTCCTGCTCTATTGTGCTTTGCAATGGACATAATACCATCCTTCTTTAATACTCGCGCTAGAGCTTTTACCACAGCCTCTTTATCATCAATGTATTCCAGCACATTATGACAAATAATAATATCAAAAGTCTCGTCATCAAACACGTCCAAAGCGCTAACATCTCCAATAATCTGAGTGTACTTATAATCTTTCCATGCAGTAGAAAGCATTTCCTCAGATGGTTCTATGGCTGTGACATCATTTTTCTCAGCAAAATGATTCGACGTAATTCCTTCGCCACTACCAAAATCAAGAATTTTCTTTCCTTCTAGATTACCAAGCTGTTCCCATACAATTTTCTTAAATAGTCTCTCCCATGCTGGAAGTTCTTTGATATTATGCATTTTTTCTTCCTTCAATCTAGTTATTCAATCCCCATCTTTTTGAGTGTCTCATCCCAATACTCGCTTACACAGTCTCGACATCGCTAGCATCCGCAAATATTTTTCGAAAATTCGGATTGACGTTCAAATTCTTTCATTGTATAATCAACAACATAGAAACGAAGTTTACTACCGTACAGTCTATGACTCAAGCGGCTTACTCGTTTCTTTTTTTATTGTAACAACATCATATAAATATAGTTTCCCATCTTCATCTCGTCGTACTAATATTCTAGCTCGAAAGATATTATATCTTTCTAATATACCCTCCTCGTTATATACTGGAATACCAAATCGAGTTGTATAGCGATACCAACCATATTTTGCTTTCGTGCCATGTTTCTTCTTGTAATCTGGGAACTCCGCTTTATCACTAGCAATTTCAATCAAATCTTCAATTGCAGTTATTGCATTAGCCTTTGCTTTTTCGTTAACACCCTTTACATCCTTTGTATCCTTTGAATGTGCATATTCATCTGGAAAATCAGTACCAATATAAACGCTCTCTGATGTTTCAAGTATTTCAAAGCATTCTCCCACGTATTGTTTTAGATATGTTTCAATTTCATTCCAATCTATACTTCTTCTCGATTTGTAACGAATGTCATTTATTAAAACTATACTTTTTCCATTTTCATCACATATTATTGATATATTTCGACCTTGCTTCTCAGTGCTCCTGTTACTATCAATGCTGAAATAGTATGTGATTACTCTTCTTTTGATATCGTCTGAAGCATTCATAAACGTTTCAACAAACAGCCCCTCATCTGTAATATAATCAGATGTCATAATTGTATTACTTTTATCATCCTCATCACAAAGCAAATCCACAAGCGACATATCAAGTGCCTTACAAATAGGCACAATCTTATCAGCCTGTGGATTAATCTTTTTCTTTCGCCAGTCACTAATCGTGCTTGTTGCAATACCTGTTCTACGCGATAATTCAATCTGACTCATATGTAATTCTTCAAGTCTAGCAAAAATTTTTTCGTATATATTCATGATAAAATATCCTCCACACATCATCGACTATACAATCTTGCAGATATAAATAACACGAACTGCTGGTTGATATCAGTAAAACCTTTGAATTTCAAGGCTCTCAACCTATAGTTGAGCCAATTACAGTCCATTTTTCACTCAAAATCATATACTATTCGCGCACGTCTCGTTGCCTATACTATCCTGGCGCACGTCTTGACTGATTTTCGAAATTTTACCCCCTGCATTTTCAACTTACATTTTCACTAAATAAAAACACAGTCACATATTCCCCAAAATTGCCCTCAAACCCGTATAGAATCAAGCTTCTCGGCTGAGCAAGCAAACGGTTTCTGTGTGTATTTAAACTTTTTCTTTGCACTAACATTCGCGCACGCAATTGTATACTTTTGCCCCCTCAAATTACGAATAGTAGTATGGCAGTCTCCATCGCCGGAGTACGCAGGAATATATTATAGTTCTACAAGCACTTTCCACTTGCCATTACGCTTACCATTCTCCCTGCAGATCAAGCCTTTATCCTGCATTTCGACTGTTCGACGTTTTATGGTTCTCTCTGATTTCCCAGTCTTCTCAGCTATTGCTTTCTGTGTAGCAGACGGATTGCTTTTCAATACATTAATAATTGCTAACTCTTCAAGGGACATTTCCAAAGTGTCATTTTGGCACTTTGAAACCACTTCATTGGCACTTTGAATGGCACTTTCACTTCGGAAATCAACATGCATATATCTATTCTTCAGCTCATGGTTAGCATTCATTAATAGATTTTCAAAAAACAATTCCAGAAATTCCGTTGTTGCATGAATATTATTTTGCCAATCATTATAATTTGATCTAACCAAAGCATTCCTGAAATACCAAGAATTTTCTGCAAAAGTTTCATTACTTACATTGAATCCAAAAGTCTTTAAATATTTAATAATAAAGACCGCAGTAGATCTGGTATTACCTTCTCCAAACGGATGAATTTGCCATATACCGGAAGTGAATTTAGCAATATGCCTTACGGACTCTTCTATAGATAATCCTTCATACGAAAAGTTCTTTTCCTGTGAAAAATCATAATCAAGGGTATCTTTTATGCTATCATATGAGGCATACATTACTGTATCACCTTTTAGTACCCACTCTTTTTTTGTAATGTTGTAATCACGTATTTTACCAGCATGACTAAAAACACCTTCAAAAAGCTTTCGGTGAATATTCTGCCATTCTATCGGTGAAAACTGAAATGTTTTCTCTCCCAACAGCTTTGCAATTCTTACAGAAACAATATCTGCCTCTTTAGTATCTGCTTCAATCTCACTTCTATCCTGACGTTCCTCATAATAACTGTGAATACGCTTGTCTGCTTCAGATATTGTAATTCTTCCTTCAATATGTTCCTTTGCAGTTTCAAGCAAATACTCCGAAGGTTTAAGTCCGTCAACATCCTGCAAGCCTATAGCTGTCTTCCATGCAACACTCTTATCAACCCTGTCTGGTTCGCCCTGTCGTATATATTCATTTAGTTCTAATTCCCAGTTCTTATCTGACATATGCGACCTCCATAAATCTAATTTCAATAATATCAAATCAACAAGCCCTTATTTCAAGCCTTTCCGAGCATATCCGCATTTTCTATTTCTGTACTTTGCTGAGCAAGCAAACGGTTTCAAGTGTCATCATCTTTTCCAAGGGTACTAAATCACCCTTATTGTCTTCTTTATCAAGTGTAATACCCTTGATATTCGCCGGCGCTTTGCCCTCCTTTACAATCGGAACATAGAATTTAAAAGAAATATTCTTTATCCAATTACCATCCTCTCGTCTTTCCGGGAAAATATCTATGCGGTCGATAAATGTCTGCATAAATTGCTTTCTCTCTACCTCTGATGCCATTGAATATAACTCATCAAAATGTAAAAGGAATTCATAGATACTCTCGCTTGAAATCTGATCCCTACGCAAATCTCGTATCTGAGAACGTATTTCTTCTACAGCGTTTTCAGCCTCCTCAATTATATCATATTGGGTATCTAAACGTTTCTGTAAATCATTTATTTTTCTGTCATAATGAGGATCTGTAACATCCAAGGTATCCATCTGTTTTTCAAGCCTTGTTTTAATCGTCTCTGCCTGATTAAGATTAACAAGATTCACAGATAGCTCTTTTTCCATCTCTGAAGTATCTGCAACACTTCCAATTTTGGCCTGTATAGCTTCCTTAAGCTTACCCTCTTTTGTCATACCGGAAATAATCCTTGCCAATACATCATTTATCTGAGATTGCTCAATATTAAGTCTAAAGGTGCATTTATGGCCTGTAGCATTAACGGTGTTTTTGCAGTAATAGTAGTATCTGGTCTTTTTATCCTTACTATGAGCCTTGGCAATATTACCATACATCCCCTTACCGCAACACGGGCACTTTATAATTCCGGATAAAATATGTGCATGATCCGGATTATTTATCTTTTCACGCTTAAAGCTGTTCAGCTTTCTCTTTTCCTGAGCAAGATTCCAGTCTTCTTCTGAAATGATAGCCTCATGCTTACCATTATATACCGGGTACTCTGCCTGCTCTACCACATGCATTTCATTTCTTGTACCGTTAATTTTCTCAGTTCGACGTCTTCCATAAGCAATCTTCCCCATATATATCGGATTATCCAAGACAGCCTTTACAAAGCTTGATGAGAATCCCGGAATTGTTCCATTCTGACGTAGTTTCTTTGTATAACCATGATTATTCAAATAGTTAGCAACACCATTGATACCGTCATTTGTATGAATATATCTGTCATAAATTATCTGGATGATATCCATCTCATCCTCAGCAATATACAGCTGATTATCCTCTAGTCTGTATCCATAAGGAGCAAAACCTCCATTCCAGCCTCCCTCTTTTGCCTTTTGCTCACGCCCCGCCATAGTCTGAACTCGAATCGTATCGCGCTCCATTTCAGCAACAGCGGCAATAATAGAAATCAGTAGCTTACCCGCTTCCTTGGAGCTATCAATCCCATCCTCAACACAAATCAGGTTAACGCCATAGTCCTGCATAAGCTGTAATGCACTTAAAACATCCGATGCATTTCTTCCAAATCGGGATAATTTGAAAACAAGAACGAAAGAAATTTCGTCCTTGCCATCTTCAATATCATTTATCATTTTCATAAATTCCGGACGACCTTTTATATTCTTTCCGGAATGACCTTCATCAGAATACTCTCCAACAATTTCCATATCCTGAAATTCTGCATATTTTCTGATTTTGTCTTTCTGTGCATCCAAGCTGTAGCCATCTACCTGAATCGCGGTGGATACACGGGTATATATGTAACATTTTGTTTTCTTATTCAATCTTTTCACTCTCCTACTTTGGTAATACTAAAGGTGGATTCTTAAGTAATGAAGCAATCATAGGCTTATACTTTGCTGTTCCATAATCTTCCACAATTGCTGTTATTTTTGCTCCGGCATCTTTGGACGAAGCACCACAAATGAATACTCTTTCATCAGCAGTTCCATAATCTATTACAATAAATCTGTCATGGAATATTCCGCCAGTCTTTTGCAGTTTTATCTGCACAGTTGGATATTCTTTACAGAAATCGGTAAATTCTATGCTGTGAAGTTTTTTAGCGCCAACATTATCGCTAAATAAAATCACCTGTACTCCTACCGGCGAATTTTTAAGATGTACCAACGTTCTAAGCCCAATATAATTATCAACAACGTAGATTGTTGACTTGGCTTTTCTGTAAATTGATTCAAATACAGCATCTGCACTACTAAACTTAGCATTAAACATGAGCCACTTGTCATCATCTTCAGACACAAAACTATTCATCATATCAGCAAGTTCAGATTTTGTAACTACATCCTTGAGCCCTTCAGCAACATCTGAAATCTGTTTTTCCAGAGATATCATATCGTGATTGATTTTGCTGATAGCTATTTTGTTATTGGCTGTTTCCATGCTTAGCTGAAGTACTTCACGCTGTCCAATCAGATCACGGTTTTCTAATATGTAATCTTTCATTTTCTTGAAAGTCTTCACTAGATCAATACTCTGCTTGACAGCCAGCTCACCTTTTAGAACTGTCATTAGCATGTATATTCCCTCTTCCGTAAATGCTCTTGGCAGATATCGAGAACCACCCCAACTTGAGGTCGAATTTTTCGACCTCAACCCTAATTTTGCTAATTTCATATCTGATATGGAGATTTATGTTGATAATCTTGCCGCTATGCAGATTCACAACATGAATAAATATATTGAATTTACCAGAGCAAAACTTCAAGAAAAAGGTACAAGCACTGCCGACCATTATATGAAAACACTTGAAGCCGCTACTATAAAAGAGGATGATTATTTTGCAAATCTTCTCGGCAACGATATCGCCGGGATTGCAAAGGATATTAAAGAAGCTCATAAGAAAGATTCCAATACTGGAAGTGACACAACCGAAATTGATGAAATCGAAGATGCCTTTGAGCAGGTACAGAAAGCTGATAACGCTACACAGGCTCAAATGATTATGTACAGTAAAATGTTCAAAATCAACTTTTCCAAAATGGATCCCTATGAATTCAAGACCTTTACAGATATTCTTCAGCGTTATTCTGAGGCATTTAAAACGCCTAAAGGTAATGGCCGAGGAAAAAAGAAATAAAAATTCATGATAATAAAGAGCTAACTCAAAAATGCAGGGAGCACAAAAATACCCCTGCATTTCATCTTTAAATCACTCAACAACTAATTATTGAATATCCTTGCATATTTAGGATTGTCCTTTATTTTTTTCTTTATTTCTTCTGGGAATGAATGAATCGCCATCTCTAAAAAGCTGGATTCACATACAGTTACCTTTCCCTTAGAAGGAATCACCGAATGTAAAATTATAGATTCAAATTGCTCATCACTCTCTAAATCCTTAGATAAAGTCCCTACTTGTTTCTCCCATTTTTCTTTTTTCTCACATCTCCATTGATTAAACTTGGTAAAATGTTCATACGCTGAATCAAAATATTTTATAGCAGAGTCATAATCTTCTATGTTTCCTGCAATTCTCACACAACACATATCAATAAAGCAAAAATCGCTATGATATCCATAACACTTAGTACCCATTACTTTTTCATACAAATTGCGCATTGCTATAATTATGTCAAGCCCATCTTTACTGTTCAATAGATCTGAATTACATACTATTGCCTCTTCCAAGGAATTTCTCAAGGCATGAAGCAAAGCCAATACTGCTTCACCTCGATATCTCTTCGCATTTTCATCATTGCTTATAGCTCCTATACTTCCCAAGTTTCCGAGTAAAACCTGTCTGCATATTTCTATATCTGGTTGTTCAATTACCTTTTGTTCTGCCTTTAGAACTGTGCACAGCCAATTTCTTGCATTATTAATATCCACACCTTTCCTTATAGCATGTAATCCGTCCAATATTGTCTCCTGTACAAGATCCTGCGCATCCTCCCAGGAATCACATTTACTGCCAGCTATATGCATCAAGTAATCAACATGTGCCAACATTTCTTCTATTTCCATTAGAGTCCTCCAATGCTGTATTACTGTCACAGATAATATCTATCTGTTTTGAAGCTTCACCCTATAGTCGCGTGAAATTAAAAAAGGTTCACTACTTTTTATATATTTACAAAATAATTTACGGCAGCCTGAT
>DCJA01000002.1 GCA_002317175.1 Lachnospiraceae bacterium UBA1712 | reverse complement strand
GTGTAGAAGAGGATGAACATCTGCACGACCATCATCATGATGAACACAACCACGAACACATTCATGAGCATAGCCACGAACATGCTCATGAGAGCGAGCATGAACATGGTCATGACCACGATCATTCACATTCGCATACTCATAGCAGTCTTCATGAGATTGAGCATATTGTAAGAGGGCATCTGAATATAAGCAAAGAAGTAGCAGACGATGTAATGGCTATCTATCAGCTAATAGCTGAAGCAGAAAGTCATGCGCATCAGAAAGCCATCACTGAAATACATTTTCACGAAGTAGGAACCATGGATGCTATAGCTGATATCACTGCAGTATGTGTGCTTATGCATGAAATAGCCCCAGAACAGGTTATTGCTTCACCGGTTCATGTAGGCAGTGGACAGGTCAGATGCGCACATGGAATTCTACCAGTTCCCGCACCTGCGACTGCATATATTCTGAAGGATGTACCAATGTATGGTGGTGAGATCAGAGGAGAACTCTGTACTCCAACAGGAGCAGCTATACTTAAGCATTTTGTAAGCAGATTTGGCAGTATGCCTATTATGCGTACACAGGCAATTGGATATGGTATGGGCAAAAAGGATTTTGAAAGAGCTAACTGTGTAAGAGTAATGTTGGGCGAGACAGAAGATGCTGTTAATACCATTGTCGAACTCAACTGCAATGTGGATGACATGACTGCAGAGGAAATAGGCTTTGCAACCTCTATGCTGCTTGAAGCTGGAGCAGTGGAAGTGTTCACAACAGCAGTTGGAATGAAGAAATCCAGACCTGGAACACTTATTACTGTTATGTGTATGGAGAACAGGAAAGAGGATATTATTCCTCTGATATTCAGGTACACTACTACAATAGGTATCAGAGAAAACATAAGCAAGCGATATATCCTGGATAGAAAAATTGAAACAGTTCATACAAAGTACGGTGATGTCAGAAAAAAAATCTCATCAGGATACGGTGTAACAAGAGAAAAATATGAGTATGATGACATCGCACTCATTGCCAGGGATAACAACAAATCGATATATGATATTAAGGCAGAATTATAGAACCAGCCAATATTAAAGGATGCAGGTTCATTAATAAATACTCGAGTTAGAAAAGGAAATATAAACATGCATATGGCAGACGCTTTGCTGGCACCAGCTGTGGCAGCAACAATGTATGGAGCTTCATTAGCTACAACAGGGGTTGCAATCTACAAATTAAAGAAGGAAAACAGCTTTGACATGGAGGATTCGCTTAAGAAGATTCCAACCATGGCTGTAATGTCCTCCCTGGTATTTGCAGGACAGATGATCAATTATACAATTCCAGCTACAGGCTCATCGGGACACATCTGTGGTGGTGTAATGCTTTCAGCGCTTTTGGGACCCTGGTCAGCCTTTCTTTCAATGATAGCAGTACTAGTTATTCAGTGTCTGTTTTTTGCGGATGGTGGCCTTATGGCGTTGGGTGCAAATGTATGGAATATGTCATTTTACGGATGTATACTTGGATATTTTCTGATATTTAGGCCTATTGCTTCTGGAAAGATTTTGAAAAATGTTAATGCCAGAAGCAGACTGATTATTGCGTCTATCGCAAGCTGTATAATAACTCTCCAGTTGGGAGCATTTTCAGTAGTGCTTGAGACAGGAGCTTCGGGAATAACAGAACTGCCCTTTGGGGCCTTTGTTGCACTGATGCAGCCTATTCATCTCGCAATTGGTCTTGTGGAAGGTCTTGCAACATCTGCCATTCTTGTATTTGTATACGAGAACAGACCAGAGATGATAACATGTCTTACTGATAGCAAGGAAGGTAAGACATCTTTCAAAACTACTCTTGTAATACTTGCAATTGTTGCATGCGTAATTGCCGGAGTAATGTCTCAGTTTGCAAGCAGCAATCCAGATGGCTTGGAGTGGTCACTGTTTGGCAATGAAGAGGCAGGATATGCTGCTAATATGGGACTTGATGAAGATGACTATGGTGTGCAGAGTAGTGCAGCTGTTGTGGCAGATTCAATCCAGAGTAAAACCGCATTTTTGCCGGATTACGCATTTGCCAATGATGAAGACAACAGACTTGGAACTTCAGTTTCAGGTGTACTTGGATCAGCTATGGTAGCGGCTCTTGCAGCTATTATATGTCTGGCTGGTAAAATATTCAGAACAAAGAAGCAGGCTTAATTACAATGAACAAAACTGAACAGGCACGACTGATTATAGGTCGCTTGTCAGAGCAGGCTGAAGGCAACAGTATAGTTCACAGAATCAGTCCGCTATGTAAGCTGTTTATAACAATAGTGTTTATAGGAGTTACAACTTCATATGGGAAATACGATTTGTCAGGATTATTCGTTATGATTTTGTTTCCTGTTATCTGGTATCAGTTTGCAGAGGTATCATTTAGTGAATGTCTCTACAGATTAAGATATGTCATGCCCTTGGTAGTAATCATGGGCCTGGCCAATCCATTTTTTGATAAAGAAATAGTGCTCTATGTGGGAAGAGTTGGAATAAGCGGCGGAGTCATTTCCATGCTGGTGCTTATTCTCAAGGGACTGTTATGTCTGTTTATGTCCTATCTTCTGGTGGCAACAAGCTCTATTGAAGAAATGTGTATTGCCATGAGAAGGATTCATATCCCAGCTTTTTTTACAACTCTGATTCTGCTGACTTTCAGATTTGTAACACTTTTTTTGGAGGAACTGTCTGTTATGACCGAAGCCTATCAGCTTAGAGCGCCTGGTCAGAAGGGAATACAGTTTGGTGCCTGGGGATCCTTTCTTGGGCAATTGATATTAAGAAGCGTTGACAGAGCTCAGGCGCTGTACGAGAGCATGGTGCTAAGGGGTTATAGTGGAGAGATATCTTATTATGGATACAAGAAATACAGCAAATGGTCTGTACTAATTACAGTGCTTAACCTGTGTTTAGTGGTTCTGGTAAGATATGTGAGGTTTTAAATGATTAGTTTTCAGGATGTGAGCTTTGCTTATCCAGGGGAAAATAACATATTGGAAGGCTTTTCTTTGGATATCAAAGAGGGAGAGCAGCTCGCAATAATCGGAGCAAATGGAGCCGGTAAGAGCACTATCCTGAAGTCGGTGCTGGGCTTACTGGATATCAGGGGTGATATCTATATAGATGGTCTGAAGCTGGAGAAAAAGAATCTTAAGCAGATCAGGAAATCTGTAGGCTATGTACTGCAGGATTCTGACAATCAGATGTTTATGCCAAAAGTAATTGATGATCTGATGTTTGGCCTGATTAATTATGGCATGAGTCAGAATGAGGCGAAGAAAAAATCTGAAGAAGTGCTTCAGATGCTGGGAATTGCTCATTTGGCAGAAAAGCATAATTACAAGCTTTCAACTGGTGAGAAAAGGATGGCAGCAATAGCTACAGTTCTTGCTATGGAGCCCAGGATAATGCTTCTGGACGAGCCATCTGCGGCTCTGGATCCATCAAACCGCAGAAAGATTATTAATACGCTGAATAGCCTGAATATAACCAAGGTTATAGCTACTCATGATTTGGACCTTGTTCTGGATACATGTGAGCGGGTAATTCTGATTAATCAGGGCAGACTGGTAGCTGATGGAGCTGTTAAAGACATTTTGACCAATAGACAATTATTGGAAAATAATAACCTCGAACTGCCCTTCAGTATGGTATAGTATATAAGTAGTTTTTATTTATATACGGAGTGAACCATGAATAAACGTGATGTACTTGAATTAAAGAAAAGATTTAAAAAAGAGAGTTGTACTATCAGACGTATGGCAGGCTGCTATGTAGATGCCAACAGAGAAAAAGTACTTAAGTTAAATGAGACATTTCTCAATCTTGATGAAGAAGAATTCTATAAATTTCTTGAGATAGCCAAGAAGACAATGGCGGGTACCATTGGTAATAACATTCTTGAGCTTGATTTCCCATTAGATGAAGAGGCACCAGGTGGCAAACAGCAGTATCTGTACGGCCTGCGTGCAAGCGGTCTGGAAAATGAGGAACTTCTTGACAGACTGTATGATTTAATAATTGAAAACTATCAGTATGTGGGCAATTATCTTATACTGATTTTCCATGATAGCTATGATATTATCAGCAGAACATCAGATAAGATGAAGCTGGATGAATCGGAGGAAGTGTTTGAGTACCTTCTCTGTGCGATTTGTCCAGTAGCGTTGTCAAAGCCTGGATTGGGATACCGCAGAGACGAGAACAGAATTGGTGCCAGAATCAGAGACTGGGTTGTAGGGGTACCTGACCTTGGATTCTTGTTCCCTGCATTTACAGATGGAAGCGCAGACATTCATAAGGTCGATTATTTTGTAAGAGATGCCAAGGATTCACATCCTGAATTTGCTACAGATATTCTCGGCTGCGGAGCCAAGAGAACTGCAACAGAGCAGAAACAGGTCTTCCATGCTATTGTTAAAAAGGCTTTTGGCAATGATGAAGAAGTAAGTGAAAAAGCACTATTAGGAGTCCAGGAAGTACTTAGTGAGAAGATTGAAACTGGCGAAGAGATGACAGATGCCATGGTTGCATCTATTATTCTTACAGATGACGTAATCGAGGAAGCTTTGGTTGAGCAGGGCATGGACAGTGTAGTAGCCAAGCAGGTAACTGAGGCTGTGAAGGAATCCTTTGGTGATGAGATGCCACCAGTGGCAAACCTTATTGATGAAAAGGCACTTGCTGCAAATGAGAAGGTTAAGAAAGAGCAGGAGCTTGTTAAAGAAGTATCTACTCTGAAGACTGAGATTATCGAGAAGGATAAGCAGATATCTGAGGCAGCAGCATATATAGAAGAGATAAAGACTTATGACGTAGTTGTCAGAGTGAAGCCTGATAAGGCATCCAAAATTAAGAGTCAGATGGTAGGAGAACAGAAATACCTGATGATTCCTATGGATGAAAATGAGCATATTAATCTAAATGGTGTGAATACACAGGTTTAAGATTAATAATTATATGTGTAGTGTAAAAGCATATTGCGTGAAGGAAGTTTACTGGATAATGCTATAGACACAAGAATAATGACAAACATGTCATATTGAAAGAAGAGCAAATATATGTCAGTTACAGACAGATTCACTGATAAAAGAATATTGATTTGGGGCTATGGCAGAGAGGGCAAATCTACTGAGGATTTTCTTAAGAGATGTTGTAAGCCATCATCTGTTGAAGTATTTCAGGGCAAAAGAGAAGAAATAGATGAAGATAAGTATGATTACATCTTTAAGAGTCCTGGAATCGTGATGCACGATGCGAATCCTAAGTACACCTCACAGACACAGGTATTTATGGAGGAATACGGTGCACAGACTATTGGTGTTACTGGTACAAAAGGTAAAAGTACTACATCAAGCCTTCTCTATACTGTGCTTAGTGCCTGCAGTGGCAAAGAAGTAATCCTTCTGGGCAATATTGGCTTGCCTTGTCTGGATTATTTTGACCACATTGATGAGAATACAATAGTAGTATTTGAACTATCTGCTCACCAGCTGTATCACACACCAGTGTCACCTCATGTGGGAGTATTCTTAAACCTATATGAGGACCATCTGGATTACTATGAGACTATGGACAGATATTATATGGCCAAGACTCATGTGGCTTCATATCAGAGTCAGCACGACTACTGTTATTTGGGAAGTAATGTTCCAGATTTTGAAAGCAACGGAAAGAAGACGGTAATCAGCTGTGATAGAGATTATGATTATGAGCTTTCGATAGAGGGAAATCATAACAGATATAATGCTGAGTTTGTATACAGAATAGCGACAGAAGTGTATGGATGCGATGGAAGCGCAGTGAAGGAGGCTTTAAAGACTTTTACTGGACTGGCTCATCGTCTGCAGAAGGTTGCCTGTGTTAACGGTGTAGATTACTATGATGATTCCATTTCCACAATTCCACAGGCTACAATCAGCGCCGCAACCAGTCTGGCTCACGCTAAGACTCTTCTGATTGGTGGAATGGACAGAGGCATAGATTACACAGTACTTGAGGAGTTTGTTCCAGTTCATCCAGAATTCAATTATATCTGTATGTATGAGTCTGGAAAAAGAGTTTATAACGCAGTTATAGGCAAGGCACCAGCTATAGAGAATAAGAATCTATTCTATGTAGATAATCTTGAGGCAGCAGTTCTTAAAGCCAAAGAGATTACCAGACCTGGAGAAGCCTGCGTATTGTCACCAGCAGCGGCCAGCTATGGTTATTTTAAAAACTTCGAGGAACGAGGCGATGTCTTCGCTCAGTTGGTAAACAAATAGTAGCTGTAAAAGCCCATTTGGCAGAGCTAATAATAATGTATATGCATATGATGAGACTGTTTTATACAGTCTCATTTTTATGGATTTTTCATAGCTAATTTGCTATAATTACTTCAAATGCGTAATCGAAAGGAGAACTGCTATGAAAAGAATTGGTATGCTTACAAGTGGTGGCGACTGCCAGGCACTAAATGCTGCAATGAGAGGTGTTGTAAAGTCTATTTATAACAGTGGTCAGGATGTTGAGATTTATGGATTCCTTAATGGATATAAGGGCTTAATATACGGAGATTTCAAGATGCTTACCGGTAGTGATTTTTCAGGAATTCTTACCATCGGTGGAACCATTCTTGGAAGTAGTAGAACACCTTTTAAGACTATAAAGGATCCAGACGAGAATGGACTGAACAAAGTTGAGGCCATGAAGCAGAATTACTACAAGCTGAAGCTTGACTGCCTTGTCATTCTTGGTGGAAATGGAACTCATAAGACAGCAAATCTTCTCAGAGAAGAAGGTCTTAATGTTATCACACTTCCAAAGACAATTGACAATGATCTTTACGGAACAGATATGACCTTTGGTTTCCAGTCAGCAGTAGATCTTGCTACTTCAGTAATCGACTGTATTCATACAACAGCTGCTTCTCATGGAAGAGTATTTGTAGTAGAAGTTATGGGACATAAGGTTGGTTATCTTACACTTAATGCTGGTATGGCTGGTGGGGCTGATATTATTCTTATTCCTGAGATACCATACGATGCAGACAAGATTGCAGAAAAAGTTAAGCAGCGTATGAAAAATGGTAATAAGTTTACTATTATTGCCGTTGCAGAAGGCGCAATCAGCAAAGAAAATGCAAAGCTTTCAAAGAAGGAATATCAGAAGAAGCAGAAGGAAAGCAAATATCCATCTGTTTCATATGAAGTTGCAGACCTTATTCAGCAGAAGACAGGACAGGAAGTCAGAGTTACTGTACCTGGACACATGCAGCGTGGCGGAAGTCCATGTCCATATGACAGAGTATTTGCCAGCAGACTTGGTGCTGAAGCAGGTAAGCTGATTCTTGAAGATGAATATGGATTTATGGTTGGATATAGAAACAGAGAAATCGTTAAGGTTCCTCTTGCAGATGTTGCCGGCAAGCTTAAGATGCTTGATCCAGATGCAGCAATTATTAAAGAAGCAAAGATGCTTGGAATTAGTTTTGGAGATTAATCGCATACATGTCATACGTAGCACTGTATAGAAAATTCAGACCAGACAATTTCACAGAGGTAAAAGGTCAGGATCATATTGTTACGACCCTTCGCAATCAGATTAAGTCAGACAGAATAGGACATGCCTATCTGTTCTGTGGAACCAGAGGAACTGGAAAGACATCTATTGCCAAGTTATTTGCGAAGACAGTTAACTGTCAGAATCCTGTTGATGGCAGTCCTTGTGGAGAATGCGAATCCTGTAAGCGAATAGCAGCAGGCGTCAGCATGGATGTTGTTGAGATGGATGCCGCATCCAACAATGGTGTAGAGGATGTTCGTAATATTATAGATGCTGTTTCATATTCCCCATCTGAGGGAAGATACAGGGTATATATAATTGATGAGGTTCATATGCTTTCAACCAACGCATTTAATGCCTTGTTGAAGACTTTGGAGGAACCACCATCATACTGTATATTCATTTTGGCGACTACCGAGGTACACAAGATACCTATTACAATTCTCTCACGTTGTCAGAGATATGATTTTAAGCGTATTTCCATCGATACCATTGCAGACAGACTTGAGGATCTGATGCAAAGAGAAGGAATAGATGTTGAGCCAAAGGCATTAAGATACATCGCAAAAACAGCAGATGGATCCATGCGAGATGCATTGTCTCTGTTGGACCAGTGTATAGCATTTCATTATGGAGAGACACTGACCTATGACAATGCACTGGATGTTCTTGGCGCAGTTGACACTGAAGTGTTCAGTAAGCTGCTAAGAGGAGTTATGGGGCATGACGTTACTGCCTGTATCAAGGTTCTTGAAGAGATAGTTATACAGGGTAGAGAGCTTACTCAGTTTGTGACGGACTTCACCTGGTATCTGCGCAATCTCCTGGTGGTAAAAACATCCGACAATGTTGAAGATGTTCTGGATGTCTCTACAGATAACAAAAACAGACTTAAAGAAGAGGCAGATAAGCTTGAGGCAGAGAGTATAATCAGATACATTCGCATTTTCTCAGACCTGTCCAATGATATAAGGTATGCCACACAGAAACGTATTCTTGTGGAGATAGCACTAATTAAACTGTGCAGGCCACAGATGGATAGCAAGAGCAATGAAGTGGTAGACAGAATCAGATATATTGAAGATCAGCTGGAGAATGGGGTTGCGGTTGCAGCAGCTCAAAACGTGCAGAGTCAGCCAGTAATGGCTAAAGCGGCACCGGCAAAACTTCCAGATGCTTTGCCAGAGGATATTCAGAAGGTTGTGAATAACTGGAGGAATATTATCAATAATTTTGAAGGTCTGGACAGAATGCTGATGACCAAAGTAACTGTATCTCTTTCTGCGGACAATAAGCTTCTTATTCTGACACCGGCAGACGAACCGGCCTGTGACAGACTTCTGGAAGAAACAGTTAAAGAAAATATCAAGAAAACAATCAGTGAATCAGTAGAAAAAGAAATAGATATTGATATTCAGAAAGCGGGCAACCGAGATGAAATCAAATCTGTGTATCCTGATATTTTGAAGATGTCAGGAATAAATGCAATGATAGTCGAGGAGGATTAATATAATGGCTAAAAGAGGCGGTGGATTTCCAGGCGGAATGGGAATGCCAGGAAACATGAACAATTTAATGAAGCAGGCACAGCGTATGCAGCGTCAGATGGAAGAGAGTCAGCAGAAGCTTGAAGAATCTGAATTCAGCGCAAAAGCAGGCGGTGGAGCTGTAGAAGTAGTAGTAACAGGAAAGAAAGTTATTAAGAGCCTTACTCTTGATAAGGATGTAGTTGATCCAGATGACGTAGAGATGTTACAGGATCTTATCGTAGCAGCTCTTAATGAAGCATTTGCTCAGGTAGATGCAGCCAATGATGCAGCTATGAGCAAGATGACAGGTGGCCTTGGAGGATTTGGCTTCTAATGGATCTTTACAGTGGACCTATTAATAAGTTGATAAGTGAGCTGAGTACTTTGCCAGGTATAGGGGAGAAGTCGGCTGGCCGACTTGCATTTCATCTCATCAATATGCCACAGGCGAGGGTTGAAAGACTGGCCAATACCATACTGGAAGCTAAGAATACAGTCAGATACTGCAAATCGTGCTATACTCTGACAGACAGTGATCTCTGTCCAGTGTGCGCCAATGAGAATAGAGATCATTCTACGATAATGGTAGTAGAAAATGTGCGTGATCTGGCAGCTTATGAGAAAACCGGCAAATTTAATGGTGTTTATCATGTCTTGCACGGTGCCATTTCACCTATGATTGGTATAGGACCGGGAGATATCAAACTCAAGGAACTTATTGAAAGACTTAAAGATGATACGGTCAAAGAGGTTATCATAGCAACCAATTCCAGTCTTGAAGGCGAGACAACAGCTATGTATATAAGTAAGCTTATCAAACCATCCGGAGTCAGGGTTACACGAATAGCAAGTGGTGTTCCGGTAGGTGGAGACCTTGAGTGTATAGATGAAGTAACATTGCTTCGCGCTCTTGAGGGACGTATAGAATTATAAAATTACAAAATGATAGGAGAAAACATGAAAACTAATATTTTTGGACAGACAAAAGAAGGAAAGAATGTAACAGAATATATCATTGAGAATAAAAATGGTATGTCTATAAGTTTACTTGATTTTGGAGCAATTCTTCATAAGATTAACGTGCCTTCAGCAGTAAATGGAACAGCTGACGTGGCCCTTACTTGTCCGGATATGAAAGTATACAGTGTAAATGACACTTATCTTGGATCCACAATAGCACCAAATGCCAACCGTATTGGTAATGCAAAGCTTACAATTGATGGTGTCGAATACACAATGGAAGTAAATGATGGACCAAACAATCTTCATACAGCATTTGAAACAGGTATGAATAAGATGCTCTGGGATGCTGAAGCTGCAGAGAACAGTGTTAAGTTCACAGCAAAGGTTGCCGATGGTGTATATGGACTTCCTGGAAACAGAGTGTTAACAGTAACATATACTCTTACAGATGATAATGAAGTAAAGATTGATTACACAGGAACTAGCGATAAGAATACAATTATCAACATGACAAATCATACATACTTCAATCTTAAGGGACATGGTGAAGGAGATATTCTTGATCACGAACTCTGGCTTAACTGCAGCACATTTACAATGCCAGGAGAAGGTGGAATTCCAACAGGTGAGATTACTCCAGTAGCTGGAACCCCATTGGATTTCACTACAATGAAAGCAATCAGAAAAGACAATGATATAACCAATCCAATTATGGCTCTGGTAAATGGTTACGATCACAACTATTGTATAGATGGCTGGGATGGCACTCTTCGCAAGGTTGCAGAAGTAAAAGAACCAGAAACAGGCCGCGGTATGGAAGTGTACTCAGATCTTCCGGGTATTCAGTTCTATTCAGGAAACTATGTAAATGATAATGCGGGTAAGGATGGAAAGACATATCAGAAGAATTATGGTTTATGCCTTGAGACACAGTACTATCCTGATCACATCAATCATGCTGAGTTCCCACAGGCTGTATTTGGCCCTGGTAAGGACTGCAAGACAACAACAATCTACAAATTTACATTTTAGGAATATTTAAATGGCAACAATTAGCAGATTTCCTGGCAAAGGAAATAAATCTGAAAATGATAATATGGATTTCAAGCAGAAGCTGCACCTCCACAAGCTGAAAAGCTTTGTGGCGGTGCTGGTTTGCGTTGCCTTAATAGTTGTTGTCGTAACATTTCTACTGGTATTTTATAAGAATCAGCAGTATTCAAAATTATCTGTAGTCAATTCCGTGGACAGAGTAAGTATTGAGACGAGCTCCTATATGAACAACTATGGAAGTATCATAGTCTACAGTAAGGATGGAGTAAGCTGTGTCAATGAAAAGGGAAATGTACTCTGGAACATGACCTATGAGATGCAGAATCCTATCGTAAAGAGAAGTTCAGAATACGTGGGCGTTGGTGATTATAACGGACATGTAATTCATGTTGTAGATAATAGCGGCACAGTAACAGAGATAGATACTACTATACCAATAAGAGATTTTAGCGTATCAAAGGAAGGCCTTGTAGCGGCAATTCTTGAGGATACCAATAACTCATGGGTTAATCTCTATGACGTAAAGGGTAATAAACTGGGAGAGATTAAGGCTACTATGTCCAAGACTGGATATCCACTTAGTGTATCCTTGTCAGGCGAAGTAATGGCGGTAAGCTACCTGCTGGTGGATAGTGATACCATGAAATCAGGAGTAACTTTCTACAACTTCGGTGGCGTAGGAGAAAATGTAACCGACAAGATTGTAAGTAGTTATGAATACCCGGATGCTGTTGTTCCAACAGTTGAGTTTCTCGATGGTGAAACTGTAATGGCTGTGGCAGATAACCGACTTATGTTCTATGAGGGATCCAAGATTCCAAAGAGTACAAAAGATATTCTTCTTAGTGACAATATAATTGGTGTATATCATGGAACAAACTATGTTGGCCTGGTATGCTATGATACTTCAGGAGAGAATAAGTACAGAATAGACATTTACGATACAAAGGGTAGAAAAACAGGTTCTTACTGTTATAGCATGGACTTCAAGGATATTCTGGTTGGAAATGGCGTTATACTTATATATAATGAAGGACAATGCATAGTAGTAGATGTCAATGGAGAAGAAAAGTATAACAACATGTTTGATGATCAGGTGCAGTTCATAGCTTCTACAAGCTCTGACAAGAAATACCTGGTAGTAAAAGAAATGAGTTTGGATACGGTGAAGTTTGAATAAAGATGAGTGTTAGTGTAAGTATAACTTTGGTGATGACGATAGTCATAGCCTTGGCAGGAATATACTTTGGCGTAAAGAAAGGGTTTGCAAAAAGCGTGTCTGGTTTTATATCGCTTGTTGTAACCCTATTTATGTTGGGTATTTTTTTACGAATATATAATTCATATACCAATGGACAAACAATGGATCTGGTAATAGCGGTGATAACGCTTGTAGTCCTTGGAGTAGTCTATGGAATATTAAAAATCCTAATTAAGTCGATAAAGGCTATAGCAAAACTTCCAGTAATCGCTGTAATAGATAAGCTTTTGGGAGCGCTTCTGGGATTGTTTGCAACGATAGCTATCTATCATGTAATATTAGCTGCTTCTCGACTGGGCTATTTTGGACAAATAGGACAGTCCTTTCTGCAGGATACAAATAACTACAGATGGCTTGCCTATATAGCCAGCCATGATGTAATAGAAATATTCCTTAACTGGAAGACAACGCTTCTTGGATGAAACGTTACTATATATAGAAGTAATTCATCTATATATAGCGTAAAATATCGGCAAAAAAATTTGTTATAAAACTTTTCTTAAAAGGTGTTGACTTCTATTTTTTTGCATGATATTATATCAGAGTTGCG
>DCJA01000015.1 GCA_002317175.1 Lachnospiraceae bacterium UBA1712 | reverse complement strand
GGAATCGTTGGTTTGCCAAATGTTGGAAAATCTACATTATTTAATTCACTTACAAAGGCGGGAGCGCTTGCAGCAAACTATCCATTTGCTACAATTGATCCTAATGTGGGTGTAGTATCAGTTCCTGATGAAAGAATAGAGAAACTTGGTAAACTTTACAACACAAAGAAGGTTACTCCTGCGGTAATCGAATTTGTAGATATTGCTGGACTTGTTAAGGGAGCTTCCAAGGGCGAAGGTCTTGGTAATCAGTTTCTGGCAAATATTCGTGAAGTAGATGCTATCGTACATGTGGTTAGATGCTTTGAGGATACCAATGTAGTTCACGTAGATGGTTCAGTTGATCCTGCCAGAGATATAGAGACAATTAACTTTGAACTTATTTTCTCTGATATTGAGATTCTTGACAGAAGAATTGCCAAAGTGGCTAAGCAGGCAAGAATGGATAAGACACTTGCTAAGGAACTTGAGATGATGGAATCTGTAAAGGCTCATCTCGAAGCTGGTAAGATGGCACGTACATTTGAACTGCCAGACGATGAGGATCTGGTTAAGTGCTTTGAAGAATATAATCTTCTTACTTCTAAGAAGACAATATATGCTGCCAATGTAGCAGAGGATGATCTTGCAGATGATGGTGCAAGTAACAAGTATGTTGCAGCGGTAAGAGAACTGGCAACAGGAGAAGGTTCTAAGTGCTTTGTGGTATCAGCGAGACTTGAAGAAGAACTGTCAGAGCTTGATGATGAAGAAAGAACTGCTTTTCTTGCAGACCTTGGAGCAGAGTCATCAGGACTTGATAAGCTGGTTAAAGAAAGCTATGACCTTCTTGGCCTTATGTCATTTTTGACAGCAGGAGAGGATGAGTGCCGTGCATGGACTATCAAGAAGGGCACAAAAGCTCCTCAGGCAGCAGGAAAGATTCATACAGACTTTGAACGTGGTTTTATTAAGGCAGAGGTAGTTAACTATAAGAACCTGCTTGAATACGGAAGCCTTGCGGCTGCAAGAGAAAAAGGACTTGTGGGAATGGAAGGCAAGGAGTATGTGGTACAGGATGGGGATGTAATCTTATTCAGATTTAATGTATAGGGTTTTGTGCAAATCTAACGAAATTACAAAGATTAAATTATCTATAACAAACAAATAGACAAACTGATTTATAGGCGTAACACAATATATTGTGTTACGCCTATTTCGATGCCCAATATCTAGAAAATGTCTTTCCCCACAAGCTACCACATAGCGCAAAGCCTTGAAAACACTGACTTTTTGGCCTTGAAAAGCCCAACTAAACAGTGTAAAATGGAGGCAAGTGGTGAAAAGTGGTGACAAAGTGTCACAAAGTGGTGAAAATTATGTTCATGGGAGAATACAATCACACAATTGATCAAAAGGGACGACTTATAGTTCCTGCGAAGTTCCGTGAAACACTTGGAGAGCAGTTCGTGGTTACCAAGGGTCTTGACGGATGTCTGTTTGTGTACGATGAACAGGAATGGACCATTTTCGAAGATAAGTTAAAGACACTACCAATCACCAACAAAGAGGCCAGAGCTTTCGTGAGATTTTTTCTTGCAGGTGCAGCAGCGGTAGAAGTGGACAAGCAGGGAAGAATATTGCTTCCAGCAGTTTTAAGAGAATTCGCCAAGCTGGAAAAGGACGTTGTACTTGTCGGAGTTGGAAGCAGAGTTGAAATCTGGAGCAAGGAATGTTGGGAAGATACAGCAGACTTTGATGATGTTGATGAGATTGCAGAGCATATGCAGAATCTTGGATTTGGAATATAAGATATGGAATTTAAACATAAATCAGTTCTTTTACAGGAATGCATCGACGGATTAAACATTAAAGCTGATGGCATATATGTTGATGGCACACTTGGTGGCGCTGGACATTCATCAGAGATTGTTAAGAGATTAAGTGACAAAGGAAGACTAATCGGAATCGATCAGGATGAAGATGCTATTAAGGCGGCAAGTGAAAGATTAAAGGATTATTCCAATGTAACAATAGTGCGCAGCAATTATGAAAATATGAAAAATGTGCTGGCAGAGCTTGGGATAAATAAAGTAGATGGAATACTTCTGGATCTGGGAGTGAGTTCATATCAGCTGGATACAGTGGAAAGAGGTTTCTCTTACAAGTATGATACAGAACTTGATATGAGAATGGACAGACGCCAGAGCCTGACAGCAAAAGATATTGTTAATGAGTACAGCGAAAAAGAACTGTTCAGAATAATTAGAGATTATGGCGAAGACGGCTTTGCACAGAATATAGCAAAGCATATTGTAAAAGCCAGAGCATCGCAGCGAATCAATACAACCTATGAACTCAATGAGATCATCAAGGCAGCGATTCCAGCGAAGATGAGAGTTAATGGACATCCTTCTAAGAAGACTTTTCAGGCAATCAGAATAGAATGCAACAGAGAACTTGAGGTTCTCAAAAACACACTTGATGATATGATAGAGCTTCTTAATGACGAAGGAAGACTTGCGATAATAACCTTCCACTCATTGGAAGACAGAATAGTAAAGTCTGAGTTCAAGAAAAAAGAAAATCCATGTACCTGCCCACCGAGCTTTCCGGTCTGTGTATGTGGCAATAAATCACAGGGTAAAGTGATTTCCAGAAAACCAATTCTTCCTAGTGAAGAAGAGCTTGAAGAAAATTCGAGATCAAAAAGCGCAAAGCTTAGAATATTTGAAAAATCAGAGTAATTGAGAGGAACACAAACTAATGGCAACAGCAAAGAAGATGAGCATGAAGGCAAGAAGACAAATGTATATTCAGAATAATCTGGCTACTAAAGAAGATCTTATTCGTGAAATGAATCAGCCATTCAAGCCTGTAGATGCAAGAGTTGCCAGAAACAGAGCAAGAGCAAAGAGAATGAGCCCGGGCTATGTTTTATTCCTTGCGGTTGCAATGGTTGGACTTTGCCTTATCCTTGCTTCATACCTTGATATGAAGGCAAATCTTACTATCAGTACAAAGAAGGTTGCATCCCTTGAGCAGGAATTAAACAATCTCAAGCTTGCCAATGATGAAGAGTTAGAAAGAATCGAAGGCAGCGTTAATCTTGAAGAAATCAAGCAGATTGCAGTTGAAGAGCTCGGAATGACCTATGCAAAAGCTGGACAAGTTGTTACAATATCAGATGAAGGTAGTGACTATGTACGTCAGTTAAAGGCATTACCTGAGAACTAGGAGCAATTTGTTTTGAAGAACGAAAGAAGAGTAAGACAAGCAAGAAAAATACGAGTTGATAGTGGACTCAATAAAGATATGCAGGCAAAGCTGGTGATACTTTTTATCTTGGTATTACTGGCTTTTGCTGGGTTAAGTGTCAAGCTAATATCCATAACCAGAGACAATGGTGAACAGTATAAAAAGCAGGTATTAAGCCAGCAGAAATATAATTCAGTAACCCTTCCTTACAAGAGAGGAGATATCCTTGACTGTAAGGGCAATAAGCTGGCAACATCAGAAAAAGTGTACAATATGATTGTTGATGCCAAGGTAATGCTTGATAAGGATGAAAGCCTTGAGGAAACCATGGCGGCTCTTAGAGACTGCTTCCCAAGTCTTGATATTAGCAGTATCAGGAATCATGTTACTGAGAACCCTACTTCGCAGTACTACATTGTAGCTAAGAGACTTACTTATGATGAGATTAGTAAGTTTGTAGAGATGGATAATGACAATGAGACATATCCTAATATAGCTGGTGTATGGTTCGAGGATGAGTATAAGAGAATATATCCTAACAATACACTTGCAAGCGATGTTCTCGGCTTCACTGTCAAGGGTGAAGGCGGACAGTATGGGCTTGAGCAGTATTACAATTCTGTTCTTGAAGGTACCAACGGCAGAGATTACGGATATCTCAATGAGGATGAAACACTTGAGAGAACTACAATTCCTGCTACCGATGGTTACAATATCGTAACAACAATTGATGCCAATGTTCAGCAGATAATAGAAAAATATCTGTATGAGTTTAATGAGAATAACAAGAATGCAGTCAGAGATGGAAATGGTGCTAATAACCTTGGATGTATCATTATGGATGTTAACTCGGGCGAGATTCTGGGAATGGCCAGTTATCCAACCTTTAACCTTAATGATCCAAGAGATACCAGCAGACTTATAGGTATGAAGGAATGCGACCTTAAGGGTAACATTGCTTATGATGCAACTGTACTAACAGAGGAAAATATTGCAGAGGAACTTGCAGATGAAGAACTTAAGAATGCAAACCTTGCAAATCTCTGGAAGAATTTCTGCATTAGTAATACATACGAGCCAGGATCTACCTACAAACCATTTACAGTAGCTTGTGGACTTGAATCAGGCAAGTTGACAGGAGAAGAGTATTATACCTGTAATGGTTCTCTGCCTGTCGCAAATCATAATATCAAATGCCATAACTACAAGAAGGGTGGTTGTGGTACACTGAGTGTTCTTGGAGCAGTTGAAAACTCGTGTAACGTATCTCTTATGCTTATGGGACGTCAGATTGGTGCATCTACATTCCTTGAGTATCAGAATAAATATAATTTTGGATTAAAGACAAATATTGACTTGTATGGTGAGTCAAGAACAGACACCCTTGTATTCACTGGTGACTCTATGGGTGAGACTGAGCTTGCTACATCTACCTTTGGACAGGGCTTTAATGTAACAATGATTCAGATGATTACAGGCTTCTGTTCGCTTATCAATGGCGGCTATTATTATGAACCACATATGGTAAGTAAGATAACAGCGGCAGATGGCTCTACTGTAAAAACTATAAGTCCTAGAGTTCTTAAGCAGACCATTTCAGCACAGACCTCAAATCAGATTGTTGAGTATTGTGTTGGAGTTGTTAAGGAAGGTACAGGTAAAACTGCCAGACCAGCCGGATACATGATAGGTGGAAAGACAGGTACAGCCGAAACTGTACCCCGTGACAGAACAAACTATGTACTTTCATTTATGGGATTTGCTCCTGCGGACAATCCGCAGATTGCTATATATGTTGTAGTTGACAGACCAAACTCCTGGGTTCAGGATAATGTAGGCTTTGCAACAAGGCTTTGCAGAAGCATACTTACAGAGGTTCTTCCATATATGAACATATATATGACAGAAGAATTATCTGAGAAAGAGGAGCAGGAACTTGCTGAGCTTAATATTACAGTTAAGCGAGCAAATGTTGAAGAAGAACTGACAGAGGAAGAAGCAACTGACTCTCCTGATTTGGATGAAAATGGTAATGTTAATGCTCATGGAGGAGATGTAACATCATCAACCCAGGTTACACAGGAAGAAATGAACAGCGACGATGTTGAGACAGCGCCACTTACTGGTACAGTGCTTAACATGGAAACAGGAGACGCTGTTAAGGAAGAAACTAATGAGATTCCGTACTGATGAAAATCAAACTGAAAAACCGTATATAGATTATAGTATGATTTTTGTCGTGCTGTTTTTAGTATGCTTTGGACTGATTATGGTGTATTCCACCAGTTCGTATGAAGCATCTATGTCTACACTGACGGATAATGATCCGGCATATTACCTTAAAAAACAGTTGTTTGCAACTGTAGTTGGACTGGTGTTTATGGTAATAGCAGCCATTATTCCTTATCATTTTTATGAAAGAATATCGTTTACTTCTTATTTAGTATCACTTGTACTGATAGGTCTGGTTATGACTCCGCTTGGATATTCTGCCAACGGTGCAAGAAGATGGCTTAGAATTGGTATCTCAGTACAGCCTGCAGAGATTGCAAAACTGACAATCATTTTGCTGAGCGCAGGTATGATTTGTAAGCTTAAGGAAAATGTAAACAGCTGGAAAGGAACAGGAATTGCTATTTTGCCAGCTGCAATCGCTGCACTTATGGTGTGGCAGATTACAGATAATATGAGCTCGGCCATTATCATCGGCGGAATTTCTGTAATGATGATATTTATAGCCAGCAAGGACTATAAGCGATTTATAATAATGGCAGTAGCTGTTGTTGCCTTTGCTGCACTTATGGTATTTGTTATTCAGAAGGCTGCTGGTTCAGGGAAGTTTGGATTTAGAGGAGCCAGAATCCTGGCCTGGCTGGATCCGGAGGCATATGCTTCAGGTAAAGGTTTCCAGACACTTCAGGCCTTATATGCTATAGGTTCAGGTGGAATATTTGGCAAGGGTCTTGGACAGAGTATTCAGAAGCAGGGCTTCTTACCAGAAGCGCAGAATGATATGATTTTCTCGATTATTTGTGAGGAACTTGGATTATTTGGTGGAATATGTATTATTCTTCTGTTCATAATACTCTTATGGAGAATGATGATTGTTGCAAATAATGCCAAGGATTTGTATGGCGCCATGCTTGTAGTAGGAGTGATGAGTCACATAGCCATTCAGGTGGTATTAAATATAGCGGTAGTAACAAATACTATTCCAAATACAGGTATTTCTTTACCATTTATCAGTTATGGTGGATCGTCTGTTATGTTCCTGCTGATTGAAATTGGTCTGGTTATCAATGTTGCCCGTTCTATTAAGTTCTAGTATATGAGTAATGAAATAAAGAAGAAAAAGAAAAAAAAGAAGACAAAAGCCCAAAAGCCGAAAGTTCAGAAAATGTATCGGCCTAGCTTGAGAGAACGGCTGGATTTTAGTTTGCCAAGACCTTCCATTAGTGCAAAAACTGCAAAGAAACTGCTTATTCTTGTGGCAGTACTTATGTTGCTGGGATGTGCATTTACCGTATTTGTAGAAAAGTATACTGTGGATACTATTATCGTTGAGGGTAGTACGCATTATTCTACTGAAGAAATAAACAATATGGTAATTGGCGATGGTTTCCTGGCAAAGAATTCGCTGCTGTTGTCATTAAGATACAGAAATAAAGAGATTAAGGATGTTCCGTTCATTGAGACTATGAGCGTGAGAATAATGTCGCCAACCTCTATAAAGATTACTATATATGAGAAGGCAATCGCTGGATATGTGGACTATATGGGACAGTACATCTATTTTGATAAGGATGGAACTGTCGTTGAGTCTTCTCCAATAAGAACAGAGGGAATACCTCAGATAATAGGTATGGAATTTGATCATGTAGTAATGTATGAGAAGCTGCCTGTATCTGATGATGAAATATTTAAAGAGATTCTGGATGTATCACAGCTGATGGACAAATATGAAATCAGTGTGGACAAGATTTATTTTGATAAGGATTATAATCTGACACTCTATTTTGAACAGGCCAGGGTGAAACTTGGTAATTTTGATAATATAGATGAGAAGATTATTCGACTAAAAGCAATTCTACCGGAATTAAAGGGCAAAAAAGGTGTTCTTAGAATGGAAAACTATACACCGGATACAAATATAACAACTTTTGAATTTGATGAATAAAAATAATGCATAAGTTTAGAAAAACATTGCATTTAAATAAAAATAATTATAAACTATACTGTGTGTGACTGTATGAGGGCAAAGGAGGAACAGAGCCTTGTTAGAGATTAGAACTAATGAAGCAGAAGCTGGTGCAAAGATACTTGTAATTGGTGTTGGTGGTGCCGGAAATAATGCGGTTAATAGAATGATAGAGGAAGCAATCGGTGGTGTTGACTTTATCGGTGTTAATACTGATAAGCAGGCTTTACAGCTTTGTAAGGCACCTAAATTACTTCAGATTGGTGAGAAGCTTACCAAGGGACTTGGTGCTGGTGCTAAACCAGAAGTTGGTGAGAGAGCAGCAGAAGAAAGCTATGATGAACTTACAGCAGCAATTCAGTGCTACAACATGGTATTCGTAACCTGTGGTATGGGTGGCGGTACTGGTACAGGTGCAGCTCCTATCGTGGCAAAGATTGCAAAGGATATGGGAATTCTTACTGTTGGTGTTGTTACAAAGCCATTCAGATTTGAAGCCAAGACTCGTATGACCAATGCTTTAGCAGGTCTTGATAAGCTTAAGGAAAGCGTAGATACTCTTATTGTTATTCCTAATGATAAGATTTATGAAATAGTTGACAGAAAGACAACAATGCCAGATGCACTTAGAAAGGCTGATCAGGTTCTTCAGCAGGCAGTACAGGGTATTACAGACCTTATTAATGTTCCATCTGTAATCAACCTCGACTTTGCTGATATCCAGACAGTTATGAGAGATAAGGGCATTGCACATATCGGTATTGGTGAAGGCAAGGGCGAAGACAAGGCTATCGAGGCAGTTAAGCAGGCAGTTGAGTCTCCACTTCTTGAGACTACTATTACTGGTGCTACAGATGTTATCCTCAATGTTTCTGGTGATATCTCTATGTTTGATGCAGATGATGCAGCTAACTACATCCAGTCACTTACTGGTGCTGATATCAATGTTATCTTCGGATGTATGTATGACAACAGCGAGCCTGATACATGTAAGATTACAGTTATTGCAACTGGTATCGAGCAGACACAGAATAATCCAAATATGTTCTCAAGATCTATGTCAAGACCTATGATGAATCAGGGTATGACAGTTAACCCAGGTGTTATGGCTGGCAATACAGGTATTATGAGACCAGTTAATCCAGGCGTTATGGCTGGTAATACAGGCATCATGAGACCGGTTAACCCAGGTGTTACACAGGCTATGCCAAATGTTAACGCTGCTATGAATGCTGGAATTAATCCAGGAGTTGCTCAGGCTGCTCCTTCAGCTACACCAAGAACTAATTTTGCAGCACAGCTTCAGCGTCCAACAGATATTAAGAGCAAAGTAGAAGAAAATCAGCTTAAGATTCCTGATTTCCTTCAGAAGAAGTAATATTGCTTCGGGATAAATAGCATTGCTTCGGAAAAAATAGTATTGCTTAATAATAAATGATATTGCTAAATAACTCCTCGTAATGAGGAGTTATTTTTTGCATAAAAATACAACACATAATCTTACTGTAAACCACAATATACTGAAAAAAAGTTGATATTTAAACGAAATATTGTAGAAAAGAGTTGACATAATGAATATAAATAAATATAATTATGTTAATTAATGTATAGAGTAATTTCATATTTTGGAGGTAACTTATGAAATGTCCATTTTGTAACCATGAAAACACCCGAGTTATTGACTCAAGACCGGCAGAAGACAATAACTCGATAAGAAGACGTCGTGTTTGTGATGAGTGCGGAAAAAGATTCACAACATACGAAAAGGTAGAGACCATTCCATTGATTATCATTAAGAAGGATAACAATAGAGAGGCTTATGACAGATCGAAGATCGAGGCAGGAGTTCTTCGTGCTTGTCACAAGAGACCTATCAGTGCAGCTCAGATTAATCGACTTATTGACGAAGTTGAGACTGAGATCTTCAATATGGAGGAAAAGGAAATCTCCAGTGGTGTTATTGGTGAGCTTGTTATGAATAAGCTTAAGGACCTTGAAGCTGTTGCATACGTTAGATTTGCATCAGTTTACAGAGAATTTAAGGACATTAATACATTCATGGATGAATTAAAGAGTGTTATGGCTTCAAAATAGGACATTAACAAAGAAAGAGACGCGAGGGCGTCTCTTTTTTTATTTGCATTATAACAATCAATGCCCAATTGTATTGGAATAAATACTTGACATTGTATACAATTCCAATGATAATGTGCTTGAAAGATAAATCTTTCACAAAATCTTTATTCAAAGAAAAGAGGAAAAAATTATGAGAAAACGCGTAAGCAAAATTCTCGTAATGTTAGTAGTTTCCTCACTGGCTATTGCACTCTGCGCATGCGGAGGCAGAAAGGCAGGGAATGATTCTTTGATTACCATTGGTATACCTCAGGATCTTGATGAGAGTCTTGACCCCCACGTTGCAGAGGGAGCGGGAACTAGAGAGGTATTATTTAATGTGTTTGAAGGTTTGGTTAAACCTAATAGCAATGGTGATTTAATCCCTGCAGTAGCGAGTGACTACAGCATTAACGAGAGCGGAACAGTGTACACATTTACACTGAGAGACAATGTTAAGTTTCACAATGGTTCGACAGTTACGGTGCAGGATGTTAAAGCTTCCCTTGATAAATGTGCCGGTACTGAGAGTGGTGAACCTCTGGTAGCGGCTTTTTCTAATGTTAAGGCCATTAACATTGTTGATGATAAGACAGTTGAAGTTGAGCTTAATGAAGCAGATACAGACTTCTTACCAAACTTAACAGCAGCTATTTTACCAGCAGATCATCTTGATGCTTCAACAGATCCTATTGGAACTGGCCCATACAAGTATGTATCACGTTCTCCACAGGAAAACATCATACTTGAAAGCTTTGATGACTACTGGGGTGAGAAGGCAAAGATTAAGAACATAACACTTAAGATTGTTGCAGATGCAGATACTATCGTAATGAATCTTGAAGGTGGTTCAGTAGATCTTATGGCCAGACTTACCAATGAACAGGTAAGCCAGCTTTCAGCAGATAAGTTTGATATCGAAGAGGGTACAATGAACCTTGTACAGGCTCTCTACCTCAACAATTCAGTTGAACCATTTAACGATACTAAGGTTCGTCAGGCACTCTGCTATGCGCTTAATGTTCAGGAAGTAATGGACTTTGTATCAGATGGTAAGGGTACTGAAGTTGGTTCTAGTATGTTCCCAGCATTTGGCAAGTATTATATGAAGGAACTCAATGATACTTACAATACAGATACAGAGAAGGCTAAGGCGCTTCTTGCAGAAGCTGGATATCCAGATGGATTTGAGTTCACTATTACTGTTGCAAGCAACTATAAGCAGCATGTTGATACAGCTCAGGTACTTAAGGAACAGTTCAAGGCAATCGGTGTTACAGCCAACATTAATCTTGTTGAATGGGATACATGGCTTAACGATGTATACCTTGGCAGAAACTTTGAATCAACAGTAGTTGGTGTAGATGCTTCTACCTTCAGTGCAAGAGCGATGCTTGGCAGATTTGTATCAGATTCAGGTAAGAACTTTATGAATTACAACAATGCCGAATATGATGCAGCATACAAGGCAGCAACAGAAAGCACAGATGAAGCAGTTCAGACAGAGAATTATAAGAAATGTCTTACAATTCTTTCTGAGGATGCAGCCAATGTATATATCCAGGATTTACCAAATCTTGTAGCAATCAACAATAAATTTGGTGGATATGAGTTCTACCCATTATATGTAATGGATTTTTCTAAGCTGTATGTTAAATAAGACCAAAATTATCATATCTTAATTATGCCGAAAGCAGGCATTATTAAGAAGCAAAATAAAAAGGAGAGACCATATGAAGTACGTATTAAAGAAGATACTTAGTTGTATAATCACGTTATTCATTGTGTCTCTCCTTGTTTTTGTGGCATTTGCGCTTATCCCGGGAGATCCGGCTCTTTCAAGGCTGGGAACTAATGCGACAGAAGCTACACTGGCAGCTATGAGACATCAGATGGGATTGGACAGACCACTGGCAGTCAGATACCTAAGCTGGCTTGCCGACGCTCTCAGAGGGGATTTTGGAACAAGCTACAGCTATAGTATGACAGTATCGTCAATGATTCTTGACAAGCTACCCATCACTTTGACTCTGATGCTGTTTTCCATGATTCTTATGGTTGTAATAGGTGTTCCACTGGGAGTATATGCTTCCTACAAAGAGGGAACAGTAATAGACAGAATTATTCAGATTATTAATCAGATTAATATGGCAATACCACCGTTTTTCTCTGGTATTCTCATTACACTCATTTTTGGTGTAACACTGAAAATGTTTACTCCGGGAGGCTTTGTAAGTATAAACAGAGATCCACTTGGCTTCTTTGCTTATATGTTCTTCCCGTCTCTTTCAGTTGCACTTCCTAAATGTGCAATGATTTTAAACCTGCTTTATTCATCCCTTAATGGGGAGAAGAAGAAGGACTATGTCAGAACCGCATATAGCCGTGGTAATACAAGTAATGCGGTATTTTTTGGACATATGCTTAAAAATGCATCCATTCCTACTGTTACATTTTTAGGAATGGCCTTAGCGGATATGATAGCAGGAAGTATTATCGTCGAGCAGGTATTTGGAATTCCTGGCCTTGGAAGAATACTTCTTACATCAATTCAGAACAGAGATTACCCGGTTGTAATCGCAATTATTATGCTGATTGCAATGATAGTAATCGTTACAAACCTGCTGGTGGATGTACTTTACAAAGTAATAGATCCACGAGTTGGAAATCAGTAAGAGATTTTAGTTTGAATATTAACAGTTTTTGTTTGATATATTTTTGAAAGATTAGTATATGAAGAAACGTAAATACAGTTTCAATTTCATATTGGGAACAGTGCTTTTAGCGTTAACACTTATTCCGGCCATTGTTGGATTATTTTGGACACCATATGATCCGGAGGCCATGGATGTTTCCCTGAAAATGGCAGGAATCAGCATTAAGCACATTTATGGCTGTGATAACTTTGGACGAGACATTTTCAGCAGAGTTATGTCGGGAAGTGCAATTACAGTTGTTATTGCTGTTGGAACAGTTGCACTTGGAAGTATTATTGGAACTATTCTTGGCGCATTTACAGGATACTTTGGTGGTATTATCGATGAAGCACTTATGAGAATCAATGATGTGGCACTGGCTTTTCCAAGTCTGTTACTGGCATTGGTAATGGTATCGCTTCTTGGTAGTGGCAAATATCAGGTTATGTTAGCACTTGGCATCGCATTTATACCAAGCTATGCAAGAATTGTCAGAAGTGAATATATCAGAATTAAAAATCTTGATTATGTCAAGAGTGCAAAACTGGCGGGAGCAAGTGATCTTAGAATAATGTTTGTACATATTCTTCCAAATGCGAAAACAGTGCTTTTAAGCTCAGTAATGATTGGCTTTAATAACGCCATATTAGCAGAGGCGGGATTAAGCTTTCTTGGAATCGGTGTTCAGCCACCAGATGCCAGTCTTGGACGAATGCTGAGTGAGGCACAGTCACATCTGTTCTCGCATCCCAGCTATGCGCTTTTGACAGGCTGTACTATTGTAGCAATTATCCTGGGATTCTCGCTTTTAAGCAAGGAGATTAAATAAACGATTGCAGCAGATATATTGATTTAGATGATAAGCAATTTAGATGATAAGCGATTTAGATGATAAGCGATTTAGTATAAGTCGTATTGCATAAAGAGGCTATTGATGGCAGAAAAGTTATTACATGTTGAAGATCTGAATATTGAATTTCATGACCATCTGACTCCGGAGACAGTTGTATTTGATTTTGACCTTGATATGGAAGAGGGAGAAATCGTAGGTCTTGTAGGTGAGTCCGGTTCAGGTAAGTCTATGTCTGCGCTGGCAATAGCAGGACTCTTGAGCCGCCATGATATGAAAAAGCGTGGTTCAATTGTGTTTGAGGGCAAGGAGATACTTAACTGCCCAAGAAATGAGCTTCGTGAGCTTCAGGGCGACGAGATATGTATGGTATTTCAGGAACCACTTACCAGTCTTGATCCGGTTAAGAAGATTGGCTGGCAGGTGGAGGAATCTCTTAAGATTCATACACAGCTTACGCCTGAGGAGCGAAAAGCAAGAGCACTTGAGGCGCTTAAGGAGGTTGAACTCGAGGACCCTCAGAGGGTATATGATTCCTATCCACATGAGTTATCCGGCGGAATGAGACAACGAGTTATGATTGCTGCTGCTATGGTAGGCAATCCAAAACTTCTTATAGCTGACGAACCAACAACTGCTCTTGATGTTACAGTTCAGAGCCAGATAGTGGAGTTGCTTAAGAAGATAAACAGAGAGAAGAAAACAGCTATTCTTTTTATTAGCCATGATCTTAGTCTTGTCAGACAGCTTTGCCAGAGAGTACTGGTTATGAAGCATGGTTATGTTGTAGAAGCAGGAAGTTCAGAACAGATATTTAATAATCCTAAGGAAGAATACACTAAGAAGCTTATTGCCGCTATTCCAAAATGTAAGGAAACTGGAGACGATATTGAGGTTGGCGAAAAGCTTGTAGATATAAAAGACGTATGCGTATCATTTACCAAAAGAAAAGGAAGAGCTACTGAGAAGGTAAATGTGTTAAAGCATATTACAATGCACATAAACAGTCAGGAAATAGTTGGACTGGTGGGAGAGTCCGGATGTGGCAAATCCACACTTGCAAAATCAATTATAGGACTGATTAAGACGGATCAGGGAAGCATCATCAATCAGGAGAGTAGAACTCAGATGATATTCCAGGATCCATATGGCTCACTTAATCCATCAAAGACTGTTCAGTTTATTATGGAGGAGCCTCTCAAAAATCTTACAAAGATGACTAAAGAGGAGAGGGCTGCGCTTTCAAGAGAAATGATCTGCAAGGTAGGCCTTAGTGAGGAGTATCTGACCAGATACCCATCTGAACTTTCAGGTGGACAGAGACAGAGGGTATGTATTGCTGCATCCCTGATGTTAAAGCCTAAACTTATCATTGCTGATGAGCCTGTATCGGCGCTGGATGTTACCATTCAGGCAGAAGTGTTAAAGCTGATGAACGAACTGCATCAGGAGTTAGGTTTAAGTTTTCTGTTTATAAGTCATGACCTTCGTGTGGTTCATCAGATGTGCGATAGAATACTTGTTATGAAAAATGGAGAAATTGTGGAAGAGGGAGACAGAGAGCAAATCTACAATAATCCACAGCATGAATATACAAAGGAACTGCTTAAAAGTGCCGGATTATTATAATCCGACACTTTTTTTGTGAAAATATTCAAAAAAGTACTTTCATTTTTGTGAAAAAAGTTTTATTGTTAGAGTAAGTCTTTAGATTTTTTGGTCGATATATACTATGTAGTCGATGAAAAAAGACTGGTTATCCTTTAGAAAGGTGGTAAAGAGTTATGACAATGGGCATGATTGACAGCTTCAGATATATGCAGAACTATCGTAGCAATGATATCCCAAAGACTGATATCAGTGTTGCCAGCAAACAGCTTAACTCAGAGCCACAGAAGGAAGAAAATCAGGTTAAAGAGAGTCAGCAGCAGGCTATCAGTATTGAGCCTATAGTTGATAACAGACCAAAGAACGCTAATCTTGATGAAGTTTCTTTATCATTTAATAAGCAGGAGAGCTTCGGATATATTGGTAAGGACAGAGATGTATCCCTTCTGGATATGGAGAAGGCTATTTCTATGATGAGACAGGATAAGGTATTACAGGATTATCAGTATTTTATTGGAAACAGTAAGGATGTTTTCAATTCAGAAGATGGTCGAGTTATTGCTAAGTTGTAATTTATCCTAGAACTATATTTTTATTTTGGATATAATGGATTGTGCGCTATGCACAGTCCATTTTTTTATGTATAAGCATTAATGATTATATTTTGAAGATACAGCTAACAGGAAAGTATAGAGATTAATTATGTTCAACAGATTTTACCCAACAGAGTACTATGAATCATCATATGTTATTAATTATGAGAAATTATATGAAGAGGGTTTTAGATGCCTTATCTATGATGTAGACAATACTCTTGTTAAGCATGGAGCTCCTGCAGATGAGAGAGCGCTGGAGCTAATGGACAGACTGAAAAAAATAGGATATAGGATAACCTTTCTTTCGAATAATAAAGAGGACAGGGTTAAGATGTTCAATGAGAAAATCGGAGCAAATTATATCTTCAAAGCAGGAAAGCCAAAGACAGCCAATTATCTTAAGGCAGTGGCAGATATGGGCTGCACTAAGGAGCAGGCTCTTTTTGTGGGAGATCAGCTTTTCACTGATATCTGGGGAGCCAACAGAGCGGGGATCAGGTCTGCACTGGTTGTTCCGATTGACTGTTCAACTGATGAGATACAGATAGTGTTAAAGCGTAAGCTGGAAAGAATAGTACTTAAACAGTATCTGAAGAAATGGGATATTATCAGATGATATGTAACGACTGTCCAAGACAATGCAATATAGACAGAAGCAGTCAAAAGGGATACTGCAATTCCTATGACAGAATTAAACTGGCAAGGGCAGCTCTTCATATGTGGGAGGAGCCATGTATATCTGGAGAAAATGGTTCCGGAGCTATATTCTTTTCAGGCTGTAATATGCAGTGCGCATTTTGCCAGAATAAAGAGATAGCCCATGGAGACACTGGCAAGGAAGTATCAGTGGAAAGACTGGCTCAGATAATGCTGGAGTTGCAGGAAAAAAAGGCAAACAATATTAATCTGGTCACACCGTCACATTATGTTAACCAAATAATTGATGCCCTTGATATTGCGAAGAGAGAAGGACTTGTCATTCCTATAGTGTATAATTCTTCTTCCTATGAGCGCGTTGAGACCTTAAAAAGACTGGAGGGATATGTTGATGTATATCTTCCAGACTGCAAATATTATGATGATAAACTTGCCAGAGACTTATCAAAGGCAACAAACTATTTTGATACTGCATGGCAGGCAATAGCACAGATGTATCAACAGGTTGGACCTTGCTCATTTGACGAAAAGGGTATGATTAAATCCGGAGTAATAGTAAGGCATCTGGTTTTGCCAGGACATATATCAGATTCAAAGCAGATTATCGGCAGGCTATATAAGGAATATGGTGATGATGTGTATTTGTCCATAATGAGCCAGTACACTCCGCTTAGAGAGGTTGAGGGATATCCTGGACTTAGCAGGAAGCTTAGCAGACGAGAATATGATAAGATTCTGGATTATGCAATTGAGCTTGGGGTTCAAAATGCATTTATGCAGGAGCTGTGTGTGGCAAGCGAAAGCTTTATCCCGGAGTTTGACTGTGAAGGAGTATAGACTGAGGCATTAAATAGGGCATAGCAACTATATAATATAGGGCATAACAGGCTCATTTAATAAAAAAAACTTGCTTTAAAAAGAGCAATAGTATAAACTATTAAAGGATTAAATGTTTAAGTATATTTAGGAGGATTAATTATGATTTCTGCAGGTGACTTCAGAAATGGTGTTACTATTGAGTACGAAGGTAATGTATACCAGATTATCGAATTTCAGCATGTAAAGCCAGGTAAGGGCGCAGCTTTCGTTAGAACAAAGCTTAAGAATATTATTTCAGGTGGTGTAGTTGAAAAGACTTTCCGTCCTACAGAGAAGTGCCCTACAGCTCGTATTGATAGAAAAGATATGCAGTATCTTTACAATGATGGTGATCTTTATTACTTCATGGATACAGAGAACTATGAGCAGATGCCAATCAGCCAGGATAGCGTTGGTGATTCTCTCAAGTTTGTAAAAGAGAACGATATGTGTAAGGTTTGTTCATACAACGGCAATGTATTTGCTATTGAGCCACCTATGTTTGTTGAACTTGTTATCACAGACACAGAGCCAGGCTTCAAGGGTGATACAGCTACTGGTGCAACAAAGCCAGCTACAGTTGAAACAGGTGCTACAGTTTCAGTTCCTCTTTTTGTTAACGTAGATGACGTTATTAAGATTGATACACGTACAGGCGAATACCTCAGCCGTGTATAATTGATAAAGAATATTTAGTTTTTCTTTACAAATACTGACTATAAGACAACAGACTTAGGTTTGTTGTCTTTTTTTTGCTTATAAGACGGTTGACAGAAAGGAATAATATGAAAAGAAATCAGGATGAATTTGAAGTATTTATAAGCAAAATGGAAGGAGCAGTAAAGGCTTATTATGGAGAGTCTCATGATGTAGCAGTTAAGGAAGTGGTTAAGCTCAATGGGCTGATACTTCACGGATTAACTATACTAAAGACTGGAAGAAATATATGTCCGACTATATATCTGGAGGACTACTATGAAAGATACAGAGATGGCTACAGCTTCTCTGAAGTGTTTAAGATGATAATAGAGACATATGAGAAGCATAATGCTACTGAATTTGCTTCACTGGATTATTTTACTGACTATTCGGCGGTGGCAGACAACTTGTATATAAAAATGATAAATGCAAAGTTAAATAAGAATCTTTTAGAGGATGTTCCGCACAGAATAATAGAAGATCTTGCACTGGTGTGCTATGTTGAGGTGACCAGTGCTGATAACAGTTATGGGACAGTTTTGATTCATAACAATCATATCTGTATGTGGGGAGTAAAAGAAGACAGGCTTTTTGAGGATGCTATTGCTAACTCAGTAAAAGTAAAACGGGTATGCTTTAAAAAGCTGGGAGATGTTATTTTACAGATATCCTGCGAGGAAGATGCGAATAATTGCGCAATTAATGAAAGCTGTAATAGTAATATAGAAAGTACAGGCTTGGGCAGTAGTGGAGATCACGAAAATCTATTGGAAGATGATGACTTAAGCATTAGTGGTGACCCGGATAGTATGTATGTGCTCACCAATAATCTGGGAATGTTTGGGGCGGCAGTGCTGGCATATCCGAATCTGTTACAGAAGCTTTCTGATGTCCTTATGGACAATTTCTATATAATACCAAGTTCTATTCATGAACTAATCATTCTACCATCTCAGATAACAGGCAATCTGTCCAGTATCAATGAGATGATCAGATCCGTCAATTCAGAAATACTTTCACCACAGGAGGTGCTAAGTAATCACGCATATTTCTATAATATACAGAGTAAGCAATTGAGTTCAGTAACAGACGAAATGGTCATGGGCTAGTCTGACTGGAAGATGCATTAACAATGCAAGATTTATTGTTGGATGTATAACATTTTGTTAGGACAAAATGCATAAAAACAAAGCATAAAATGTGGTCAAAATCCCCAAAACTAGACATAAACGACTATATGTGGTATTATTAGTCCGATGTTTTGCTTTCGGCGCCCGTAGTCTAATGGATAGAACGGAGGCCTCCGACGCCTTTAATGCAGGTTCGATTCCTGTCGGGCGCAGTAAAATTGTATGAACAAAGAAAGAGAAAGTTGCTTTGAGTAAAAAGAGAAGAAAGAGAAGAAGAAGAAGAGCTAATCCGGTGGCAAACTGGATTAGGGACATACTGATTATTATCATCGAGAATAAAAAGATTGCTCTTATTGCCTTCGCTTTTGTGATTGTCGCAGTAGTAATAACTATAGTTCTTTGTAAGTCAAAACCTGAAGAAGAGGTCGTGGAAGAGACTCCTGTTGTTACTGAGGCTGTTGAGGCTGATGAGTATGTTATTACTGATGAAGCTCTTGCTGTAGATGCGATTCCAGAGATTAACAGTCTCATGAAGCAGTATTATGATGCCGCAGCCGGCGGTGACGTTGCTACTATTGAGGCGATAAAGACTGGCGTTGACGAGAAAGAAGAGATAGTAATCGCTAAAAAAGCCGAATATGTTGAATCATATCCAGTAGTTACCTGTTATTCGAAGAGTGGTCCTGTTGATGGTTCTTACATTGTATTTGCTTACTATGAAGTAAAGCTGTTTGATTACGAGCAGACTGTTCCAGGACTTAATGCCTGGTACGTATGCAAGAATGATGCTGGATCATATTACATCAATGATGATGAGCAGGATGAAAAGCTTGCCAACTATTGTAAGGCTATTTCGGTACAGGATGATTACGTTGATCTAACCAATACCGTAAATGTTAAGTTCAACGAGGCAGTTGCAGCGGATGATAAGCTTGCTGCATTTCTTGAGAAATTACCAGATCTGCTTACCACTGCAGTTGGAGAGGAACTTGCCAAGGCCAATGAGCCAGAGGTTGAAGAAACAGAGTCGGGTACAGAATATCAGGAAGCAGATGAACAGCAGATATCTGATACAGTAGAGAAGAAGGCAAAAACAACAGATGTTGTAAATGTCAGAAGTTCTGATTCTGAAACAGCTGATAAGCTGGGCAAAGTACAAAAAGGAGATGTACTTACTGTACTTGAGCAGAAGATAAATGGCTGGTCAAAGATTAAATTTGAAGGAAAAGAAGCTTATATCAAGAGTGAGTATCTTGAGATTATTGGAGAAGAGTCCAATGATTCGGCTTCCAGTGAGGCAGCAATTGCCAACTCACCTTCAAGTGGAACAGCAAAGGCCAATGATACGGTCAATGTCAGAAAGAGTGCATCTACTGATGCAGAAAAGATTGCCAAAGCATATAAGGGTGATGAGATGACTGTGATTGAAAAGCAGTCAGATGGATGGACTAAGGTTAAGTTCAATGGCAAGACCGGATATGTTAAGAGTGAGTATCTTGAATAGTATTTAATGATTTAAGCACCAAAGGTTAGGATTATTTCCAACCTTTGGTGTTTTTTGATACTAAAAGAATATTTAGTATTCTGATAATGGCGAAAGCTGGTCATTCATGACGATTATTGGTGCTCATTAATTATAAAAGTACTTGCTAAGGTGTAAATAATTATTTATAATAGGGATGTATTTTTGTATATTTGTATACAATGTTATTTTTAGGAGGACAGAAGAAATGTCATACGTTGATGAAGCTTA
>DCJA01000017.1:113173-118231 GCA_002317175.1 Lachnospiraceae bacterium UBA1712 | reverse complement strand
GTGTCTAATATATCTAAAAATGATTCTGATGAATTATTAACCCAGATATGTGAAAAAGAAACCTATATTTTTAATGATACATTTAAATTCCTTGAGAACTCTGTTATTACGATATCGTCTTATGTACTTGAACTGGAAAATGAGTGCTTGAATGAAGAGGAACTGTTGTCAGAGGAATTCTGTAATAAGGTACAGGATATGACACTTAGCATTGCTAATCGTACGGATGGTGCGATGTCGGTTTACTTTAGATATAACCCTGAGCTTACCGGGAATGGAACCCAGGGCTTTTTCTGGTCTAGAAATAGTGACAATGAGAGATTTGCATATTTTGAGCCAACTGATATTTTGAAGTATGAGAAGAACGACATTGAGCATGTGGGATGGTTTTATGAACCAATGAAGAAACATGAAGCGATGTGGATGACTCCGTATTACAACAAGAACCTGGATGTATTTATGATTTCGTATATTGCGCCATATTATACCAAATCAGGCATATTTCTTGGTGTAATTGGAATGGATATTGATTTTAATAAAATCGTAAATCTGACAGGTGATCTGGAACTGTACAAAACGGGAAGAATAGAAATAATAGACCTCTCAACTTATCTTTCATATAGTGTTGCAGATGATAATTCTATAGAGAAGAATAATCTTTCAATGTCACTCTATAATCATTTGACGACTATGGATAAGGAGAATAAAACACTGACAGTAACGGGTTCTGATGGTATCAGATATAAAACCTGTGTCAGTCGCCTTCAAAATGGTATGAGACTGATGCTTCTTGTACCGATTAATGAGGTGAATGCACAGAGAAATTACATGCTGATGATGTTTGCTGTGAGCGTAGCTATTTCTCTTATATGTTCTATTTACTTTATCGTTAAGTTGACAAAGAGAATAGTTTCTCCACTTAAGAAATTGACAATAATTACCGGACAGTATGCAAAGGGAAACTGGGGAGATAAGTTTGTCAGTGACACTGAGGATGAGATTCAGGAACTTTCTGAAAGCATATTAATCATGGCAGAAACTACAAAGTCCTATATAGATATGATTAATAATAATGCCATGACGGATTCTCTAACAGGTCTTAAGAACAAAAACTGCTACCTTTCTTATATAAATAAATATAAAGAGGGCAACGATTCCTGCGATAAGGAATATGCGATAGTTGTATTTGATTTGAACTTCTTAAAGAAAGCAAATGACGAGTATGGACATGAAATGGGAGATAAGCTTATTAAGCTTGCAGGACAGCATATATGTAAGTCTTTCCCTCATAGCCCGGTATTCAGAATTGGCGGAGATGAATACACTGCAATTCTCGAGGGCGAATCATATGGTTCAAAAGAAAAATTATGCAGACAATTTGAAAAAGAACTAAAGAATTTACCACCAGTTGAGAAAAATCTTAATTTATCAATATCCTACGGAGTTGCATGCAATCATATAGATGGAGCAACTTACGATGAAGTATTTAAGTGCGCAGATGAGCGAATGTATGAATACAAAAAGAAGATGAAGGCGGAAAGAAAATGATTAGGACAAATAGAAAGTTTATCTGGAGTATAATCATTATAATAGTTGTTGCGATGATGGCAATGATTTCCTGGTTGGCTGTAGCCTCTAAATATAATACAGAGGAAGAACGGGAGATTCAGATGAGATACGCAACACAATTAGTTGATAATGCTATTAATAAGGCATTTATGCGCCCCATAACAGCAGCAAAGGTTATGTCAGAGGATGCGAATCTGAAGGAATATCTTAAACAATCAGCTACGAATCCAACAGGAGTAGAAAATCAGCTAAAGGATTATTTATCTTCTATAGGTAACGGTCTCGGATACAAGATGATGTTTGCTGTGAGTGATGCTTCAGGAGCTTATTATACATGCGATGGAATTACTTCCTATATTGATAAGAGTTATCAGGGGAATTCCAGCTGGTATGGAGCTTTGATGGAGTCGAGAAAGGAACTTGAGCTTGATGTTGATATAGAAGAATCAACAAATTGGGAATTATCAGTGTTTGTCAATCAGCTTATATATGACGATAATAATCTACTTGGAGTATGCGGAATAGGAGTTGAGATGTCTCAACTTCAAAGTCTTTTTGAACTGTATGAAAGAATCTACGATGTAAAGATTAATGTTACTGATAGCAAGGGGCTGATTCAGATTGATACCATAGTAGATAGAATTGAGAAAGACTATATCAGCCTACCGGAATTAGATAAGATTTCGGATGGTGAATACTATTATGAAAAGCTTAGTGAGGGAGACAGAGTAATCACATATATGGAAGATATGGATATGTATCTTGTGCTTACCAATCAAAGGAGCAATGTGACAGGGATTCTATCTGATATATTTGTACCTATGATTATCGCACTGCTGGCTATTGCTGGTTCAATTATTATTATGATATATGTAGAAAGAATTAATAGCAAAAAGGTAGAAGAATAGGGTATAGTAATAGTAAATAGTATGTATGGAGGATACGTATATGATGCATAAGTTAAAGAGAAAGGCTCTGACAGCTGAGCAGTACAGAAAAGCTAACATAGTAATGGCGAGATCTATTACGCTTGTATATATTATTTTTATTTTTCTGAATTTCGGTTCTGACCTGAAGATTTCAAAGAAGTTTATATTTATGGGCATATATTTGGCATGGTACCTGATGTCTGCAATTATAGTAGCCAAATATGTAGAGACAAAAAAAGCGATGATAGCGCTGTCAATAGGATTCTTGATGAGTTACTGCCTGTTAGTGATGACTGCACCGACAGCCAGTATAATGCTTGTATTTCCTGTGCTGATTGCTTATGCAGTATATCTCAATGAGAGACTTATGGTATGTGGATCGATTGGGGCCTTTGTTCTGATAATGATTAAATCAACTATTATCAGATTTACGGTTGATCCAGAATTGGCTTCACCAGATTTTACCATTATTAATACAGCACTTTTAGGTGTGCTTATCTGTGTTGCAGGTGGACTTAGTGCAATAAGACTGCTTGTAAAATTTAGTGAAGAAGAGACTAATTCAGTGAAGACACTTCTTGATAACCAGAAAGAAGTTGCTGAAAACATTGGTATTGTTGTCAACGAAGTTGCTAATGATTTTAGTGATGTACTTAAAGAACTGGATGAGATTAATGAGACAGTTAATCGTGGTACAAACGCTACAGCAAGTATAGCAAAAGCCTCTGAGGAGACAGCACAGTCTACAGTTGAACAGTCTGATATGACCAATGAGATTCAGAGACGACTTGAAAAAACCAATGGAATTGCAAATGAGGCGAAACGTACCTCAGATGAACTTAAGGAAGTGGTTGTTCAGGGTAAGCTTCAGTCAGACGAATTGGAACATCAGTCTAATATTGTAGATGAATATACCGTGAAGATATCTGATACTATTACTGAACTTATCAAAAATGTAGGTGAGGTATCCCAGATAACAGATACTATTCTTAATGTATCAACACAGACCAACCTGCTTGCACTCAATGCATCTATCGAGGCAGCCAGAGCCGGAGAGGCAGGAAAAGGATTTGCTGTTGTAGCAGAAGAGATTAGAAAACTTGCTGAAGAGACCAAGGAATCAACCGAATCGATTACAGCAATTATGAATAAGCTTACTGACGTAACAAACCGTGCTAAGATTGCTCTTGATGGCTCAGTTGAGAGCATCATTGTGCAGCGAGAAAAGGTTAAGAATGTAAATGAAAGTTTTGCACGGGTAGATAGTGGTATAGGTCAGTTATCTGATGGAGTTGATATGATGAATCATCAGGTTGAGGCTGTACTGGAAGCGAATAATAATATTGTATCCAGCATAGAGACTCTGGCAACTATTTCTTCTGAGATATCCGACAATGCCAGTCATGCAGCTGGTGGTATGTCTTCTCTGAAAGATAGTATGGATATGTTTACTGAAGTTATTAAGAATACATCATCAAGACTTGAAGAGCTTAAAGCCAGCACAGAGGAGTAGATGTTTACAAAGTCGTAAAATCGTCGATTTTACGACTTTTTTTATGAACTTATTTTGGATATAATATAGATTGGCTATATTTAAGATTTGCCATCAATTGTGGGAGAAGTATATTTGTAAGAACATGGTTCTTATAAGCATGAAAGGATTTTTTATGAAGACTATTTTGATAATAGACGATGACAGAGTAAGTCTGGTTGCAGCCAAGGCAGTACTTGGGAAGGATTATAAAATCGTAGCTGTAACAGATGGAATGCAGGGAGTTAAATATCTCGAAGAAAACAATTGTGATCTGATTCTTCTGGATATAAAGATGCCTGTAATGGATGGATTTCAGACTTATGAAGAAATAAGAAAGAATGAGAAAAACGCTGGAATACCTATTATCTTTTTAACAGCAGATAATGATGCAGATACAGAAACCAAATGTTTCGAATGTGGGGCAATGGATTTTATAGGCAAACCATTTGTTAAGAGTGTAATTATATCCCGTGTTAACAGAACTCTGGAGCTTGAAGAATTAAGAGCATCTCTCGCAGAGCGTCTTGATCAGAAAATCCATGAAGTTGATGCGATGAAGACCAAATCCTATACAGATGCACTTACTGGTTTGTGGAACAGAGAATATGCAGAAGAGATGATTGATAAGAAACTCGTGGAAAAGGATACAGGTAGTCTCTTCATGATTGACCTTGATAATTTCAAGGGGATAAATGATAACTACGGACATCAGGAAGGTGACCGTGTTCTTAATATGTTTGCTGATACACTTAGGGAATTCTCGTCTGAGCAGGATGTGATTTGTCGAATTGGTGGTGATGAGTTTATCGCATATTTCTCTAATAAGAATAACAAATCAGAAGTAGCTAATCTTGCAGCTGACATGATACGTTCGCTTAATATGCGTATTAAGGAGATGGGCTATGAGGTTAAGACATCTGTATCAATTGGTATTGCTACAGCCGGAGTAGATGGTGAATCATTTGCCAAATTATATAATTGTGGCGATAAAGCACTTTATTATGTCAAGAGTAATGGTAAGAATTC
>DCJA01000017.1:111089-113049 GCA_002317175.1 Lachnospiraceae bacterium UBA1712 | reverse complement strand
ATGCTTGATTTTGATAACTTTAACAATGTATATAACTTCCTTAGACGTTTTGTAGAAAGGGATAACAAAAAGCTTGTATCTGTTCTGTTTAATGCATTGCCTGCAAATGAGGGCGAACAGCTCGATGCTCAAGAGACAGAGCTTGCACTTGAATTGCTTGATAAGGCTATATTTACTTCTCTTAGACGAGTTGATATTACCACAAGATACTCAAGTGTTCAGACAATGGTAGTTCTTATTGAAACCAATGTTGAAAATGGAAGAATGGTTGTTGAAAGAATTCTGAATTGCTTCAACAATCTCTATGTTGGTAAGAAGATTAGGATAGAATACAGCCTTGCAGAAATAAAGAGTAAAAAGGGTTAATTCAAAAGATTAGATGCTGAAATAACGCAAGGATGGAAAAGATGAGAGACAAAAGGGAAATAAGTAAACAATTTATTGTAATAGCAATAATTCTTATTGTCGCTGTTATTATTACTGTGCTCAATATCAAGATGATATTCAATGTTGCCAATAAGCAGACAGAGGAACTGGGAAGTCTGCAGATGGAAAGTATCAGGGGACAGCTTCAGCAGACTCTGGATGATGCTAAATTGCAGACACTGGACGTTGCCAATGAGATTGATATCCTGATGGCTAAAGGGGCAACACAGAATGTATTGGACGAATATCTTATTGCAAAGAAGCTGGAATTGTCATCAAGTTCTTGTATTAATGTATATGCTGCTGGAACAGACTGGTATTCGATTCCCGATTTTGTTGTACCAGAGAATTTTGATCCTACACAAAGAATCTGGTATACGGGTGCAAAGCAGGAGAGTGATGCTATATTTATTTCTCAGCCATATATTGATCTGGCATCGGGCAAGGTCTGCTTTACCGTCTCAAGAATCCTTTCAGATAGCGATACGGTTGTAGCGCTCGATTATAACCTGTCCAAGATGCAGGATTATATCAATGAACTATCGGATGTTGGCCGTACCTCAATCATTGTAGCAGAAAGCGGAGAAATAGTTGGATATGCTGATTCGAAGATGCTGGGGCATTCGCTTTCAGATGTATTGCCAGAATATGTAGATATTCTGGAACTCGAAAAGTCTAATACCAAACAGGTTGTTCTGCCTAAGACAATCAATGGTGTAAGCAAGACCATATTCTGTGGAAAAACAGAGAATAACTGGTATCTGATCCTGTGTGTAAATAATACAGAACTGTACAGAGACAGCTATAGACAACTGGGATGGTTATGTCTGGTCAATGCTATGCTTATCCTGGCTATTGTTATGCTGTATCTTATGGCTCTTAAAAACAGAAGAAAAGCAGAGGCTACTCTTAAGGTGAGAGAGGACTTCCTTTCTAACATGTCAAAAGAGCTTAAACTTCCAATATCTTCGATTATAAATATTAGTAATCCTAATCTTAATAATGATTCTTCGGAAGGAATGGAGAAAATCAGAGAGTCAGCATTCAGACTTTCTGATATGATTGATAACCTAATTTCTTATTCTAATATCGCTGAAAGTGAAAAAAGAAGAGAGACAGCCGGCTTAGAGAACAAATTTAGTAACGATACTAATAAGCGTATTAGAATTGCAATCATTGGTGTTATCGTGGCAGCGATGATTATTAGCGTGTACCTGTTTTCGGAATCAAGAGTTCGTCTTGGAAGCCAGTCAATTAAGGAAGAAGCAGGCAGATATGAAAATGAGCTTTCTCAGTGGATTACTGAACAAAAGAGTATTCTTAGTATGTTCTGTAATACAATAACAGCTAATCCTGAAATCCTGGATGATTATGATGGAGCAGTTGCATTTTTAGATGATATCACAAAGAAATATTCAGATATTTCGGTTGTATATATGACTAATCCTGAAGCCGAACATACGGTTATCATGAACAACGGTTGGGAGCCTAGTGAAGGCTGGTTTGTTGAAGAGAGACAGTGGTATATCGACAC
>DCJA01000017.1:108995-110869 GCA_002317175.1 Lachnospiraceae bacterium UBA1712 | reverse complement strand
AATGCTTATTACCAGATGACTCAGAACAGTGCAAGCAGTGTGTTTGATACAGAATTTAGAAATGTATATGCCGACGAAAGTAAGATAGGATATATCGTTGACTATGATAATGTTAGAAAGGCTTGTGTAGCTAATAAGAATACTGAATCGCAGTTTACAGTAATCGTAGTAAAGAACTGGTGGAATATCTTTGGTAATATCATTATCTATTGCCTGGTATTTGTTGCAATGTTTGGCGCATGCGTATTTGCTGTGTACTATCTGATAAATCAGTTGATGCTATGGCAGGAAAAAGTCAATGAAAAACTTCGTGAAGCAGTAAATGCTGCAACAGTAGCTGGTGAGGCAAAATCACAATTTTTGGCTCAGATGAGTCATGAGATTAGAACTCCAATCAATGCTGTGCTTGGTATGAATGAGATGATTTTAAGAGAAAGCACAGATAATGTCATCAAAGAATATGCAGCTGACATAAAGAGCGCAGGCAAGACCTTGCTTTCACTGATTAACTCAATCCTTGATTTTTCAAAAATTGAGGACGGAAAGATGGAGATTATCGAAGTAGAATATGACACATATTCGCTTGTTAATGATCTTATAAACATGGTTTCAGGCAGAGCGGCCAAGAAAGGCCTGGAGCTTAAGCTTGAGATTGACGAGAATATACCAACAACACTTTATGGTGATGACCTTCGAATCAGACAGATTATAACCAATCTTCTTTCAAATGCGGTAAAATATACGGCCAGTGGATCAGTTTCTCTAAAGATGAAGGGAAATAAGCTTGGTGAGAATGAGCTTTTGCTGTTTGTTGCAGTATCTGATACTGGTATGGGAATAAGAGAGGAAGATAAGGACAGTCTGTGTAAGTCATTCCAACGTCTTGACCAGGAACGTAACAGAAATATTGAAGGTACCGGTCTTGGTTTATCAATTGTAAGCAAGCTTCTTCATATGATGGGAAGTGAACTCAGGATTGATAGTGTATATGGTGAAGGTTCAAGCTTCTATTTTGAGATAAGACAAAAAGTTGTTGATGCGAGCCCAATAGGCAATTTTAACGAAAAGAAAATTGATACTGATGATTCAGATAAGCTTCATGTGTATGCTCCAGATGCATCAATCCTTGTAGTTGATGATAATGAGGTCAACCTTAAAGTAGCAAGAAGTCTGATGAAACTCAATGGTATTGAATTGCATACAGCTGCGAGTGGAGTTCAGTGCATTGATGCTGTAGAAAACAACAGCTATGATATCATTTTCCTTGATCATATGATGCCAGGAATGGATGGAATAGAAACCCTGCAGCAATTACTCAATAAGAAGCTTATTGATGATAATTCGATAGTGATTGCGCTCACAGCCAATGCAATAGTTGGAGCTAAGGAACGCTATCTGGAGGCAGGCTTTACAGATTATCTGTCAAAGCCAATTGATATTGACAGACTGGAGGAAAAACTGGTTAAGTATCTTCCAGAGGAGAAGATTAGTTATAGAAAGGCTTCAGAGTTACATGCTCCTGAAAAGGAAATTAAGAACAATACAGAAAGCTCAGATGTTGAGACAGAAGCAAGCGATGAATCTTCATCAGTATTGGATCATGAACTGGCACTGAAGTTCTTAATGGGAGATGAGGACGTATACAACGAGATTGCTCAGGTGTATATTGAGACTTCTGATGATAAAATATCTGATCTTGATAAGTTCTATGACGAAAAGAACTGGAAGAGCTTTGAAGTAGTAGTTCATGGTATTAAGAGCTCATCTTTGAGTGTCGGAGCGCAGAAATTATCAGATCTAGCCAAGGCTATGGAATTTGCTGCTGAGGAAGAAAATGCAGAATTTATAGAAGAAAACTATTTTAAGCTCTTAAC
>DCJA01000017.1:21252-108865 GCA_002317175.1 Lachnospiraceae bacterium UBA1712 | reverse complement strand
CAAAAGCAATATAATCGTTGTCGATTGAAAATCAAGCATTTTCAATATAAAGCTAAAGAGGAGGATAATATTATGAAAAAATTATTAGCTTTACTTTTATCAACAGCGATGCTTGCTACACTTGTTGCATGTGGAAGCACAGCTGCTACAGAGACATCTGAAACAACAGCAGCAGAGACAACAGAGGCAGCAGCAGAGACAACAACAGAGACAGTTGATAGCGCCAGCTACACAGTTGGTGTATGTCAGTTAGTTCAGCACGTTGCATTAGATGCAGCTACACAGGGATTCCAGGATGCATTAGTAGAAGAACTTGGTGATGCTGTAACATTTGATGTTCAGAACGCACAGGGTGATTCTAATACATGTGCTACAATTGCAAACAGCTTTGTATCAAAGAATGTTGACCTTATTCTTGCAAATGCTACTCCAGCACTTCAGGCTGCAGCAGCTTCAACAGCAGATATTCCAATTCTTGGAACAAGTATCACAGAGTACGGTGTTGCTCTTGAACTTACAGGCTTTGATGGAACAGTAGGTGGTAACATTTCAGGTACTTCTGACCTTGCTCCACTTGAAGAGCAGGCGGCTATGCTTCTTGAGATTTTCCCAGAAGCAAAGAATGTAGCTCTTTTATACTGTTCAGCAGAACCTAACTCACAGTACCAGGTAGATGTAGTAAAGAAGGCTCTTGAAGCTAACGGAGTTACAGCTGAGTACTATGCATTCTCAGATTCTAACGATCTTGCAGCAGTAGTTACTACAGCTTCAAGCTCAGCTGATGTTATTTATGTTCCAACAGATAACACAGTAGCAGCTAATACAGAAATCATTAACAATATCTGCTTACCAGCTGGTGTACCAGTAATCGCTGGTGAAGAAGGTATCTGTTCAGGATGTGGTGTTGCTACACTTTCAATCAGCTACTATGACTTAGGTGTTGCTACAGGTAAGATGGCAGCTAAGATCCTTAAGGGTGAAGCTGATGTTGCTACAATGCCTATCGAGTATGCTCCAAACTTCACAAAGAAGTACAACAAGGAAATCTGTGATGAATTAGGAATCACAATTCCAGATGGTTACGAAGAAATCGTAGCAGAATAATTGATTTTATAGTAATATAGGCGGTGGGTATGTGTACTCACTGCCTTTTTACTATTTTAATAAATAGATGTATAGCGTTTATTTATTATATGTTTTGGAGGAATATATGGATATTTTGACATTATTCAATGCACTGCCAGGTGCGGTGGCACAGGGCCTTATATGGGGTATTGCGGCAATCGGAATATATATAACCTTTCGTATTCTTGATATTGCTGATCTTACTGTAGATGGTTCTTTATGTACAGGTGGTGCAGTATGTATCATGATGATGCAGGCTGGTAATAATGTGTATGTATCATTACTGGTGGCGATTATTGCTGGAATGATAACAGGTCTTGCTACTGGAGTATTTCATACTTTTATGGGTATACCGGCAATACTTGCAGGAATTCTGACACAGCTGGGTTTGTATTCAGTTAATCTTAAGATAATGGGTAAATCAAACCAAGCTATTAATGTAGGAAAATACGACCTTCTGGTTTCGTTAAGATATATCAAAGATGTGGCATTCTATAAGAACACCATATTTGTAGTTTGTATAGTGCTCATTATCATTATCGCTATATTGTACTGGTTCTTTGGAACTGAGCTTGGTAGTGCACTCCGTGCTACAGGCTGTAACGGCAATATGTCAAGAGCACAGGGTATTAACACTAATTCATCAAAGGTTCTTGGATTAATGATTTCCAATGGACTTGTCGCTCTTTCCGGTGCGCTTTTAAGTCAGTATCAGGGCTTTGCGGATATTAACATGGGACGTGGAGCTATTGTAATAGGACTTGCTGCGGTAATTATTGGTGAGGCGATTTTTGGAAAAGTGTTTAGAAACTTTGGACTGAAGCTTTTGGGCGTTGCATTTGGTTCTATTCTTTACTATCTGGTACTTCAGACAGTTATCTGGATGGGTATAGATACAGACCTGCTTAAGCTTCTGTCAGCCCTTGTTGTAGCTATATTCCTTGCAATTCCTTATTGGAAGGGCAGATATTTTACAAAATCAAATGTAAAGAAGGGAGGAAACTAAAGTGCTTGAGATTAGAAATGTAACAAAGGTTTTTAACCCAGGAACAGTTAATGAAAAGGTTGCGCTTAATGATTTTTCTCTGACTCTTGAGGATGGAGATTTTGTAACAGTAATAGGTGGTAATGGTGCTGGTAAATCCACTATGATGAATGCAATCGCAGGCGTTTGGCTGGTGGATGAAGGTCAGATAATAATTGATGGCGAGGATGTAACTAAGCTTCCTGAGCATAAGCGTGCCAAGTATCTTGGACGTGTATTTCAGGATCCGATGACAGGTACAGCTGCCACTATGAATATTGAGGAAAATCTTGCTCTTGCAAAGCGTCGTGGTGCCAGAAGAACACTTAAATCTGGTATTACCAAGAAGGAAAGAGAAGAGTACAGGGAACTTCTGAAGATTCTTGATCTTGGACTTGAAGAACGTATGACTTCAAAGGTTGGCCTATTATCAGGTGGACAGAGACAGGCACTTACACTTCTTATGGCTACATTACAGAAGCCAAAGATTCTTCTGCTGGATGAGCATACAGCAGCGCTTGACCCAAAGACAGCTGCCAAGGTTCTTGATACGACAGAGCTTATTGTAAACAGAGAAAAACTTACCACCATGATGATTACACATAATATGAAGGATGCCATAGCGCATGGGAATCGTCTGATAATGCTTATGGATGGACGAATTATCCTTGATATTAAGGGAGAAGAGAAAAAGCAGCTTACTGTTGAACAGCTTCTACATAAATTTGAGGAAGTAAGCGGTGAAGAATTCACCAGTGACAAAGCAATACTGGGATAATTATCATAACAACAAAGCCTTATGCAATTCTTAGGAATTCATAAGGCTTTATTAGATTGAATTTATAGCTGGTTTAGGGTATATTTTTTATAAGGGTTTTTGGCTCTTAAATTAAAATGTGTAGGGGCACGAACATGGATAAGAAAAAAGTGGCTATTTTTTCCACCGGATGGGCCGGTGAGATTTTTTATCAATATCTGATTGGTGTTAAAGAAGGCTTAATGGAGCAGTCAGTTGATCTGTATCTGTTTTTAAGCCACGCTGTATATGGACCAAACAGCGCAGATTTGCATGGTGAACTAAATATATACAATCTGCCTGATATGAATAACTTTGATGCAGCACTTATTTTTGCCAATGGACTGGATTTTCCTAATACTCTTGAGCAGATTAATGAACGCTGTATAGAAGCACAGATACCAGTTATATATACAGGAAAAGAGGATGAAAGATTCTATTTTGCTGGTTCTGACAATTCTGTGGGTACACGCAAGCTTGGAGAGCATCTTATAGAAGAGCATGGCGTTAAGAAGGTTTGGTTTATAGCTGGTTCAGCAGAGAATATGGATTCGAATGGTCGTCTTAATGTTATTAGAGAAGTCCTGGAAGAGCATAATCTCGAACTTAGTGATGAAGATGTCTGTTATACTAACTGGTCACCATATATTGGCTATAACTATGTTATGGAGAGAATTAACAGAGGTGACGCTTATCCTGATGCAATCGTGTGCGCCAATGATACCCTTGCTATGGTTATAAGCAAGGAACTAATCAAATTGGGAATTAAGGTTCCTGAGGATGTTATTGTAACCGGTTTTGATAATGAGATTCTGGCACAGTTATATGATCCGTCTATCTGTTCTGTAGATCAGAGATTTGACAATATTGGAAGAAAATGTGCAGAGATTCTATGCAATCTGTTTGAAGGCAGGGAAGCAGATAGAGTGCAGAAGGTTGAATGTGAGTTTGTTCCTTCTGAAAGCTGTGGATGTATGCAGGCAAAAGATTTTAATGCCATAAGAAGAAAAATTGGAAAAGATAAGTTTGATGAAAAGATATTTACTTCCAATTTTGATCTTAAGCTCAGCCAGATGGAAAGATCCATTATGCAAGGCAATAGCATTAGTCATCTTACGGAAGCATTTACCAATCTGAATAATAATGATGTTCAATATGAGGGAAATACCTTCTGTGTAATGATCGATCCACTGATTGAAAAATCAATCTATGATAATCAGAGACCTCTCAGAATGGATGGTTATCCAGATACTATGAATATGGTTTATTCTAAAGAAAAGGGATTTGCATCAAGCAATGCTGATTTTGAAACTTCTAAGTTAGTGCCGATGCTTAATGTAAGCAAGGAAAACCGATTCTTCATATTTGCACCATTGCATGATGGAGAGTTTGCTGAAGGATATGTAGTATTTGGGGATGATTTTGGTAAGATTAAGGATTCTTATCTTTTTAGAAAGTATCTTGAACGTCTTAATATTATCCTGAACCGTTTCTTCCAGAAATTAAGGCTTGATGCCTTGAATCAGAGACTGCTTCAGATGACAGAAACAGATGCTATGACTCATGTGAAGAACAGAACTGCTTTTGAGACTAAGCTGGGTGAACTGCAGGCAAAGATAAGTTCTGAATATAAGCCTCGATTCGCACTGGCAGTATTTGATATTAATAATCTTAAGTCAATCAATGATAACCTTGGCCATGAAGCCGGAGATGAATATATTATCAATTCCTGCAGACTAATCTGTAGAACATTCAAAAAGAGTGCTGTATACAGAATTGGCGGAGACGAATTTGTGGTTATTCTTGAGAATGATGACTTTAAGGCAAGAGAAAAACTGTTAGATAGTATGAAGAAGGAAATGGAGAGGCTTAAGCAGGAAGAAGTGGCCGTATTTGAAAGAATTTCTATTGCTTCTGGCATGACAGTATATAACAGTGAAGAGGACTTCAACATATCAGAAGTTTTTAACAGAGCTGATGAGGCTATGTATGCCAACAAAGCAGTGATGAAGGGACAGGAATAGAGAGGCTTTTGGCCTTAATATAAAAGAGAAAGAGGATTATTATGAAAAAAAGGATAATGGCTCTGCTTATAGCAGTTACAACAGTTGCTTCAGGCATCGTCATGGGAGGGATTGATGCTAAGGCAGCAGATTTGGTAATTGAGGAGGATATAACCTCACTCAGAGATTCTTTTGATGCGGCCTTTGAGGGAGAGACTTATGCCGGAGTTTCCATTGTTGGAACAGAGCTTTCGGATGAAAACCTCATGGCGCTTGTAACAAAGCATTTTAATGCAGTAACTCTTGGCAATGAACTTAAGCCGGATGCAATGTTTGGATATAGCAATGGTAAGGCTCCTGAGCTTATCAGCTATGAACTCAATGGAGAAGAGTTTATGGCTCCAAAGATGGATTATTCACGTGCTGAAAAGATGCTTGATGTAATTGCTAAATGGAATTCTCAGAATCCGGATAAGCAGATAAAGGTTAGAGGTCATGTACTTGTTTGGCATTCACAGACTCCAGAATGGTTCTTCCATGAGAATTATGACAAGAAGGAGCCATATGTAAGCAAGGCTGAGATGACCAAGCGTCAGGAATGGTATATCAGTGAGATGCTTACTCATTTTACAACAAAGTATCCAGATCTTTTCTACGGTTGGGATGTAGTTAATGAAGCGGTAAGTGATGGAACAGGTACATATCGTACTGAAAAAGAAAATGGCGAAAGCTTAAACAATGATACTCATGGATCTAATTCCAGCTGGTGGGCAGTATACCAGAGCAATGAGTATATTATTAATGCATTTAAGTTTGCCAACAAATATGCGCCTGATTATGTTGAACTGTATTATAACGATTACAACGAGTGTACTCCGCTTAAGTCCAATGGAATCATTCAGCTTATTGAGGACGTAAAGGCAGCAGAAGGCACCAGATTAGATGGCTTTGGAATGCAGGGACACTACACTCTTCAGCAGCCAACAGGTGGTCAGGTAAAGACTGCAGCAAGAAGATACGCTGAGGCAGCAGGAAGTGTATCGATTACTGAGCTTGATGTTAAACTTGGTTCTACACTTGATGGCAGTGATGAAGCTCTTGAGAAGGAATACCGCAAGCAGTATTACTATTTCAAGGAGATTTATAAAGGGCTTACTGAACTTCACGACGAGGGAATTAATATAAGAACTGTAACCATGTGGGGTGTTATAGACTGTAATTCATGGCTGCAGAGTTCTAACAATGTAGGTGGTGCTGCAAGTGGAAGCAGCAGACAGTACCCACTGTTATTTGATGATAATTATCAGGCTAAGCCACTTTTCTATGCACTTTGCGGCGAAGACATGCCACAGATAAAGAAAACTGAAGTGGATGAGCAGGAAGCTGACCTGGATGTAGAAGATGTGATAGTTGTTGAGGACAATAGCAATGTCACTGATGAAAATGCCACAGGCAATGATACAGTAGAAGCACAGGTAGATAATTCATCTGATTCTACAACAGTACTGGTCATTATTCTCGCTGGAATTGTAGGTCTTGCAGCAGCAGTATTTACAATAAAAAAGACTAAAAAATAAAAGGGATAATCATGGGGAAATATACTGTAAAGACAAAAGAGATATTAATTGAGCCGGTTGATGAAGCTGATATCTGGGAAGGACAGTGGACAATTACACTTACGCCCAAAGATGAGAAGCCTGTTGTAATTGGCAGTCTCACATTTGCAGGAGAAAAAGTGATGGGTACTGTACCAATTAGTGTTACTCTCGATGAGGAATACAGAAATAAAGGATACGGTACTGAAGTCTATAAGATGATGGTGGATTTTGCATTTGGCTTTAGAGATATATATGAAGTAAAAGCTGTTACAGAAGATCAGAACGACAAATGCAGATATGCTCTGGAGAAAGCGGGATTTGTACATAGAAACACAGAACACCACATTGAGACTCTTTCCATTACCAAGCCAAAGAGCGCATGGCTGGGACTATATGTCTATATTGGAGTAATAGCCGGACTGGTTATTGGGATTGTAATTGGAAGCAACTGGGTTGGAATGGTTATTGGAATAGTAATAGGCTTGTTTGTCGGAAGCATTATGGATTCTGAAGCCAAAAAGAGAAGAGAAGAAGTGTTAGGACATAAGTAATGAGAAAGTCATTTATTCCTACAACTGAATACGTAAAAGTTCTTGGAAGAACTATTATGTTTGATGACTGTAGATTATTATGCTGCTCTGGAAGTGGAGTGGAGTTTAGCTACACGGGATCCTGGCTGAAGGTAACATTTTTAGGCGACAGTTCAACAGACAACGATGGCGGTGTTATGCGCTGGAGAGACCATGCCAGGGTTATGGTTGTAGTTGACGGGCATATTATGCTGGATACTTCCATAAGAAATAAAAAGGAATCTTATGTAGTATACGGAGAAGATCCTTCTACTCCGATTGCTAAGCATAATGTAAGGATTATTAAACTATCAGAGCCAAGAATGTCTTCAGTTGGATTAGGCGAGATAGAAATAGAGGCAGATGAACTTCCAAGTCCTGTTGCTAATAAAGAAAAGCTTGTAGAGTTTATTGGTGACTCTATTACCTGTGGATATGGTGTGGATACCCAACATGAATTATGTCCATTTTCAACTGGTACGGAAAATGCTTCAAGAGCATATGCATATATGGCTGCAGAAAAGCTGGGAGTGGATTATAGTCTGGTATCATATAGCGGACATGGATTAATTTCTGGATGGACTCCTGACTGTAATGTTCCCAAGAAGGAAGAACTATTACCACCATATTATGAAATAGTAGCTTATTCGTATAATAATTTCAGAGGAATAGCGCCTCAGACTTACAAATGGGAGTTTGAGAGAAAAGCTGATGTAATTGTAATAAATCTTGGAACCAATGATTTTAGTTATACAGTTGATGACTCTGAAAAGATAGCTGAGTTTGAAAAGCTTTATCTGGATTTTCTACGGACTATAAGAAAATGCAATCCAAAGGCTCATATCATTTGTGCATTAGGAATAATGCTTGATGATTTGTATCCTGCGATAGAGAGGGTTGTGGAAACCTTTAAACTGCAAAATGATGACAATAAGATAAGTGCATTTCACTTTGAACCACACAATGGTGAAAACGATGGATTTGCTGCGGATTGGCATCCTTCACCATTTACTCAGAGAAGGGCAGCGGATCTAATGGCAAATGAGTTAAAAAAGTGGTTATAAGGCTGAAAATTATCTTGACGAGAAAGATTTTTTGATACATAATTTACGTTAACACGATGACGAGGACAGTAGCTTGTGAAATGTCATAGAGAGGGAAGCCTGGGCTGGAAGCTTCCTGGCAGGAAACAATGTGAAAACCACCTCCGAGTGACCCCAATACGGTCCGTAATCCTACGTTACAGGAACAATTGAGTGGCTAAAGACTGGTAAGCTGATTGATAATAGCAGAACAGATTTGGCAAGCACGGGTGGAACCGCGTAAGTATTTACGTCCCATGCACATTGTATTTGTGCATGGGCTTTTTTATTTTTAAAAAGCCCATGAAGAGATGTACTCAGGTTTAGAAGCAAAGGAGAAAGAGATGAAAATCACATTAAAAGATGGTTCTGTAAAAGAATATGCAGAAGCAAAAAGCGTAATTGACATTGCATTTGACATCAGTGAAGGCCTTGCAAGAGCAGCCTGCGCTGGAGAAGTTGATGGAAAGGTTGTTGATCTTAGAACAACTATAGATAAGGATTGTACACTTAGCATTTTAACTGGTAATGATGCTGAAGGCTTAAGAGTGGTAAGACACACCTGCTCACATGTGTTGGCGGAGGCAGTTAAGAGACTGTATCCTAATGCTAAGCTTGCAATTGGACCTGCAATAGATGAAGGATTCTACTATGATTTTGATGTAGAGAATCCATTTTCAAGAGAAGAACTCGATAAGATTGAAGCAGAGATGAAGAAAATCATCAAGGAAGGTAACAAACTTGAAAAGTTTGAACTTCCTAGAGCAGAAGCAATCAAATATATGGAAGATAAGGCTGAACCATACAAGGTAGAACTTATTCAGGATCTTCCAGAAGATGCTGTTATTAGTTTCTATAGCCAGGGAGAAGGCTTTACAGACCTTTGCGCAGGACCTCATCTTATGAGCACAAAGGGTATTAAGGCATTTAAGCTTACATCAAGCTCTATGGCTTACTGGAGAGGTGATTCTAATAAGGCAAGACTTCAGAGAATCTATGGTAGTGCATTTACAAACAAGGATGATTTGGCTGCTTATCTTGCACATCTTGAAGATATTAAGATGAGAGATCACAATAAGCTTGGTCGTGAAATGAAGTTATTCCTTACAGCAGATGTAATTGGACAGGGACTTCCTCTCTTTACACCAAAGGGAACAAAGATGATTCAGAAACTTCAGAGATGGATTGAGGACCTTGAAGATAATGAGTGGGGCTATGTTCGTACAAGAACACCACTTATGGCTAAGTCAGATCTTTATAAGATTTCTGGTCACTGGGATCATTACATGGATGGTATGTTTATTCTTAATAAGGATGAAGAGGGCGGAAAAGAAGTTATGGCGCTTCGTCCAATGACATGTCCATTCCAGTATTATGTATATATGAATGAGCAGCACAGCTACAGAGATCTTCCATATAGAATGGCGGAGACATCTACACTTTTCAGAAATGAAGATTCAGGTGAGATGCATGGACTTACAAGAGTTCGTCAGTTCACAATTACAGAGGCTCATATTATTCTTACACCAGAACAGGCTGAGGAAGAACTTACAAGATGTACAGATCTTTGTAACTATGTTATGAAGACACTTGGTATTGATGGAGATGTTACATATCGTCTTTCAAAATGGGATCCAAGCAACAAGGAAAAATATCTTGGAGATGATGAATACTGGAACAATACACAGTCATATCTTAGAAATGTTCTTCAGAAGAACGGTGTTGCATTTACAGAAGAAGATGGCGAAGCAGCATTCTATGGACCAAAGATTGATATCCAGGCTAAGAATGTATACGGTAAAGAAGATACAATGGTAACAATTCAGCTAGACTGTGCATCTGCAGAAAAGTTTGGAATGTACTATATTGATGAAAATGGTAACAAGGCGCTTCCTTGGATTATCCATAGAACATCTATGGGATGTTATGAAAGAACACTTGCTTGGCTCATTGAGCATTATGCTGGTAAGTTCCCAACATGGTTATGTCCAGAGCAGGTTAGAGTACTTCCTATTTCTGAGAAGTATGCTGATTATGCTAATAAGGTTTGCAAGGAACTTAAGGCAAATGGAGTTGATGCGACAGTAGATAACAGATCTGAAAAGATTGGTTATAAGATTCGTGAAGCAAGACTTGATAAACTTCCATACTGGGTAGTAGTTGGTGAGAAAGAAGAAGCTGATGGCAATGTTGCTGTAAGTTCAAGATATGCTGGCAACGAGGGCGTTAAGTCTCTTGATGACTTTGTAGCTCAGATTACAAAGGAAATCAGAACAAAAGAAATTCGTGTTGAGATTCCAGAAGATCAGAGACAGAAATAAATTAGTGCTTGGAAAACATTAATAAAAATCTTTCAAATATTGGTTGACATAGTTAAATTGGTATGTTAAATTATTTGAGGTGAAAACAACAAGCAGAGTATCCACTCTCACCTTGCGACGTAAGTTTCAAGTGTTTAAAGTTTTCTTACCTTCCTAATTGGAAGAACATGCTAAGCATGTTTTGATACGAGAAACCATGTTATGAGGACTCGATTAAGTAAGTAATTTTAGTGGATAGTTATGCTATCCACTTTTTTTATATTATGGGAGGATAAAGCCATTAGCGATTTATTCATTAATGAACAGATTAGAGACAAGGAAGTTCGTGTTATTGGAGAAGACGGAGAACAGCTCGGCATCATGAGTTCCAAGGAAGCACTTGCACTTGCTGAAGAGGCTGGTGTAGATCTTGTAAAGATTGCTCCAACAGCAAAGCCACCTGTTTGTAGAATTGTTGATTACGGAAAGTATAAGTACGAACAGACCCGTAAAGAAAAAGACAAGAAGAAAAATCAGAAAATCGTTGAAGTTAAAGAGATTAGATTATCACCTAATATTGATACTAATGACCTTAACACAAAGATTAACGCTGCTAAGAAATTCCTTTCAAAGGGCGACAGAGTTAAGGTAACACTTCGTTTCCGTGGACGTGAGATGGCTCACATGAATACAAGTAAGCACATCCTTGATGACTTCGCAGAGAGTCTTGCAGATGTTGCAGTAGTAGAGAAGGCACCTAAGGTTGAGGGCCGTAGTATGACAATGTTTTTAACTGAAAAGAAGTAATCAGTTAGGATAGAAAAGGCAAGGAGGATAAAGTTATGCCAAAGATGAAGACAAACAGATCAGCTGCTAAGCGTTTTAAATTAACAGGTAATGGAAAGTTAAAGAGAAACAAAGCTTATAAGCGCCATATCTTAACAAAGAAGACAACTAAGAATAAGAGAAATCTTAGAAAGCCAGCTATTACAGATTCAACAAATGTTAAGAATATGAAGAAGATTTTACCATATTTATAAGAATTGGCTTTTTGATTTAGGAGGATAAAGACATGGCAAGAATTAAAGGCGGAATGAACGCTAAGAAGAAACACAATAGAGTATTAAAGCTTGCAAAGGGCTACAGAGGAGCAAGATCTAAGCAGTACAGAGTTGCAAAGCAGTCAGTTATGCGTGCGCTTACAAGCTCATATGCAGGTAGAAAAGAGAAGAAGCGTCAGTTTAGACAGCTTTGGATTACACGTATCAATGCAGCAGCTCGTATGAATGGTATCTCATACAGCCAGTTTATGCATGGTCTTAAGTTAGCTAACGTTGACATCAACAGAAAGATGTTAGCTGAGTTAGCAGTTAATGATGCAGAAGGATTTGCAACATTAGCTGAACTTGCAAAGAGCAAGATCGCTTAATTAGCTTATAATATTGACTAATAAAAGGGACTGTAATATATCCCTTCAAAATTATAAAGAACTCCGCAATTGCCAGATGGTAGTTGCGGAGTTCTTTTTGTAGTTCCTTATGTTCACTTTATATTTAATGGTGCTATTAAACACGTTTAATCAATATATATCGCTGGCCTATACAGTTCTTTATAAAGAACCATACAATAGCGCTATATTGGTGAATTATTCCAATAAATGACTGAAAAAAATGCAGTTTTAATATATTTTTTGCAATTTTTTTTACTCTATACAGCATTTATTTAATCATCATAACATTATATAATAATTGTGGGTTATTGGGTTAAAAGCGTATAGAAGATAAATAAGATATTGGTATTATCTAAAATGTATAAGGGGATTTAATATGGGAGCGGAACAATTAATAGCAAGTTATTCCTGGGTGGGAGATTTAATTACTATTATTACTTGTGCAGTCCTGTTATTTATTATTGCAAAGGTTTTATATTATTCGAAGGACCGAAAATTTGTGTTTTTGAAGAGATCTTTGAGGTTTATACTCGTAGGTGTAAGCTGTAACATAGGTTTCTATCATATGCTTTCTGTAAATAGTGATTGCAAATATGTTATTTACTTATTAAGGGATATATATCATTGCAGCCTTTTGTGCTGCCTATATTGTTTTCTGCTATATATGAAATATATGCTTGATATCAAAGGAAAGGTTGTAGAACATGCTATATATCTTACACGTTTTAGTTTTGTAGTATGTATAATTCTTGATATTTTATCGCCGCTAACAAAGATGGGGCTTCATATGGACAATGGAGAATGGAATGACTCCATGATTAGCTCCTACAATTTCTTTTATGTTTATACAATAATTTCGCTGGCTGCGGTTCTGATCTTTTATTCGAACAGACTGATTAGATCTGTGCGTGTCTGTCTGATAGCTACTGATGTAGTTGTTGTATTGATTATGATCTATCAGATATTTCTCGATACAAATGCATTTAGCGGTTTTACCTATTTGCTGCCAATCCTGGTTGTATTAATAACGCTTCATAGTAAACCCTTCGATGACAAAACTGGTTCACTTAGTTCAAGTAGTTTTAATAGCTTTATTGAACAGGTTAATCGTAAAAATATATCTGTAGACTATCTGGTGTTGAAACTCTATATGAGTATAGCTGAACAGGTACCAGACGAACTTGGTAAAGTACTGAATTCATTTTGGCATGGTGCATTTAAGGACGCAACATTATTCGATTTGTCCAATAACCTGTATGTTCTCGCAATCCCAAGAAATGCTAAGAATGGCAATTCGGAAAATAAAATAGATTATCTGATTAGAAACTATTTTGAGGCATACTATAATCAGTACAAGTTTACATATAAAATAGTAGAACTTCTGGATGTTGATTTTATAGAAAATGTTTCAGATATTCTTGGAGTACTTAAATATATACTTCAGATTATGGAGGATAATTCCAAATTTGTCCTGGATGATAACTCGAAAAAGAATCTTCAATTTTTTAAGTTTCTTAGAGCTAATCTAATCGAAATGGAAAGTGAGGATAATCTGGACGACCCAAGAGTATTGGTATATTGTCAGCCTATCAGAAATATGAAAACTGGCAAATATGATACAGCAGAAGCTCTTATGAGATTAGAATTGCCACAGTATGGCATAGTAATGCCTGGTATGTTTATTGAATTAGCTGAGCAGTATAACCATATTCATGCTCTTACAAGAGTTATGATTAATAAGGTTTGTAAGCAAATTAGGATGCTTGAAGATGAGGGCTATGAGTTTGAACGTATTTCTGTCAATATTGCTGCGTCTGAAATTAAGGAGGATGGTTTCTGTGACGAAATACTTGGTATAATAAAAAGTAATGGAGTTGAGCCATCAAAGATTGGTATTGAATTAACTGAATCTCAGACTGAAAGAGATTTTATGATTATAAAAAGAAAGATGAAAACGTTACGTGAGGCTGGAATGACCTTGTATCTGGATGATGTAGGAACTGGTTATTCTAATCTGGATCGTATTGTTCATTATGATGTTGATGTTGTTAAGTTTGACCGATTCTTTTTACTTGAGGCAGAAAAAAGTATGAAGATTGTCAAAATGATAACTCATCTTTCGCAAGCCTTCAGAGATATGGATTATAAACTACTGTTTGAGGGAGTAGAGACAGAAGCACACGAGACTCTTTGCATGGGTTGTGGAGCTGACTATATTCAGGGATTCAAATATTCAAAACCGGTTCCTATTGAAGAACTTAGAGAGTATTTTGAGTGCATTTCAGATGTTGATGGAGAAAGAAAGCACAGTTCATCTGTTAAAACTGATAAATACGAAAAGGAAATGGATGCTTTGTCATTAACAGAACATACTGAATATGAAATGGCATTCAAATTATTAAATCCATTAGATTATCCGGAAAAAATGAGAAGCCTGGTAATGGATTTTAATCATCGTGCACAGAGGGGTAATGAGTTATATCTAAAAGTCTGTCAGGAAATTGAGGACGCAAAGTTAAATGAGAAAATGCGTCACAAGGAAATGATGGATCAGTATGGTATTCTGCTAACAATGTCCAAACTTTTCTACAGTATGCATGTGATTGATTTAGTAAATAACACTGTAAAACCATATAACCCGACTGAGGACGTAAATGTTAAGAATGTTGTAAACAGTAGTGTGGGTGCGGATGTTATGATGCGTCAGATTATGAGCATGTGTACAATTGATGAGCATGTTGATGAGGTACTAAAATTCTCCGATTTATCTACTGTAGCAGAACGAATGAAAGGAAAGAAATTACTTACAGCTGAATATATTGGTAAGTCAATAGGATGGTATGTTGCAGCATTCTACACAATTGAAACAGATGAAGAAGGCAGACCAACCAAGGTGGTATATACTACAAGAAGTATTGATGATACTAAGCCAGAGTCAGAAAGAATGAAGAAGTAATGGAGAACGATAATGCGATATATTACCGTAAAAGAGGCTAGTGAAAAATGGGGAATAACCACAAGACAAATATGTAAATTGTGTTGTAAAGGAAGAATACCCGGAGCTGAAAAAAGAAGTAAGGTATGGATGATTCCGGCTAATGCCAAGAAGCCTTGCGACGGTAGAAAAAGTGAAGCCGAAAATGATATCGAACCTGTTTTATTATTATTTAATCCAGATTATCTGGACAAAAATAATACAAATGATAAAGCAGCTAGTATAATGTGCGAAGCTCAGATACTGTATTTGGAGGGAAAAGTACAGGAGGGCTATGATCTTATTAATTCTTTGTCTGTTAAGGATAAGTCTTATACATTTGTAGCCAATCTGATTAAGATGATGTTGCTAAGCAGACTGGGGAGAAAGGATGAGGTTATTCAAGTCTGTGATTTGCTTAATAAGGATATTTGTAAAGAAAAGAAGAGAGTAGAACATCTGATATATCTTTCTTTTTTTGAACAGGAAATAAACTTTGATGATTTTCCTAAAGGAGAAGAAATACAGCTGGAAATAATGCCTTTGTTTGCTTTCCTTGAAGCGAGAAAAGAATTAAATGAATTAATTAGAAAGGGCGAGAAGAAACATATTTTCAATCTTGAGATAATATGCGATTCGCTGGTGGAACGTAATTGCCCTTTGATATTAGCTTATTACCATATTATTCTGGCGGTGTATTACAATGCTTTGGCTGAGAAAAATGCATATATGCATCATATGATGAAAGCAACGGCGATTCTTTTACCAAGAAAGTGGTATATGCCTTTGGCAGAATATTCTTCTACGATTGATTTGAGTTTCATTAGGGACATAGATGAGAAGGCTTATATAGAAATTATGAATCAGTCAAAACTGGTTATTATGAGCTATGTTAAAATGGGTATTTTTGATGATATCTTCATATCTCCTACATTGAGTCCATCAACGAATATACAGATATCATTTCTTCTTATGCGAGGAAAGAATAATAAAGAAATAGCTGAAGAATTGGGAATCACACAGTACAAGGTTAAGCAGCACATAGATGATTTGGCTATGGTGATAGGTGCGTCATCAAAAAAGGAAATCAGGGATTTCTTTATAAGAAACTTTATTGTTTAATAATGCTGTCGGTTTGATTTGGGGATGGAATTATTAATTGTACGTAAATAGTTATTGTAATTGTCAATAAAAATGAAAAAAAATATTGACAAAAAGTATATGATTATATATACTGACAAAGTCGGATTTGACACGGGATCTTAGCTCAGCTGGGAGAGCATCTGCCTTACAAGCAGAGGGTCACAGGTTCGAGCCCTGTAGGTCCCATAACCAATATGGTTTAACTTAATATGGCGAGATAGCTCAGTTGGCTAGAGCACGCGGTTCATACCCGCGGTGTCGAGGGTTCGAATCCCCCTCTCGCTATTGTAAAAAAAGGAACTCTGAAAGAGTTCCTTTTTTGTTGCAATAAAGAAAAGTGAATGAAACCCGAGACAGCAAATATTATACTGATTAAATTTTTATTAATGTGATATATTTGAAGTATTATACTGATTATATATTTATAAATGTGATATAATTATTTTGGAGTATATTTTAATTCGGGAGAGGTAGCCATATGGAGAAAAAACTATTTAATAAGCTGTTAAAGATTGTTTCTATTGCTGCTTTTGTAGGTCTGCTTTGTGTTTTTGCTTATCAGTTCATTACAAGTAATAATACATATCGTAGAACTGCAAAAAATCATTTTGTTCAGATTGAGCAAAAGATTGACAGTAATGCTGAGGAAATCGAAAGACTTACGGAGAGCGTAGGAGAGAATAACCTGGCAAAATCAAGAGCATTTGCTGATATGTTAGCACTTGATCCTGATATTTTAAAAGATGACAGTAATCTTAATGATATTTGTGAGCGACTTATGGTTCGAGAGTTACATGTAATTGATGGTAACGGAATCATAACCAATAGTACTGTTCCAGCATATATAGGCTTTGATATGGGGAGTGGTGAACAGTCAGCTGCATTTCTTAAGATTATAGATGATCCAAGCTTTGAACTGGTTCAGGAACCACAGCTTAATGCTGCGGAGAATATCCTTGTTCAGTATATTGGTGTTGCAAGAAAGGATGCAAAGGGATTTGTTCAGGTTGGAATTGAGCCAACTGTTTTGCAGAATGCTTTAGCTGAAACATCTATTGAATCATTGATGGATTCTATTGATACAGGCATGAAAGGCTGCGCATTTGCCATTAATAAGGAAACAGGTAACGTTGAAGGCTACAGCGATAAGGAGTTAATCGGAAAAAGCGCTGTGGAAGTTGGATTTCCTGAGACTTTTAAAGACCATGGAGTAGTAAAAGTTGATGGAGAAAGATTTAATTATGTATCAGAAGAATATGACAATTACATTATTGGTATTGTATATCCTTCGTCAGAATATAAGTTATCTGCAATTAAGAATACCGGTATTTTGTTTTTAGGTATTTTGGTAATTGATATCATTCTTCTTATTTTTGTTAGGAAGTATGTATCCAATGAAATTGTGGCAGGAATTCTATCTATTACCAAAACAATGGATGAAATCAGTAATGGTGACTATGACGTGCAGGCCAATGTTCATAATGCACCAGAATTTAGTATATTAAGTAATGCTATCAATAAGGTAACAAGTACTGTCAGGGAAAATATAGAAGATAATAAGAATCATATTGAAAGACAGAAAATTGATGTAGAAAACAGCAGAAGACTTGTTGAAGATGTAAAGGATGTAAGCAGAAGAATTGAAGAGTCTTCAATGGCTACTCTTGATACCTCAGGCGCGATTACAGATAGTAATGATGAACAGAGAAGAGTTGTAAAGCAGTTGTCAGATACATTGGCAGTGCTGTCTGAACAATTATTGAACAATGCCGATGATACGAAGAATGTATCTGAGGCGACTAAAACTGCAGTTAGTGAGTTGGGACTTGCAAAAGAGAACATTTATAATCTTTCAAACTCCATGGATGAGATTATAGATTCCTCACTTGAAATTAAGAGAATTATTGAGCAGATTGATGAAATAGCCAGTCAGACCAATCTTTTGGCACTTAATGCATCAATTGAAGCTGCAAGAGCTGGAGAATTTGGAAGAGGTTTTGCAGTTGTTGCATCCGAAATCGGTGATCTTGCGACAAGGAGTGCTGAGGCTGCCAAGGAGACAGACACACTGATTCGTAACTCGATTGAAGCTATTAATCATGGATCAGATATGACCAAGAGTACTGTAGACAGTTTTGATGAGGCTATGAAGAAGATTGAACAGGCTTCAAATGCTGTTATCAGAATAACAGAAGAGGTTATGAACAATTCTTCGCTTATTAACAGTGTTAATGGTGATTTGAATCATATTGTTGAAGTAGTTGAAGCCAATGCTGAAATTGCAAAACAGAGTAGAATGGTTGCAGAAACTATGTCTGAAGAAGCAAAGACATTGAATAGTTTAGTGGATGCTCAGTAAAAGAAACTTTTACAAAAGAGAATTGATTAAAAAAGGAATCACACAGAGTGTGGTTCTTTTTTTGTTGCCAGATTCTTTGGTATACCTTTAAAACTGTGGTAAACTAATATATATATATTCTGTTGTGAAATATAATTCGAATTTTAAATTGATATAGTAAAGGATACCTTTAATGATAATTGCAAATCTTAAGCTGATGGTTAGTCTGGCACTTTCCAGTGTTACAATTTTTTCTGTATTATATATTGCATTATTTATGCAACAGGTTTTACTTTTGGAATATCATACTGAGCGAGAAATAAAACAAAACTTTCTGATTATGGTTGCTGGTTCAATAGTGTTATGGCTGTTTCTGGCAACAAGCTATTTGGCCAAATGGGATGCCGGATATACTATTGGAATTAGCTTTTGTGGCATATTGATAATTGTCCTGTTTATAATTAATTCATTTAAGGGTAGAAAAAGGACAAAATGGCTGGCTGTTTTTGAATGGATTCCAATGCTTGGATTCCTGGATGGAATAATAACCCTGCATGCTGCATTTCTTGATAGTGCTAATACTGAATTACCAAATATTATTATTTTTTGTATTATTTGTGCTGCTATGTTTTTTATTGTTAAAAAGAAGACTCGTTTTATACAAATTTTACTTAAAGATATTGAAAACCGTTCCTTGTCACCGGCAGAGGAAGTTCTTATCTGGTTGGCTGGTATATGGCTGATAATTACAAATGAAGTGATAGATACAAAGTTAAAAGAAAACACATCAGATTTTTCATATAGATATATTGTGTTATTAAATTTTATAATAGTAATTGTAATGATCGTGTTTGTTATTACGTCTAATTATCGACATTACTATTCAAAGAAGAATAGTGAGTTACAACGATCCTTAATCATTACTATGGCTGATTTAGTTGAAAGCAGAGATGATAATACTGGTGGCCATATCCATAGAACCAGTAAATATGTTGAATTAATTGCAAAGAAATTGCAGGAAGAGGGCTTGTATGCAGATATATTAACAAATGAGTACATATCTAATATGGTGGTAGCTGCTCCACTTCATGATGTAGGTAAGATTCACATTCCAGATTCCATTTTGAATAAGCCGGGCAAACTGGATGATAAAGAATATGAAAAAATAAAGATGCATACTACAGTTGGTGAACAAATAATCGACAAAGTTGAAGAAAATGTTGGAGAAATGGAATATTTGGTAGTTGCGAAAGAAATGGCTGCATACCATCATGAAAGAATAGATGGAACAGGTTATCCAAATGGTATAAAAGGAGAGGATATTCCTTTGTGTTCTAAGATAATGGCTGTAGCAGATGTATTTGATGCATTAACTTCTAAACGTTGTTACAAGGAAGCTATGTCTGTTGATCAGGCCATCTCAATTATAGAACTCGAAACGGGAAGTCATTTTGATCCCGTTGTAGTGAGTGCATTTTTAAAATGCAGAGAGGAAATTGAACAACTGGTATTATAAATCTCTGGCGTAAAGAAGTGAGGGGTTAAGAATGAATAAAACATTTTGGGGCAAATATGAAAAAGTTCTTGGAATAATCATTGCTATTAATTCTATTTTGGTATGTATATCAATGATATTAAGTAATGAATTTCTCAAAAGTAGCAAAGATGAATTCGGAGAGGTTTATGAATTTAATTATGGCTGGACAGATGAGCGTGGTAACTCTATAGCTGTGCCTTCCGATATTGCTGGAGCTACTGAGCTTGTTAGTATATACAATCAGGTTCCTCAGTTGGAGCATTCTGCCTCAATATGTATTAGATCTTCACAGCAGGATATAATTATTAAAATCGGAGGAGAGATAAGACAAACATACTCTACGAAAGATACAAGAATATTTGGGAAGAATTCTGCAAGTCGATACGTGTTTGCACAGGTTGATCCTGTGGATTCGGGTAAAGATATTGAGATATCATTTGAGACAACTTCCATGTACAAGGGAAGAGTAAACTCAATATTTATAGGTAATTCAACATCCATAGTATTAGCGGAATTTGATAAGTATATTCGTTCAGATATTAGTGCGCTTTTCCTTCTGTTTATTGGTGCTATTGCTCTGTTATTTGGAATTATTCTGTTTCTGGCGTATAAGGAAGAGACTCCAATTGCTGAATTGGGCTGTGTAGCTATTTCAACCGGTATTTGGAGATTATGCGAATCCAGAATGAGACAGTTTTATTTTAATAACAATTCCGCAATGGCTGTTCTGGCATTTGTTATGCTGGCTCTTATGCCACTATATATGCTTAGATTCGTGGATCGTGTTTTTAAAAGAAGATATGAAAGACTGTTTTCTATACTTGAAACAGTAAGTTATAGTGTGTTTTTGCTAGAGGCGCTGCTTCAGGTATTAGGTAAATACGATTTTGTAGAGAGCTTAAATCTGACTATAGTTGAGTGTTCTGTATTCTTACTGATTATTATTGGATTATTAATTTATGAAGTATATAAGAGACGTACAGCTGAATACAGGCTTACTGCTATAGGAATAGCAATTCTTGTATTATGTGCGTTTTTGGAGATAGCATTTGTTAATACTATTCTTAAGGACAGAATAATGATATTCATTGGAGTATTTATTCTATTCTTTTTAACAGCAGTACAGGAAGTCAGAACATTAATCGAGAAAACTTCCATGGAGCATATAAAACAGCAGGAACACGCCGAAGCGCTTTCACTTCAGGTTGTTACTGCTTTGTCGGCCACAGTTGATACTAAGGACAGATATACAAATGGTCATTCAAATCGAGTGGCCGAGTATGCAAGAGAGATTGCAAGAAGATATGGTATGTCAGATGAAGAACTGGTGGAGATATACTACGCAGGACTGTTACATGATATTGGCAAAATAGGAGTTGCAGATCAGATTATCAACAAAACAGAAAGACTTGATGATAGTGAGTTTGCGGAGATAAGGAAGCATCCATCAGCAGGATCGGATATATTGAAGAATGTTACAGAGATGCCTAATCTTCAGATAGGTGCAAGGTGGCATCATGAAAGATATGATGGCAAGGGATATCCAGATGGACTCTGTGGTGAAGCAATTCCTGTCCAGGCGAGAATTATTGCTGTAGCAGACAGTTATGATGCAATGACATCATATCGTTCCTACAGGGATGCTATGCCTCAGGAAAAGGTATATTCTGAGATAGAGAGATGCATGGGAAGCCAGTTTGATCCAGTATTCGCAGCAATAATGCTTAAAATGATTAAAGAGGACAAAAACTATTCAATGAGAGAAGTCCGTAGCTGAGAATACACTTGTTTTAATTGTATTTATGTATGGACAAGTGGACTTGATAACAATATCGGTTTAGTGATATGATAGATTCGGTGCCCGAGCAATATTTTGCAGCACCTGGGGTATGTTTTTCTTGTGTTTTTGATACATGAGGTGGGTTATGTTGGATAAATTGTATGGAATAAATACAGAACTCGGTATGTCTTATTGCATGGACGATGAAGACTTTTACAGAGAAGTATTGGAGGAGTATATCAATTCAAGCAAAGTTGATGAGTTGATAAGTCTGTTTGAGGCTCAGGACTGGGCAAATTACAGAATAAGAATACATGCTGTAAAGAGTACATCATTAACTATTGGAGCAGAGGAATTGTCTGCAAAAGCACTTGCTATTGAAAATGCCTGCAAGAACTCAGATGCTGATGCTATCAAAGCAGGGCATCAGGATTGCCTGGATATGTATCGTAAGACTCTTGATATAGTTGCAAATGCGGTAAAATAGATGAGAGATTTTTTTAATGAAAAGGCTGACATACTTATAGTAGATGATGAGCCTGTTAATAGAAAAATTGCAAATAGAATGCTTAGGGACCGATTTACTACTAGAGAAGCTGCTTCTGGAGCGGAAGCACTTGAGCTGGTTAGAGAGAAACTCCCTGATCTGATATTACTTGATGTTCATATGCCTGATATGAACGGGCATGAGGTAATTAATCATCTAAAGACAGATGATAATACCAGGGATATTCCTGTTGTGTTTGTGACTGCAGACGACGACAGAGAGACTGAAGCCAATGGTCTTAAGGAAGGTGCAGATGATTTTATTACAAAGCCTTTCAGACAGGATATTCTGATTCAGAGATTATCAAGAATATTAGAACTTCATTTCTTGCAGAACAATCTTAAGGAAGAAGTTCAAAGGCAGACAGCAAAAGCTGAAGAGAGAAGTCGCAAGATAGAACAGATGTCTCTTCAGACTATTATGATGCTTGCTAATGTTATTGATTCTAAAGACCAATATATGGCAGGTCATTCCATGAGAGTAAGCAGATATTCAGCTCTGATTGCCAAGGCTCTTGGATGGGATGCTGAGAAAATAGAGAATCTGCGTTATGCAGCTCTTCTTCATGATATTGGCAACATAGGTGTGCCTGAGAATGTTCTTAACAATCCAAAAGAATTAACAGAGCATGAATATGACATAATAAAGACTCATGCCAGCATTGGAGCTGAGATGTTAAGCTCTAAGACACTGGTTAAGGGTGCAGAAGAGGTTGCAAAGCAACATCATGAGTATTTTGATGGAACTGGTTATCCAGAAGGCTTATCCGGAGAGAATATATCAGTAGAGGCACGTATTGTTGCTATCGCTGATGCATTTGATGCTATGAATTCAAACAGAGTTTATAGAAGAGCTTTTTCTGCAGATCATATTAAAAAAGAGATGCTTGATAAAAAAGGTACTCAGTTTGACCCATATCTTTTAGATGTATTTATGGGACTCTGGGAGCATGGTACTATAGAGCAAACTCTTGATAATAAGGGTGAGTCCGATGAGGATAACTTAGAAGGCTCATCAGCACTTTTACAGAAGGTTATGGAATCCTTTGCTTCTCAGAAGGGAACAGATGATTTTGATATAACTACAGGACTTTTAAGCAGAACAGCAGGAGAACGAAGTATAGCAGGCGCTATGCAGGAAACAGCGGGATGCTTTGTGTTCTTTGATGTAGATAATCTTAAAAAGATTAATGATACCAACGGACATAAGTCAGGAGATACAGTTCTTAAGCTTATGGGTGATACCATGAAGGCAAACAGTGATGAGAAACTCTGCTGCAGACTTGGTGGTGATGAGTTTGTTGTATTTTATCCTGAAGTTAATAGAAATGATGCTGAGAAGAAAGTTCAGAAGCTTATTACTGAGTTTACTACTCAGAAGAACAGCATTTCTGATATTAGTGTGGCATCTCTTTCAGCAGGACTTGTTATGTGTACACCTGCAGATGCGTATATAGACGTATATAATCGCGCTGATAAGGCTTTGTATTTTGTAAAGCAGAATGGTAAGGAAGGCTACAGCTTCTACAATGAAGATAGTGACAGCACCGCAAAGACCAGTGTTGATATCAATAAGCTGGTTCACGGTATTAAGACCAGCGGTAGTTATGAAGGAGCTATGGATGTTGAATACAGACAGTTTACCAAGCTCTTTGAGTATGTAGCTAATCTTGAGAAGAGATATGATCATTCATTTAAGCTGATTATGATTTCATTAGATACTTCCAATGAGCCCGGTGCTTCAATTGAGGAAATTGAAAGAGCTATGCTTTGTATGGAGCAGTCTATCAGGCAGACAATCAGAAATGTTGACATTGTTACCAGATACAGTAAGGAACAGTTTTTGGCTATACTGCTTGAGGCGAGCGCAGAAGGGGTTCAGATAGTAATAGACAGAATCTTTGGCGGCTTCTATAGTATATTTGGAAGTGAGAAGTTCAAGCCATATTACACGATAGCTGATCTTAGTAAAACAGGGGACGCAAACAGAATTTAGTTGTTTTGCTATAGACCTTTAGGAGGAATATATGAGAACGGGAATGGGATATGATGTTCACCGTCTTGTGGAAGGAAGAGACCTGATTATTGGTGGGGTTAATATTCCGCATGAAAAGGGACTTCTGGGACATTCTGATGCGGATGTGCTTTTACATGCCATATCAGATTCATTGCTTGGAGCAGCTGCTTTGGGCGATATTGGAAAGCATTTTCCAGATACAGATGAACGATATAAAGGTGCCGATAGTCTGATGCTTCTTAAAGAGGTTGGGGCTATGCTGGATAATGAAGGATATATTATTCAGAACATAGATGCGACAATTGTAGCGCAGGCACCAAAGATGAGACCACACATAGATACTATGAGAACCAATGTCGCAGATGCACTTTCAATAGATATAGGTCAGGTCAATATTAAGGCTACCACTGAGGAAGGACTTGGTTTTACAGGTACTAAGGAAGGCATATCGGCTTTTTCCATCTGTTTAATTGAAAGTCCATGTGATTTTGCTACCATGGATGTAACAACAGCCGGATGTGAAGGCTGTAGCGGTTGTAAGAAAGCTTAATAGAAGAATATTACATATTTATATATAATGAGAAAACGAGGAGCAAGTTATGAGAATTTATAACACATTATCAAAGAAAAAAGATGAATTTTTCCCACTGCATGTGGGTCATGTGACCATGTATGTATGTGGACCTACTGTTTATAATCTGATTCATATTGGTAATGCCAGACCTATGATCGTATTTGATGCATTTAGAAGATTTTTGGAGTACAAGGGTCTTGATGTTAATTATGTATCAAACTTTACTGATGTAGATGACAAGATTATCAAAAAGGCTATTGAGGAAGGCGTAGATCCTGTAGTTATTTCTGAGAGATATATTGAAGAATGCAAGAAGGATATGGCTGCTCTTAATATCAAGCCTGCTACTGTTCATCCAAAGGCAACAGAGGAGATTCCAGAGATGCTTGCTCTTATTGATGAGCTTGTACTTAAAGACCATGCATATGTAGCAGCTGATGGAACAGTATACTTTAGAACAAGATCATTTGAGGAATATGGCAAATTGTCACATAAGAATCTTGATGACCTTCAGGGCGGAAACAGATCTCTTCTTGTATCCGGTGAAGATCAGAAGGAGGATCCACTTGATTTCGTATTGTGGAAGCCAAAGAAGGATGGAGAACCTTACTGGGATTCATTATACTGCCAGGGCAGACCAGGATGGCATATTGAGTGTTCAGCCATGAGCAAAAAGTACCTTGGTGAGACAATTGATATTCATGCAGGTGGAGAGGATCTTATATTCCCACACCATGAAAATGAGATTGCTCAGTCTGAAGCAGCTAACGGATGTACTTTTGCGAGATACTGGATGCATAACGCATTTTTAAATATTGATAACAAGAAGATGAGTAAGTCAGCAGGCAACTTCTTTACTGTAAGAGATATTCTTAGAAGATATGAGCCTATGGTACTTCGTTTCTTTATGCTCTCAGCTCATTACAGAAGTCCACTTAATTTCTCAGATGAACTTATGGATGCTGCAAAGAACTCACTGGATCGAATCAGAACCTGTGCAGATAAGCTTCAGCATGCAATAGATATGTCTGATGGTGACAAGCTTGCACGTAATGAATTTGCAATAATCGAGGGTATGAAGGACTTCAGACTCAGATTTGAAGAGGCTATGGGTGATGACTGCAACACAGCAGATGCAATTTCTGTCATCTTTGAGCTTGTTAAGTATATCAATGTCAACATGATTGAAGTATCTACAAAGACTGGATTTGAAAAAATGCTTGAAGAACTTCTTAAGCTCTGTGATATTCTTGGTCTTATTATTGTCAAGAAGGAAGAAAATCTTGATGAAGATATCGAGAAACTGATTGAAGAGCGTACACAGGCTAAGAAAGATAAGAATTATGCAAGAGCTGATGAGATAAGACAGCAGCTGTTGGATATGGGTATCATTCTTGAAGATACAAGAGAGGGTGTAACGTGGAAGAGAGCTTAAGCCTTCTTGAACAACTAAAGAAAGAATTTGATTGCAAAGAGGTGGATATTAAGACATATTCACCTCTTACGCTTGCTTTTTTGGGAGACTGCATTTTTGACGAGATAATTAGAACCCTGCTGTTGCTTGAGGGAAACCGATCTGCGGAAAGTCTGCATAAGCAGAAGTCAAAGATAGTTAAGGCAGGATCCCAGGCTGCTATGGCTGAGGCTCTGATTGAGGATATGACAGAAGCTGAAGCAGACATATACAGGCGCGGAAGAAATGCCAAGAGCTATACCACTGCGAAAAATGCATCTGTGACAGATTATAGAAAGGCCACGGGTTTTGAGGCACTGATGGGTTATCTCTATCTAACAGGACAGCAGAGCAGAATGATTGAGCTGGTTAAGAAGGGTATGGAGCTTACTGATATGGATTATCAGGCCAAATAATAAGCCTTATGGAGGTCGATATGGAAACAAAGATAAATGAGTCACTTATAGAAGGACGTAATCCTGTTATTGAGGCAATCAGAGCAGGTAAACCAATAGATAAACTGTATGTACAGGATGGTTGCAATGACGGCCCTGTTATGACTATTAAAAGAGAAGCTAAGAAGCATGATATCTTCATCAAATATGTGGCAAAGGAACGTCTTGATCAGATTTCAGAGACAGGAAAACACCAGGGCGTAATCGCTTATAGTGCCGCTTATGAGTACAGTGAGATGGAGGATATATTTGCAAAGGCAAAAGAGAAAGGGGAAGCTCCTTTTGTATTTATTCTTGATAATATCGAGGATCCTCACAATCTTGGAGCGATTATCAGAACTGCAAACCTTGCAGGAGCTCATGGGGTAATCATTCCTAAGAATAGAGCAGTAGGTCTTACCGCTACTGTTGCCAGAACCAGTGCAGGTGCTTTGAATTACACTCCAGTTGTAAAGGTTACAAATATTGCGAAGACTATTGAAGAGCTTAAGGACAGAGGTCTTTGGTTTGTATGTGCAGATATGGATGGTGAAGTGATGTATAGACAGAACTTAACTGGTCCAATCGGTCTAGTAATAGGCAATGAGGGTGATGGCGTTTCACGACTTGTTAAGGAAAAATGCGATTATGTGGCTTCTATCCCTATGAAGGGAGATATTGATTCTCTTAATGCCAGTGTTGCGGCAGGAGTACTTGCCTATGAAATCGTGAGACAGAGAATGGCAAAATAGATATAAAGGAAGTTCGTTCGTGAATAATGATATTAATTATGACATGTCAGATGATGAGATGATTGTTCGAATCAGAGAAGGCGAAAAAAAGTATGCTGACCTGATTATGGACAAATACAAGGATATGGTCAGAAAAAAAGCGAAGACCATGTATATACTCGGTGCCGAGCCTGAGGATCTGATTCAGGAAGGCATGATCGGTCTGTTCAAGGCATTGCAGGATTATGATATAGGCAGAGATGCATCATTTGCTACCTTTGCACAGCTTTGTGTAAGCCGTCAGATGTTTAATGCAGTGCAGGCTTCACAGAGACAGAAGCATATTCCTCTTAATCAGTATATATCCCTGTATGGCAATAGTGATGATAGTGAAGAGAACGCTAATCTCATTGAAAATGTAGCTTCATCGAAGGATGTTAATCCAGAGGATGTGGTAATTGATAAAGAAAATGTGGAAGCGCTTGAGAAGAAAATAGAAGAAATCTTGAGTGATATGGAGAAGCAGGTACTTGAATTATCAATGACTGGAATGGGCTATGTTGAAATAGCAAAAGTTCTTGGTAAAGATGAAAAATCAACTGATAATGCATTACAAAGAGCCAGAAGCAAGGTAAAAAAGCTGTTTTTCTAAAATTTGTATTAAATAGTAGCAAAGAGTGTTGAAAACATTTTGTGAGATGATAAACTAAACTAGGGTAAAGCGGGATGGTCAAAATGTGGCTAGTCCCGTCTTTTTTTGTTTATAGATTAGATAAAGGATAGATAGATGTCTAAATTTAGTGTTAAAAAACCATTTACAGTATTAGTAGGTGTTATTGTGGCATTGATTCTTGGTGTAGTCAGTCTGATGAAGATGCAGCTTGACCTATTGCCAGAGATATCATTGCCATACCTTATTGTGGTTACTACATATCCAGGTGCAAGTGCTCAGAAGGTGGAAACAGAGATCTGCGAACCTATGGAGTCTACTCTTGGCGTTATATCTGGCGTCGAAAATGTATATAGTATCTGCTCAGAAAACTATGGAATGGTTGAACTGGAATTTAGAGATGATATTGATATAGACAGTGCCATGGTAAAGGTGTCCGCAGCACTTAATTCACTGGAATCTACACTACCAGATGAATGTGGTACACCGACCATAATGGAAATCTCAGCAGATATGCTTGCGTCTATGTATCTTGCTGTTGGTATGGATGGCATGGAGATAGAAGAACTGTCTCAGTTCGTTGAGGATGATATTGTTCCAGCTTTTGAAAGAATCGATGGAGTAGCCAGTGTATCAAAACTTGGTCTTGTAGAGAAAACTATTCAGGTTGAGCTTGATCAGGAAAAGGTTGATGCACTTAATGACAAGATTTTGGCTCTTGCAGATGATAAGTTTGCTGAAGCAGTTGAAAAACTTGAGAATGCAAAGAAACAACTTGAGGATTCGCAGGATACTATTAATGACAGTAAGAAACAGCTGGTTGATTCTCAAAATGAACTGAATGATGGCAAGCAGGAACTGGCTGATGGAAAGGCAGAACTTGAAAAGAATAAAAAGACTTTAGAAGATACCAAGAAAGACACCTTTAATAAGTTGGCAACTGGAAGTGAAGCGCTTGAAGCGGTTGAAACATACAGGGCTGAATTGACGGTACAGCAGGCTGCTTTGGATACTATTAATGCACAGATAGACAACTTATCGATAGATTATCAGAAGCTAATAAAGATTAACAGTAGTTTTTCGCAAAGCGATATAGCGGAAGTATCCAAAATATATAGCTATAGAAATTCAATAAGTGATAGTCAGCTGGACGATACTATTAGTGCTATAGATTTAACAAATTATCATACAGTTGCAAATAATCTGGATGGAAAACTGAATGTTGAAAAAATAAAAGCATTGGATGCTTCTAGTAAATACAGTGATGCAAAAACTGCTTTTGATGAAACAATTATTTCTTTTAATGAAGCTATATCAGATTCTGGAACTCAATCTATTACGCTTGATGAAGCAGCTATGACCGAAATAGTTACGGGAATAACTTTGCTTGCAACTAAGAGCAGTTTAGAAATGGATGTTGAACTCAATAAAGCTGCATTGGATATGGCAGAAGAAGCTTTAAAGGAAAATGGCATAAGCTATACCGATATAGAAGTAGGTAAGATGGAGGCTTCATCCAAATTTGGTAGCGCTGAGGCGCAGATAGCTGCTGCTGAGGCACAACTGGATGCTGCTGAATCTCAACTTGATAGTGGCCAGAAGCAGATAACAGAGGGTTGGAAATCCCTTAGAGATGGTGAAAAACAGTTAAAAGACGGTTGGGAACAGTATAACGATTCGGTAAAGCAGTATGAGAAACAGAAGGCTGAAGCACTTAAGAAGGCCAATGCAGATGATCTGTTAACTTTACAAACTCTTGCATCATTGATTTATGCACAGAACTTTGCGATGCCGGCAGGTTATGTAGATGATGAATTTGATAACTCATGGTTAGTAGAAGTGGGTGACAATTTTAGCTCAATAGATGAGCTGGAACAGTCTGTACTCTGTAATATAAAAGATATTGGTGATGTAAAGCTTTGTGATGTTGCTAATATTACAGTTATAGATAATTCAAAGGACAGTTATGTAAGACTTGATGGTAATCAGGCGGTTATTCTTTCAGTGTTTAAGAGTAGTACAAGTGGTACCAATGAAGTTAGTAAGCTTTGTAAGGAGCGTATCAAAGAACTCAAAGAAGAATATCCTGGATTGAATATTTCAATTCAGATGGATCAGGGTGATTATATCAATCTGATTGTAAAGAGTGTACTTCAGTCAATGGTACTTGGTTCTATTTTAGCTATTGTTATCCTTGCAATTTTCCTTAAGGATGCAAAGCCAACAATAGTAGTAGCAATTAGTATTCCATTGTCGGTTCTTATTGCCCTGATTTGTATGTATTTTGCAAAGATATCCCTCAATATGCTTTCATTATCAGGATTGGCACTTGGTATTGGTATGCTGGTTGATAACTCGGTTGTAGTTATTGAGAATATATATCGATTGCGTGTAAGAGGCATAGAGGCACCACGTGCGGCAGTTCAGGGTACAAAGCAGGTTGCTGGAGCTATTATTGCTTCAACTATTACTTCTATTTGTGTATTTTTCCCTATGGTCTATACTACGGGGATTGTTAGTGAACTTATGATGCCAATGTGCATGGCTATTATATTTACACTTCTGGCTTCGTTGCTTATCGCTATGACTGTAGTTCCAGCCGCAGGTTCAACTATCCTGAAGAACGCAAAGCCTAAGGAACATCCGTTTTTTGATAGGGTATTGGATATATATGAAAAGCTGCTTTCATTCTGCCTTAAGTTTAAGGCGGTTCCGTTATTGTTGGCTGTAGCACTCTTAGCAATATCTATAGCTGCAATAGTGAAGATGGGAATTGTAATGATTCCTGAAATGTCGGCTAATCAGATCGAGGCAACACTTACAATTGAAAATGAAGGTCTTAACAGAGATGAGTGCTATAAGATAGTTGATCAGGCTATGGATTTAGCTCTTTCAGTTGAAGGGGTAGGAAGTGTAGCTATACTTGATGGAAATGGTAATCAGCTCATCACAGGTATGGGCTCTGGTTCAGAGAACTTCAGATCCTATTCATTTATGATATTAACAGAGAATCCAGATGCTGGTTCTGATGAGATTAAGCAGATGACAGATGATATGTGCGCAAAAGTCGGCGATATTGATGGAGTATCCTTTGAGGTTAAGTCAGCCATGGGAGAGATGTCTCAGCTGTTTGGATCAGGACTGAGTATCAACATCTATGGTACAGATATCCAGGAGATGCTGGATGCTAGTGAACTGGTAATGGAAAAGGTCAATGCTATAGAAGGCTTTGAAGATGTTACTAATGGTCAGGAAGATGCTGATAAGGTGATTCATCTGGCAATAAACAAGAACACGGCTATGAGTCTTGGGCTTAGTGTTGCACAGATATATCAGGATATAGCTACAAAGCTTACAACTTCTGCAGATTCTGTTAAGGTTACCATTGATGATATAGATATGCAGATTACTATTGTCAATGAACTTGAACCTCTTAATAAAGAGAATCTTATGGACAGGGAATTTACCATTGAAGTTGTTGATGAAGATGGTGATACAATAACAGAAGAACACAAGCTTTCAGAGTTTGCGGAGGAAGTTATACGAGATGGTGTGTCTTCAATTAACAGAAAAAATCAGTCAAGATATATTACTGTATCTGCATCAGTAGCAGAAGGATATAATACAACGCTTCTTTCAAGAGAACTTAAGCCAGAACTGGAAAAGTTGGAACTTCCAGGCAATTGTACACTTGAGATGGGTGGAGAGTATGATACTGTAATGGAAATGGTAAAGCAGATGGGGCTTGTTGTATTACTTGGTGCCGCTTTTATTTACCTAGTAATGGTAGCTCAGTTCCAAAGCTTACTTAGTCCGTTTATTGTATTGTTTACAATTCCACTTGCTTTTACAGGTGGCTTGTTCAGTCTTATTCTTACAGGAGAGAATCTTTCTGCTCTTAGTATGATGGGATTTGTAGTACTTATGGGTACTGTTGTAAACAATGGTATTGTGTTCGTGGATTATGTAAACCAGTTGAGAAAAGCAGGAATGGATAGAAAAAATGCTCTTATTGCAACTGGTAAGACACGTATGAGACCTATTCTCATGACAGCTCTTACAACTATTCTTGCCGAGTCCTACCTGATTACTGGTAAGGATATGGGCTCACAGATGGGTAAAGGTATGGCACTTGTTATTGCAGGTGGTCTTGCATATGCTACTCTGATGACCTTGTTTATTATTCCTGTTATCTATGACATTATGTTTAAGAAACAGCCACTTGATGTTGATACTGGTAGTGAGAATCTTGATGATGTACCAGATGATGCAGCAGATTATATGGCTTCTCTTGGTCTGCAGACTGTGGAAACGGAAGAAGATAAAACAAAGAAACATAAAAAGCGCAAATTAAAGAAGTATAAATCAGAGACTAAAGACGATATTCAGAAGGTTGATGACGAATATGAAGAATTGGTTGAGGGAACTGATTTAGAGGATGATATTCAAGACCTGGATAAAGATGATGATTTAGAGTAATAAATGGTCATATTCATTGACAGAAAAACATGTATTTGATAAGATAAGTCGGTGAGCAAAAGCTCACCGATTTGTTATAGGCTGATATAGCACAGTAGGTAGTGCGTCGCATTGGTAGTGCGGAGGTCACGGGTCCGATTCCCGTTATCAGCTGTTGTGTATCAAGGAGTCAGCAAACATTAATGTTTGTTGACTTTTTTGGTATCTGGAAGAGTAGTGATAGGCAATGAGATTATGGAGTAAGTGGACGAAAAATCTATGTTTTGATAGTTCTTTTTAAAGAACTATAGATTTCTTGTTTTTTGCTGAATACTCAATGAAAGGTTGCTTTATTTATAATATTATAAGTCTGTAAAGCGTGATTTTTCACGCTTTTTTTGTATTTTGAAATACTTATTATGGATTTGTTTTTGAGCTAAAATAAGTATAATTACTGTTTTTATGCTTATGTGAGGGTATTTATATGGGAATTAATGTAGCACAATTAATGACTGTTGAATATTTACTGGCTGTTATGGGCCTTTTATTAGGATATAAATGTGTATATTTGAAGAAGAACAATATGAATTTCTTTATGAGATTTGTTGTAGCTTTGATATTGTTTCTGCTTGTTAATATACCAGTTAGAATGGTTGAACTTGAACTGGTTGAGTGGAACTGTGAACTGGTTTTCTGGATATATGCATTGTCTGTTGTATTAATGACCTTTACAAGTATGTATTGGTTTGTATTTGCATTGCGTCAGATTAATAGCAAATTAATAGATAATACTTATAAGATTAGACTGAGTTCATTGCCGGCAATAGCTATTATTCCAATATGTATCATTAACAGATGGACAGGCTGGTTATATTATATTGATGAGGCTTCACATTATCATAGAGGTTCAATATTCGTATTACAGGCTCTGATATCATATCTATATTACCTGTTTATTATCATTAGTATTATCTACCATATCATTAAAGACAGAGAAAAAGTGGCTGCTGTTAAATGCTTATTTGCACTTTCTCCATCAATTATATGTGCTTTTTTGCAGATAGTATTTGGCGGCTCTTATCTGCTGGCTGGTATTACAATAGGTGCATGGGTTATGTATATTGAGGTGTGTCTGGACAGACAGAAGGCTTATGAGATGTCTGATGCGATAAGCGAGATTAATGATGCACTCAATCATTCCAACAAAGAGATTGCCAATAATATGAAAACAATACTGGCTCTTTCGGATATATATAACATTATGTACAGCGTGGATCTGATAAATGATACATTTAAGGAGATAAAAGCTCCAAAAGAGGTGTCGGAGTTCTGCTCGCAGTTTACTAGCGCCAAGGAATGTCTCGGCAAGCTTCCCAGAGCAATGTTTTTAGAAGACGATATAAGTGCTATGGAGAGCCTGTACAATTACTTTACGATTCAGGACAGGTTAAAGAATACAAATAGCTGTTTTGCTGATGGAAAGGGGATAGGTAATAAGGAGTGGCTTAGGACCAGTATTATTGTATCTGAAAGAGATGATGAAGGTAATGCTATTACAGTAGTTTTTGCTATACAAAATGTTAACGATCTGATTAAACAGCAGAAGATGATGGAAGAGGCACAGCTACTTCAGGAGCATGCTGATGAGATGAAGGAGTTGTTTGTTCAGACAGCGGAAGCTCTCGCAGGAGCTATAGATGCTAAGGACGGGTATACTCACGGACATTCATTAAGAGTAGCTAAATATTCTAAAAAAATAGCTCAGATGGCAGGCCTTTCAGAAGAAGAATGTGAGAAAGTATATTTTGCCGGAATGCTTCATGATGTAGGTAAGATAGGAATAGATAATTCCATTATCAATAAAGAGGGGAAACTTACAGAAGAAGAATATAATCAGATTAAGCAGCATCCGGTATATGGTATGCAGATATTAACCAAGATTGACAGATTACCATATCTTAGAGTTGGTGCGCACCATCATCATGAACGTTTTGACGGCAGAGGTTATCCTGATGGATTAAAAGGCAGCGATATACCTGTTCTGGCTAGAATTATTGCTGTAGCAGATGCATATGATGCAATGACATCGAAGCGTAGTTATCGTGATATAATTCCTCAACAGCAGGTAAGAGAGCAGATGGTTATTGGTAGCGGAACTCAGTTTGATCCCGAGTTTGCCAAGCATATGATCACACTCATTGATCAGGATTTTGAGTATTCAATGAGGGAAAAAATAGATGCTGCCAATGTGGATATACAATCTGAATTCAGATTTGAGGACTATCTTTCTGATTTTACAGAGGGCTGGTGGATTATCTCAATCCCACTTACTATAAAGCTTCATTTTAAGACACGCGATAAGAATAAAAGTTTATATTCTATGCCAAGCTTAATCATATATGATTCATTTGATTCAAAGATTCATGTAAAAGAAAATCAGATTAAGGAAATGCATTATACAGAGAATATAACAATCAGAGCAGATGGTAAGGTGACTGAGGGAGTAATAAGAAAATATAAGGAAACCCGCAGTCCTGTTATCATGATTAATCCTAAGGCTTTTGCAACATCCTGCAATGAAGGTATGGATGTGGTATATGAACTTGCTAAATTTAAGGATCATCTCAGAATAAGGATGAAGAATAAATATCAGGAGTTTGAATACATTGTGGCTCTCGAGGATAGTATAAGATACTCCTATGCTGCCATCACTGGTGAGAACTGCGATGTTGAAATAGAGTCAATTGAGAAGGATACTGAAACTATTATAAATAGAGATGAGATTCCACGTATCGCTGAAGAGGTATCTTATGCAATTGGACCAGAAGGGGATATTCCTAATTTTGAGGTCGCAGCATGGAGAGTCAATAATTCTCAGGCTATTGAGGTTACAGGAAAGCATGAGATTAGATTCCACTCTATGAGTCTTCCTACAGCACGATTGATCTGGCATTGTCCATTTGTAGTGTTGTATTCTTCTGATGATAAAAAAATCAATGGTGTAAATTATAGAGAGTATGCTCTTGTGAGACTGGATGGTGAAAGCTGGAGTGAGGACAGCGATGTCAATAATGACAGAGTTGTAAATATGACAACAGCTTTTAAGAATTGGAAAAACTGGAAGGAACAGAATAAAGCAGGAGTAGATTGTTGTGTCACTCTCGAACGAAATGATAATACCATTAGCATTAGAACTAGTGATGCAGGAATAGAACTTTATGATACGATTATTCTTCCTGAAGATATTGATAAAGTATATATGGTACTTACAGGAGATCAGGTCGCAATGACCGATATACACATTATTAATAGCTAATTTGTTAATAATTAGGTCCGTTTTTGCAGAATCGGATTTGATGTATTGAGTAGTGAGCGTTAATAGTATAAAATAGATATGTTAAATTTTTTGTACTGTGGGGAGTATATAAATAATTATTATTAGGGGTTTTTAAAACTATGCTAAACATTCTTTTGGGGTTTAACTGGATAGGTATGCTTCTTGCGCTTACTACACTTTATTTTGTATATAAGGATCGCGCATTTTCAAAAAATATCAGAATTAATTTTCAGATAGCAATTATAGTCTGTTCTGTTCTTATTTTGATTAGTAATTCATATGAGTTCAAAAGCTTTAGTGTTAATTCCATACTTGAGAATTCAGTTCTGATAATTGAACTGCTTGCACGAAGCAGTGTTGTAGTTCTAGTCTATATTATTTCCAAAGCATTAATTAAGACAAAAGCTGATCGCATTTTTTCTTATGCAGCAATTCATCTGTTGATAGTTGCTGTATTTGTGATGTCTGTTTTCTCACAGGCTTCTCAGGCTAATAATATCTATTGTGTTGTGTTAGCTGTATTCTATTATTATTTTGTAGTTCAGACTTATAAAAAAGATAATCTGACCCAGCTTCTTCTTAGACACAATCTTAATTTCGATATGGCTGACTTAGCTGATAAAGATTACTATATAGTACTTATCGATGTAGATAATTTCAAACTTATTAATGATAAGTATGGTCATGACAGAGGAGATGAAGTACTGGTGACCATTGCTGATACTGTTAAGGATAAGTTGCCTAAGGGCTGTATTATGTACAGATTCGGTGGAGATGAGTTTGTAGTTATAAGCAGGAGTGTTGATGAAGCGGGATTGAAGTGTATATTTGAGGACATCAACTCAGACTTAATAAAGAATGAACTCAGAATATCTTATGGTATTGTCAGACATAATGCAGGAGATGATGGTAATGTATGTCTTACTGTAGCTGATAAAAAGATGTATGAGAACAAGAAACTGCTCAAGAGCGAAGACATCTGGGATGATATGACTGGACTCTTTAACTATCGTGGCTTTATTGATGAGCTGGATACTTTCAGAAAGTCAGTGGCAAAAGATAACAGTGTTATTTGTCTTATTGCAACTGATGTTGACAGATTAAGCAATATCAATATGGCCTATGGCTATACTGAAGGCAACCTTGCAATCAAGACTTTATCAAGAGTTATCAAGTCATGTCTGAAGGGCAGAGATTTTATCGGACATCTGGGCAGTGATGAATTTGCGGTAGCCATTGAGTGCAACGGTCCAGAGGATGAGCGTATCAGTCAGTTTGTTGATGAGTTAACAGATGGTATTGGAAGCGCATACGAATTTGCTAACAGGGATTATTCTCTCAAGGTTAATCTGGGTAGATATTTTATTGATAATGATGATAAGACTAGTTCAGAGGAACTGGTAAACGATGCTCTCTATGCAAAGCAGACTGAAAAAGAAGATCGTAGAAAGACAGACAGTGTTTCAGATGATCAGGAGTTTGATACACAGGAGGAAATGCTTGTTAAGGATATTTTGGACAACAATCTGTTCAACTATGCTTTACAGCCAATTGTATCTGCAAAAGATGGAGAAATTGTAGCCTATGAATCTCTTATGAGATCCAAAACAGATACACCTATTTCACCGTTAAAAATACTTAAGTATGCAGAGCATAGTAAACGTCTGTATGATATTGAGAAATATACCTTCTTTAATGTGTTGGAGAAAGTATTAAAGACAAACTGTATACCAGAAAACAGAAGAATTTTTATCAATTCAATTCCTGGATATATGCTAAAGGATGGAGATTATAATCTGCTAAGGGAAAAGTATGGTGAACTGTTTGAAAGAATGGTGATTGAGATTACTGAGCAGAGAGAGATTGATGATGAAGCGCTTTCTCTCATAAATCTTAGAAGAGATAAGGATGGTTTCAACCTTGCAATAGACGATTATGGCAGTGGCTGTTCAAATACAAATAGTCTGCTAAGATATATGCCTCAGGTAGTCAAATTAGACAGACTACTTATTACTGGTATTGATAGAAATGCAAAGAAGCAGTTCTTTGTTAATAGTATCATATCGTTTGCACGTGAAAATGATATGCAGATACTTGCAGAGGGTGTTGAGACTGAAAGCGAATTAAAAACTGTAATCAGGCTTGGTGTTGATATGATTCAGGGCTTCTTTACAGCAAGACCAGAATACGAGGCAATTGATTCAATCGCAGAAGATATAAAGAAGATTATTATAGATGAGAATCTGAAGGTTACAGGCAACCAGCGTATGATATATACGGCTTCAACTGAGGGAGATTTGTCTGTTGTGCATCTTGCGATGGAAGATTATTCCAAGATCAATGTGTCAGCTGAAAGAGTTAAGCTGATGGGTAATGCTGAATATACTGCAGATATGGTCGTTAGAATTAAAGATAATGTTGATTGCCGTATGACGCTAAGCAATGTATGTCTTAATTCAGTTGATGATGAGCCTTGTATCGATATTGGAGAGAACTCGAATCTTGTCCTCTATTTGGAGGGAGTTAACAGGTTTAATGCCAAGGGTATTCATGTTCCAGAGGGCAGTTCATTAACTATCAAAGGACCAGGTAATCTTGATATATATGCCAAGGGGCATAACTGTTATGGTATTGGTGCAAATTCAGAAAGTGAATTTGGACAGATGATATTCAACGGATCTGGCTTAATCAATATCAGTGTGGATGGAGAGATATGTACCGGAATTGGTGGAGGAGTTATTGGTACTAATTCTGAAATAACAGTTCTTTCAGGTGGCTTTAAGCTTAATGTTGCAGCGATTGAAGCAATAGGTATTGGCTCCTTTAAAGGAGATATCAATGTGAATATTAAGGATATTATATTTGTAGCTGACTTTAGAGTTAATAAGGGTGTTGTTGTTGGCGGCTTTGATGGAAATATCAACGTAGATATCCATAACTTTAATTTTGCTATTGAAGGTAGTGGTACTGAAGTATGTGGTGTAGGTAGTATCAATGATAGTGTTGGTAAAGTCAGATTATATTCTGGTGAATATAAAATAAAACTTAACGGACAGAAACTGTATCTGCTGGGCTGTAGAAACGGTGAGCTTGATCTGGATATATCACACACCAAGGTTAATATGATTGGTGAAGGTGATTCTGTTATTGGTTTTGGCTCATTGGATAAGGTTTCTCATCTTAAGACACAGGAGTCATCACTTGATTTGATTATTAATGCCTCATCGCCTCTTGGATTTGGTATTGTTGAAAAGGATACCGGCTTTAGGGGAAAACAGGCAAAAGCAGTTATTAATGGGGATGATTATCCTCTATATTAACAAATGCAGTAAGATTAAAAACGCGATTAATTTCGCGTTTTTTTTATAGAGATTTCTCCCCTTATTAGGGTATAATGAAAATAAGTGGGAGTGAGTTAATTGGAGGTTAACAGATGCTGGATTTTCTAGCTAGATATCAAGTTCATATTTTGCTGGCCTGTGGATCATTTTCTCTTATGCTTGCTTTCTTTGTAATGATTATTAGATTTCATTCATTTAGAAAGAAAAGTACATTGTTGAAGATTCAGTTTATCATTGCTGTGCTGATGATATCTGATGCATTTTCATATATGTATGAAGGAGTTGCAGGAGATAAAGCACTTTGGATTCTTAGAATAACTAATTTCCTGCTGTATATGATTACAGCAGCCAATATGTTTCTGCTTACAAATTATCTTACAGCACTGTTTATGGAGGGTGGTAAGTTCGATAAACTCCCTAAGAGACTACTTCTTGGATTTGTTATTCCTTCAGTTCAGATGACTTTGATAATTGTTGCACAGTTTGGAAGATGGTTATATTATTTTGATTCTTCCAACCATTATCAGAGAGGAAGCCTGAATGTCATTGGCTATATACTGCCTTTGATTAACCTGGCACTGATTTTTACATTTGTAATTCAGCACAGGAAACTACTGAACAGGATGATTTGGTGGTCTGTATTTATATTCTGTATAATGCCTGTGGTTGCTGCTATTATTCAGTTTATAATTCCTGGATTTTCATTTTTAAATTTGGCCAGCTGGATTGCTTCGGTAACATTGTTCTGGTTTGCATTAATGGATCAGAATGAGGAATTAAGTAAAGCAGCCAATACTGATCTTAATTCAGGATTACCAAATACTTATGGATATCTTTATGAGGTAGACAGAATAATTCACCATGCTGATATAACTGATTATGATGCTTATTATTTTGATATTGTGCGTATGAGCAATATCAATAATAAATATGGCAAGCAGGTTGGCGATGAGGTCATCCGTAGTTATGGTCAATATATAAGGGATTATCTTAATAAGGACGAAATAGTTGGCAGGCTTGGTGGTAATTTCTATGTTGCATTAGTAAAAAAAGCACGTAGGGATGAATTTCTGAAATTGCTTCAGGCGGTACCAATCGAAATAGAGTTTTGCGGAAAAAAGGAAAGCATTAGTATTGCAGCAATTGCCGGTGGATACGAGATTGACAAGAAGAATATTGCTGCAGGACAGATAATTAGTAATACCGCTACAGCAGTAGTATATGCCAAGAATGTAGCACATAAGCCATATGTATTCCTGGATGAAGAACTGGTGAAAGAACTCGAAGGTGTTCGTATTCTGGAAGAGAATGCAAGACTGGCTTTGCAAAATGATGAATTTGAACCATTCTATCAGCCAAAGATCGATTCTAGAACTAATACAATGTGTGGAGCCGAAGCACTTGCGAGATGGAGAAAAGAAGATACACTTATTCCTCCTATGGATTTTGTACCAGTTATGGAAAGGAATGGAAGTGTGTGTGATCTTGATTTCTACATTCTTGAGAGAGTATGTATGGATATAAAGATGTGGATGGAAGCCGGTTTTGAACCAGTACCTGTTTCTGTTAATTTTTCCAGAAAGAATCTGGGCAATCCTATATTGGCAGAAGCTATTTCCAAAGTTGTTGAGAAGCACAGAATACCTAAGGAACTGATTCAGATTGAGATTACAGAGACCTTGGATGAATTTCCTATGTCGTATCTTGTTGGAGTAGTAAAGGCGCTACAGGGTTATGGATTGTCAGTTGCAATTGATGATTTTGGAACAGGTAGTTCTTCGATTAAGCTTCTTAAAGATGTGAAGTTTGATGTCATAAAGATTGATAAGGTGTTTGTTGATTATGCTAATGAGCAGGAGAAAACACTTCTTAGAAATATCATAAAGATGACAGAAGATCTGAATATACGCGTAATTGCAGAAGGTGTTGAAAAATACGAGCAGATAGATGAATTGAAGTCTATGGGATGTTATGATATTCAGGGTTATGCATATGACAAGCCACTAATGAAGTTTGAGTTTGAGAATAGGCTTAAGAATAAGCAGTACTAAACTAGTAATTCTTAATAACAATACTATGGAAATAATACTAAAGAACTGCTACTGAAATATAAATGTAAGGATTAGTGTATGAGCAAGAAGAGAATTAGACTTAAATACAGAGATTTGCCAGATTATACCAAGGGAGAAGAGATATTTAACATGACCACAGCTATTGTGGGAGCTTCTTTTTCTTTTATTGGTCTGATTTTGTGTATTGTATTTTCAGTATTAAATAAAGATATTTGGGAAGGCGTAGCTTCCTCTGTTTACTGCATATCAATGGTTACATCATTTACTATATCAGCGGTATATCATGGACTGGCACCAAACATGGGCAAAAAGGTACTACAGATACTTAATCATTGCTTTATATATTTTATGATAGCCGGTACCTATATGCCGATTCTGCTGTGTGCAGTAAGACCTTCGCACCCTATATGGGCGTGGACTCTTAATACCCTTGTATGGGCTTTGTGTATTCTTGCAACTGTGTTTACTGCTATTGATTTGGAGCATTATGACAGATTTTCCATGATATGCTATATAGGAATAGGATGGATTCTTATTCTTGGTCTTAAGCCATTGTACGATGTTCTTGGGTTTACCTGTCTGTTACTAATAGTACTGGGCGGAATAGTATATACTGTTGGCGCGTTTGTATATCTAAGAGGCCGTACAAAACGCTTTATTCACTCTGTATTTCACCTGTTTGTAATAGCTGGTGCTACAATACATTTTGTGGCCATTTTCAGGTATATAATCATGTAGCTTTTATATTTTAGTGTCATGATTTTACCACTTGAATGGATATATTTACCTCTTACCGTATAAGTGTTCATTTTTGTAAGATGAGTGATATACTCATTTCATAAGGTGTTTTTGCAAAGTTTACACCTTTTTGAACAATTAAAACAGTCTATTAATCAGGAGGATAATAAAGATGAAATTTTTTGAAGATTTAGGAGCTACATTAGGAACAGGAGCAAAGGCAGTTGCAGACAAGACAAAAGAAATCTCAGGAGTAGCTGCAATTAAGGCTCAGATCGGAACAGCAGAAGCCAGCCTTGGCAAGTTGTATAAAGACCTTGGTAAGGCATATTATGAAGATCACAAGGAATCAGCTGCTTATGGCGAAAAGATGAGCGAGATAGCTGCAGTACTTGCTAAGATTGATGCATTAAATGCTAAGCTTTCATCTACACAGGGAGTTAAGAAGTGTCCTGCATGTGGAGAGGCAATGGCAAAAGACAGTACATTCTGTCCTAAGTGTGGAGCTAAGGTTGAGAGCTTTGAAGAAGTTGAAGAGGTGAAGGAGGTTGCCCAGGAAACTACTGGGGAAGAAGCTGCTGAGGAATAAAACCTGACAAATAGCTATCCTAGGGATTATATGGCCTAAGCAATAAAGCATTATTAGGAAGCAATTTACATATCTAAATAGAAAAGGATCTGGTTGATTAACCAGATCCTTTTTGTATTATAGTTCACTATGTGTTCTACATTATTATCAAAGAAACTAGATCCTTCTTGATTTCTAGTCCTCAACTGGAACATCCGTTGTTTCTTCTACAGGAGCAGCACTTAATGCAGCAGCCTGACCAGCAGCTTCTAATGCCCATTGCTGCTGTTGAACAATTGCTTCAGCATCAGGATTTGCAAAGAATAGAGCATCATGAGAACATCTTCTTGTGCCATCCTCACCGACTGTTGCAGTTGAAGTTGTAGCAGCATTTACTACAGTTCCATCAGCTGTAATTGTACCAGCACCTGCAGCAACCTTTGGATCCTCTGGAAGAGGAAGTTCAAAGACACCATCTACCTTAAATGGACAGTTCTCGCAGGCTGGAAGATTATCATATGCACATATAGTACCTGCATAATGAACATCACAGCTTTCTGTAGGAACAGTACCTTCTGCGAAGTATTCTGATGTAAGAGTAGCATCACATAAGCCTGGAATAGGAAGTTTACCTGATCTTGAGCAAACAGTAGCAGATGTGATTCCGCTAGGGGTCTGCATTATCTCTTTGTTTTCATATCCTTCATGAACACGACTCATAACCATCTTCCAAAGAACCTTGGCAAAGTTATGCTCTTCATCATTCATCTTTTCGTTGTTATCGTAACCAGTCCAGGTTGTACAGGTGTAATATCCAGTGAATCCTGCAAACCATACGTCCTTGTTATCTGAAGTAGTACCGGTCTTACCAGCTGCTGTAACATTGTCGAGACGACACTTGGTACCAGTACCGCTTGTAACTACATCCTTCATGGCTGAGATAAGCAACCAGGCTGTAGTAGGCTGAAGTACCTGTCTTGTATTTGAACCAGTATTATCAAGAATAACATTGCCAGAGTGATCAAGAACCTTGGTATATAGCTTAGGTTCGATATAAACACCACCATTTGCGATAGAAGCATATGCGGCATTTAATTCAATATTCTTTACACCATTGGTAATACCACCAAGAGCAAGAGCCTGTTGAATATCTGAATATACCTTTCCGTTAATAACACGACCAGTTTCAAGAGTAGTAAATCCAAAGTTAAGAAGATAATCAAAACCAAGTTGTGGAGTAATCTGAGTAAGGGTTTTAACAGTTACGATATTCATACTCTGAATAATACCCATACGGAGAGAGCTTATTCCACGATAGCCTGTTGTATACCAGTTGGAAACTGGAGTACCACTTTCATATGTAAAAGGTGCATCATTCTGAACAGTTGCAAGAGTAAGACCTGCGCTGTCAAGAGCTGGTGCAAATGTAGAAAGAACCTTGAAAGTAGAACCTGGCTGTCTTACTGTTGATGTAGCTCTGTTGAGAGTTCTTGAAGCAGTCTTTTCTCCTCGTCCACCAATCATGGCAAGTACTTCGCCGGTATGCTGATCAGAAATTGTTAAGCTGATCTGTGGCTGAGGCGTAAGGTTGATGGTTTCAGCAACTTCTTCATCACCCTCAGACATTACATGGGCTTTGTATTCTTCTATAGCTTCATATGCTGCATCCTGAGAAGAGTAGAGCATATTGAACTTATTATTTGATTCCTTGAAATATGACTTAAACATTTCTGAACTGTGGTTTTCAAGATCGCCATTAGCTTTCTCGATTGTAAGTGCATATCTCAGATACCATTTTGTGCCAGCAGGATAGTTGGCTTCATTGCTTGTAAGATCATCGCATATCTGCTGAATTGCAGGATCCTGAGTAGAGAAAATCTGCAGACCACCTGTATATAACAGTGTATATGCCTGCTGTTCATCATAGCCAGCCTCAAGCAAATCATTGTAAACTGCTTCAGTTACAGCGTCATCGAAGTAAGAATTAACCGAATTATCATCTACAACCAGGTTGTATGACTGAATACGGGAGTATACATCATCATTAACAGCCTCATTGTATTCTGTTTCTGTAATATAGCCCTGATCCCTCATATTTCTGAGTACCTTTGCACGACGCTCAGCATTCTTCTCAGGATGAGAGATAGGATTGTAACGGCTTGGATTCTGAGTGATAGCTGCTATAACAGCACATTCAGAAACAGTAAGGTCTGAAACATCCTTGTTAAAGTATCTAAGTGAAGCGGCCTGAACACCAAGCGTATTCTGTCCCAGGTTAATGGTGTTCATATAGTTCTCAAGAATCTTATCCTTGTCCATTACCTTTTCAAGCTCTATGGCGAGATACTGCTCCTGAATCTTTCTGGTAACCTTATCTACAATACTGTCTTCTTCAGTCCAGCTCTTGAATACATTATTTTTAAGCAACTGCTGAGTGATAGTAGAAGCACCCTGACCAGTTTTGAATTTGGTCTTAACTGCTTCAACACCGGCACGAATGATACCCTTGATATCGATTCCGTTATGGCTGTAGAAACGCTCATCCTCAATTGCTACAAATGCATGAGCCAGATCCTCAGGAATCTGATCCATGGTGACTGGAATACGATTGGAATCAGTAGCAACAAGCTTAGCAGTCTGCTTACCTTCTTTGTTATAGATAAAAGTTGAAAAACCAGTAGGACTTACATCGATGTTAGTAATCTCTGGTGAAGTATCTATAATACCTTTAAATACACCAATTCCTGCGCTGGCTCCAAGAATAGCTCCAGCCAGTATTGCAACAATAAGAAATCTTACAAAATATAAAGTAAACTTTTTTCCTAGTTTTTTGCTGAAGGAACGTATGCTTTTTTTCTTCTTTTGAATTCCCTGTTTTGAATAATTCATAAAAAACCTCCCATGATATCTGCATGAGATATCACTGCCTTAGCATGCAAAATAATTCCACACTACAAGTCCGTATTATACCAAATATAAATAGGAAGATAAAGAATATTCACAAAATCTTAAACAATGCCCAAGAATTCATTAATAAATGCTGCCATAAAACGTATTAATAATGTCTGGGCTATCCATTAATAAATTGACACTAATCTAACTATAAAGTATTATGAAAAGGCCGGATGTAATAATACATCTGGACTAAATAAAGCTAATTATAGTGGTTCGAAAGGTGGTGGTTTTCATGACAAATAAACAGAATAATTCTGATAGTCCTATACCTGGGCGAAGTAGCATGAAGACTAGTACAAAGGAGAACCAATATGGAAGAATTATTTGAATTAGACAAAGTACGTGATTTGTTGGAAAATAAGCAGTACACTACGCTTCGCCAGACCATTGCTGAACTGAATGAAGCAGATATTGCGGCTGTGTTTGAGGATTTGGAAGAAGGAGAACAGCTGAAGCTGTTTAGAATACTTCCAAAGGATATGGCTGCAGATGTTTTCTCTTATCTGGATGTGGAGAATCAGCAGTATATAATTTCATCCCTTTCTGATAAGGATGCAGCGGGCATTATTGATAACCTGATGGCCGATGATGCGACAGACCTTTTAGAAGAGATGCCGGCCAATGTTGTTAAGCGTCTTTTGGCGCTTGCCAGCCCTGAGACAAGAAGAGATATTAATCATCTGTTAAGATATCCAGAGGATTCCGCTGGATCTATTATGACAGTGGAGTACGTTGACCTGAAGGAAAATCTTACTGTTGAGCAGGCCATTGCCCGCATAAGACAGGTAGGAGTGGACAGTGAGACTATTAATATCTGTTACGTATTAGACAGCAGACGTAAACTGATTGGTACTGTTGCATTAAGATATTTGCTTTTGACTGATCCTGATGAACTAATTGGGGACATAATGCATGAGAACATTATCTCCATCAATACACTGGATGATCAGGAAGAAGTAGCAAGAACATTCCAAAAATACGACTTTACTGCCATGCCTGTTGTGGACAATGAATCACGACTGGTTGGTATTATCACCGTCGATGACGTTGTGGATATCATGGAAAAAGAGGCCACAGAGGATATTGAAAAGATGGCCGCTATCCTTCCAACAGATAAGTCATATATGCGTACTGGCGTAATTGAGACTTTTAAAAAGCGTATTCCATGGCTTTTATTGTTGATGATATCAGCAACCTTTACTGGAAAGATCATTTCCTCTTTTGAGGATGCGCTTAGCGTATATGTTATTCTAACAGCATTTATTCCGATGCTTATGGACACTGGCGGAAATGCAGGTGGACAGGCTTCTGTTACTATTATCCGTGGACTTTCTCTGGATGAGATTGAGTTTGCAGATATGTTTAAGGTTGTTTTTAAGGAGATAAGAGTAGCTGCTCTTTGTGGCCTGACTTTGGCAGTGTGCAATTTTGCTAAGCTGATGCTTCTGGACAAGGTGGGACTGATGGTAGCACTTGTTGTATGCTTTACGCTGGTTTGTGTAGTACTTATCGCCAAGGTGGTAGGCTGTACACTTCCAATGTTTGCAAAGAAGCTTGGCTTTGACCCGGCTGTAATGGCTTCTCCATTCATTACAACTATTGTAGATGCTATTTCACTTTTGATATATTTCCAGATTGCTACCAAGCTTCTGGGACTCTAGTTGATTTATTGCTTGAAATGGAGTGAATATTTGAAGAAAAATCTTGTCGCTGGTCTTGTTGCCCATGTTGATTCGGGTAAGACGACCCTGGCTGAGGCAATACTATATACCTGCGGAAAACGTCGTGTCCTTGGAAGAGTGGATCACAAGGACAGCCTTTTGGATGATTTCGCTATAGAACGAGAACGTGGTATTACAGTCTTCTCAAAGCAGGCAGGTGTTAGTTTTAATGAGGTTGACATAACATTATTGGATACTCCAGGACATGTGGATTTTTCTGCCGAAATGGAGAGAACTCTCCAGGTTATAGATGTTGCAGTTCTTCTTGTGGAAGCAGCTGACAGAATTCAGGGGCATACTCTGACTTTATGGAAATTATTAAATACATATGGGATTCCTGTAATAGTGTTTGTCAATAAGACAGACATGCCAGGAGTAGACAAATCTGCAATTTCGGAAAGCTTAAAGCAGAAGCTTTCTTCTGATATTGTGGATTTTTCTTTTGTTACGAGTGATGAGTTTGGTGATATTCCAGAGGACATTACTGATGAGCTGTCAATGTGTGATGAAGCATTGATGGATGAATATCTGAATACAGGTGATATTAAGGCTGATTCTATTCGCAATGCATTTGCGCAAAGAAAGCTGTTTCCTCTTATTTTTGGATCGGCCCTGTATCTGGACGGAGTAGAGAGACTACTTCAGCTTATGAGTAGTATTTGTGCCAATAAAAGCTATCAGGAATCTTTTGGCGCTAGAGTATATAAGATTAGCCGTGACGATGACGGCCAAAGACTTACCCATATGAAGGTTACAGGTGGTAGACTTAGGGTTAAGGACAGGATTGCTGATGAGAAGATTAATCAGATAAGAATATACAATGGCTCAGGCTACGAGAATGTTAATGAAGTTAATGCAGGACAGATCTGCGTTGTAACAGGACTTGATAACTATAGGGCAGGCGATGGGATAGGCGAGATTACAGAAGCAATAAAGCCTTTGTTACTTCCTGTTCTGACTTATAGAGTGCTTCCAGATGAAAAGGAAGATATAAGCATATGCTACAAGAATCTTTGTATGCTTTCTGATGAGATCCCAGAGCTGAATGTGAGCTGGAATGAAACTCTTAAAGAAATTCATATCAGTGTTATGGGAGATGTTCAGACAGATATTCTCAAGCGTATATATAAGGACAGATTTGACAGGCTTATCTCTGTTGGAGAAGGCAGTATCGTATATAAGGAAACCATTTCAGCTAAGGTTGAAGGCGTGGGGCATTACGAGCCATTACGACATTATTCGGAGGTTCATCTTTTTATGGAACCTTTGCCGGCGGGGAGTGGCATTATATGCCAGGCAGATGTATCAGTGGATGATCTTGAACTTAACTGGCAGAGACTGATACTGACTCATCTTGAAGAAAAAAAGCATCTTGGGGTTTTGACTGGTTCAGAACTTACGGATGTGAGAATCACTGTCATTGGTGGAAGAGCCCATGCCAAGCATACAGAAGGGGGAGATTTCAGACAGGCTACTTATAGAGCAGTAAGACAGGGGCTTATGAGCTGTGACAGCATCCTGCTTGAACCATATATTGATTTTACAATGAGTGTCCCTACCGATATGGTGGGACGTGCAATGTCAGATATTCAGAAGGCAGAGGGCAGCTTTGAGGCTCCGATGCCTGATGGAGATATGAGCATTATTACGGGTAATGCGCCTGTAGCAACCATGTACAATTATGGAAGAGAACTTAATAGCTATAGCAGGGGACTTGGAAGCTTTAGTTATGAGGTTGCTGGCTACAGACCTTGTCACAATGCTTTGGAAGTAATAGAGAATAGCGGTTATAATCCGGATGATGATCTGGACAATCCTTCCGCATCTGTCTTTTGCGCTCATGGTGCAGGCTATCTGGTGCCATGGTATGAGGTGAAGCGGCAGGCACATATTGACTGCAGTGACAGACTTGCAAAGCTGCTGGGCGTGGATATGGTCAAGGAATATGATGATGTTGCCATTACTCCTAATCAGAAGGTATCGGCTTTCAGACAGAGTGAAATGACCATTTCCTTAGAGGAAATAGAACAGATATATCAGACTACATATCATAAGAGCAAGGAAGAACTTACTCCTTACAGATATATTGGTTATGAGAAGAAGCTACAGAAAACAGAGAAAACTCAGAAGGAATATGTCTACAAGCCATTAGAACGCAAGGATAAATATCTGCTGGTAGATGGCTATAATATAATATTTGCATGGCCCGAACTTGCCGAACTGGCCAAGGTCAATATAGACAGTGCAAGAGATGCGCTGATAGATATTTGCTGTGATTATCAGGGTAGCAAAGGCTATACGCTGATTCTCGTATATGATGCATATAAGGTAAAAGGCAATACTGGTTCGGTATCAAAGATACACAATATTTACGTGGTATATACCAAAGAGGCAGAGACGGCTGATCAGTATATAGAAAAAACAGTACATCAAATGTCTAAAAAATGTGATATAATGGTGGCGACGAGCGATCGTCTGGAACAAATGATTATATATGGTGAGGGTGCCACACGAATGTCAGCCAGAGAGTTCAAGCTTGAGGTTGAACAGGAAAAACAGAGACTTCGCAGCGATGGTTATATATCCTGAAGCTGGGAGGCATATTGTGGTTTAATAACTTTTTTATCTTTTATAACAGGAGAAGTATATGGGGAATACAAATGAAATAAGTGAAGAAATGGCCATAAATATTGTTAAAGAATTTACCAGCAATACTATGTATATTCTTTTATCAACTGTACAGGCCAATATGGTTAGAGGATACAGCTATCCTTATGTAAAGGAAGTAGATGAGTATGGTAGGGAACTCTTTGTGTTTTCTTCTTTGGAGTATGCAAAGGAATTCGTAAAGGTCAATGATTTTGAAATCCTTGATGGTGTTTATCCGCTTGCTAAGATTGAACCCAATGACTCTCTTAACAGCTTTGAGTCAATATGTGCGATAGCATCTCATCTTGGAGTAATGTATATTGACTTCAATCCAGCTCATCCTAATATTGCTATGGGTGTCACTATTCCATGGCTGCAGAAGGTATTTGGCTATGACCTTACAAAGATTACAATGCTCATGAGCCCTCAGATGAAGGAGGAAATGGATAAGCGTGCTGATGGAAAGGTTCCGGTAGCATTTAATCCAATGCCAATCCATAACTTTAAGGATCCTTACAGTCTGTCAAAGGAAAGAAGAGAAGAACTTGACAAAATTCCTTTGGATAATGGAAAGAGTGTTGAAAAGTACTTTGAGGCAATCAAAGGACTCAATATGCCTGAACTGATATATATATCAAATCTTCTTAGCAAAAGCTATATTCCTAAGGCAAATTCTGAGGGAGATAAGGCAAAGGTTGAGCAGTATATTGCCATGCTTCATGTCCTTGATGCAACCATTATTCAGTTTATGGACAGACTTACAACATACACTCTGCTTGATGGCGAGGATATGTTTGTAAATAATAATCAGGCAGCTTATCTTATCTATACTGACAGATTTCAGTATATGGGTGAGTACAGATATAAAGAGGTATCTCTTGACGGTTACTTAAGAAGACTTCAGATGAACGATGTCAATTATGTCATGATCACAGCAGGTCCTGGACAGATGCACATCACGACACCTAAGGCGATTGAGGAGACTCTCAGGAAAATCAGATAAAAAGGAGAAACACAATGGAATTAAAGAATCTTGCAACAGAACTTTCTGCTAATGCGTACCCAGGAAGAGGTATCGTAATTGGTAAATCAGCTGATGGTAAGTACGCAGTAACAGCATACTTTATCATGGGAAGAAGTGCTAGTAGCCGAAATAGAATTTTCTCTGTAGAAGACGAAGGAATTAGAACAGAAGCTTATGATGTCAATACTCTTTTAGTAGCACCAGAGCTTATCATTTATCGCCCTGTAAGAGTACTTGGTAACTGCACAATCGTTACTAATGGTGATCAGACTGATACAGTATACGATGGAATGAGTGAAGGAAAGACATTTGAGGAATCCTTAAGAAGCAGAAAGTATGAGCATGATGCACCAAACTATACTCCTAGAATTTCAGGCGTTATGGAGATTGAGAATGGTGAATATAACTACTCTATGAGCATTTTGAAGAGCAATAATGGTAACCCGGATGCCTGCAATCGTTACACATATTCTTATTCAAATCCAGTTGCTGGTGAGGGACATTTTATCCACACATATATGCAGGATGGAAATCCACTTCCAAGCTTTGAAGGCGAACCAAAGTGGGTTGTAATTGATAAGGATATTGATGAATTTACAGATATGCTCTGGAGTAATCTTAATGAGGATAATAAGGTATCTCTTTTTGTCAGATATATTGATATCGAAACAGGCAAATATGATACAAGAATTATCAACAAGAACAAGTAACAGATATACATCTAATACAAATATTTAATACAAATATCTAATACAATAATCAGCTGACTTAGCTGAAATAAAACTATAAGGAACAAAAACAATGAAAGAATTCGAATTAAAGTATGGCTGTAACCCTAATCAGAAGCCAGCAAAGATTTTTATGAAAAATGATTCAGAGCTTCCTATCGAAGTTCTCAATGGTCGTCCAGGATATATCAACTTCCTTGATGCATTCAACGGATGGCAGCTTGTAAAGGAATTAAAGGAAGCAACAGGACTTCCAGCTGCTACATCATTTAAGCATGTATCACCAGCTGGTGCGGCAGTAGGACTTCCACTTAGCGATGTTCTTGCAAAGATTTACTGGGTAGATGATCTTGGTGAATTAAGCCCACTTGCATGCGCTTATGCAAGAGCAAGAGGCGCTGACAGAATGAGTTCTTTTGGTGATTTCATTGCCCTTTCTGATACATGTGATGTTGATACAGCAAAGCTTATTAAGAGAGAGGTTTCTGATGGTGTTATCGCACCAGGTTATGAACCTGAAGCACTTGAGATTCTTAAAGCAAAGAAGAATGGCAATTATGCAGTAATCAAGATTGATCCTTCTTACAAGCCAGAGCCAGTTGAGCATAAGGATGTATTTGGTATCACATTTGAGCAGGGAAGAAATGAGATCAAGATAGATGATTCTCTTCTTGAAAATGTTGTTACACAGAACAAAGAGATTCCAGACAGCGCAAAAATTGATCTTAAGATTGCGCTCATTACACTTAAGTATACACAGTCTAACTCAGTTTGCTATGTAAAGGATGGACAGGCAATTGGTATTGGTGCCGGACAGCAGTCACGTGTACATTGTACAAGACTTGCTGGACAGAAGGCTGACAACTGGTTACTCAGACAGTGTCCAAAGGTGCTTGAACTTCAGTTCGTGGATGGACTTGGAAGAGCAAACAGAGACAATGCTATAGACAATTATATTGGTGACGAATACATGGATGTACTTGCAGAGGGTGCATGGCAGAAGGTATTCAAGGTTAAGCCTGAAGTATTTACAAGAGAAGAAAAGGATGCATGGCTTGCACAGATGGATGGAGCAGCACTTGGATCAGATGCATTCTTCCCATTCTCAGACAATATAGAGAGAGCAAAGAAGAGCGGTGTTAAGTACATTGTTCAGCCAGGCGGTTCAGTAAGAGATGACCTTGTCATCGAGTGCGCTGACAAGTATGGTATGGCTATGGTATGTAACGGAGTCAGATTATTCCACCATTAATTCGTTCAGAGTCTACTGCTCTGTAGAATGGAATAGTGATTATCTTATCATTATGAGGGAGCACATATATGGATACTAGCGGTGTTGAATCAAAATATTACGACACACTAACAAGAGTTTACACAAAAGAATATTTTTTCATACAGGCAAGAAAGTATCTTGAGGAACAGCCTAATACAGAGTTTTGCATTGTTGAGCTTGATGTTAACAGACTTACGATGATTAATGATATGTATGGTCTTGTAGAAGGAGACAGAGTACTTAAGAATATTGGCGACAGTCTCGTTAATATTTTTCAGGAAGTGCCATATAGTCTTGTTGCAAGAATTCATGCTGATCTTTTTGTGTTCATGTGTCCTTATTCGAAGAATGAAGTAGAAGGATACATTAGAACAATTGAGGATAACGTAAGGTTCTTAAGTCAGAGACTCAGCGTGGATCTGTTACTGTCATTTGGCGTATATGTTGCCAATGAGGCTGATGTTCCTATCTCAAGTATGTGTGAACGTGCCAATCTTGCACTTAAGTCAATTAAGGGCAATTATATGAATCATATTGCCTATTTTGACACTGAGATGAGAAAGAGAGCGGTTGATGAGATTGAGATTACAACCAAGATGAATGCTGCTCTTAAGAATAAAGAATTTGTAATCTATTATCAGCCAAAGCACAGCCTGGACAATGAGCAGGTAATAGGTGCTGAGGCACTGGTAAGATGGATAAGTCCTAGTCTGGGTATGATATCTCCAGCAAAGTTTATTCCTATCTTTGAAAACAATGGTTTTATCATGAAACTGGATGAGTATGTATGGGAAGAAACCTGCAGATTCATCAGTGAGAATTTGGCTAGGGGAATTATGGTTCCGCCAATTAGTGTCAATGTATCAAGGGTAGATCTTTATAATCCTAAACTGGTTGAGATTATTACAGGACTGGTTAAAAAATATGCGATTAATCCAAAGATGCTTAAGCTGGAATTTACGGAAAGTGCCTATACAGAAAGCATGCAGCAGATGCTTGCGATTATGGATAAGATACATGAGCATGGTATGGAAATCGACATGGATGATTTTGGAAGCGGATATTCCGGACTTAATGTTCTGAAGGATTGTCCTGTTGATGGGCTGAAGATTGATCTTAAATTCTTGGGCAAATCAGAAAATGATGTAAAGAGTAAGAAGATTCTTACATCAGTTATTCATATGGCCAAGTGGCTGGGTATTCCGTCCATTGTGGAGGGTGTTGAGACTATAGAACAGGTTAATCATCTTAAAAGCCTAGGCTGTACTATGGTTCAGGGCTTCTATTATGCAAAACCTATGCCTACAGAAGATTTCATTAAGTATATTTCTGAACATGAAGTAAGCTCAAGTATAGAGACAATCAAACCTTTTGAGGAAACAGTACTCAACCCAGATGAATGGTATGAGTCGGTAGAGTCTGATTGTGAGCCTTTATTAGAGATGCATCACTCATATATGCTTTTTAACAGAGGCGATAATAATGAACTTGAGATTATTAGAGCTTCAGACAGCTTCTATGAAAGTATGGGTGGAAGAGATAGAAAGTACAGGGAGAATATAGACTGCTCCCATATTATTTATCCGGATGATCTTAATAAGGTGTACAAGACCTTTGATGAGATTAATGACTATCATACCATTGGTAAATGTCTCCATAGGATAGTATATGATGATAATACTATTTGGGTATATCTTAAGGTAAGACTTCTGGAGAAATACGAAGAGCATAAGGTGTTCTTTGCTACAATGGATGATGTTACAGATGCCATGAATGTTCATGGATATTAATAGAGAAGGATAGGTTTATAAGATGAGTGTAAAGCCAACATTAGTTATTATGGCAGCAGGCATGGGATCAAGATACGGCGGTCTCAAGCAGATAGACAAGATAGATGAGCAGGGAGATATCATTATCGACTTCAGTATCTATGATGCAATCCAGGCAGGATTTGGCAAGGTTGTATTTATAATTAAGCATGCTATTGAGGCTGATTTTAAGGCTGCTATTGGTGAGAAGATAGCAAAATATATAGATGTAGAATATGTATATCAGGAATTAGACAAGCTTCCTGAGGGGTATTCTGTTCCAGAAGGAAGAGAGAAGCCATTTGGTACTGGTCACGCTGTATTATGTGCCAAGGATGCCATTCCTGGACCATTTGCGGTAATCAATGCAGATGATTTTTATGGAAGAGGAGCATTTGAGAAAATCAGTGCTTTCTTACAGAGTACAGAGGATGATGATAAGTACAGATATGCATTTGTCGGTTATGAACTTCATAATACACTTACAGAAAATGGTTCTGTTGCCAGAGGAGTATGTGTAGTTGATGATGACAGTAATCTTGTTACTATCAATGAGAGAACAAGAATTGAGAAGCATGGCGAAGATGCTGAGTATACAGAGGATGCAGGTGAAAGCTGGGTTAAGCTTCCAAAAGAAAGCTATGTATCCATGAATATGTGGGGCTTTTCGCGTTCAATACTTGATGAACTCGAGAGCAGATTTAAGGTGTTTTTGGATGAAAAACTACCTGCAAATACACTGAAGGGAGAGTATTTCCTTCCATTTGTAGTAGATGAACTTCTTCAGGAAGGCAAGGCTACTGCCAAGATGCTGCCAACTGCAGATGTATGGCATGGTGTAACATACAAGGAGGATAAGCCTCTTGTAAGTGCAGCTATTAAGGGAATGAAGGACAGTGGAATATATCCAACTGATTTGTGGAGTTAAGGATGACAGAAGAACAGGTATTTGAAAGCAATACAGATATCGAAGATTCGTCTAAAGATATTGTAATATGTGATAACTGTGGCGCAGAATATGACGCACATGCAGCAGCATGTCCTTTCTGTGGCTATATTAATCCACTTGGTGCAGAAGAAAAATATATGCAGAAGATGCAGGATATTAAGTCTGATCTTGCACAGGTTGATGATGAACAGATTGATGCCATTAAGGATGAGGCCAAAAAGAGCAGTAAGATTGTAATTATTACAATAGTGGTTGTTGCTGTTTTACTACTTGTTGGAGTTTTTCTCTTCAATATTTATAATTCAATCACGACAGCGAGGGCTACTGCGCATTATGACAGTCTGGGTTTATACGAGGATGATCCGCTTGAGGCTGCAAAATGGAATGATGAGCATATGGCCGACCTTGACAGTATGTATGAGACTGGAGATATAGAGGGGCTGGTTGCATATTATGCAGAGCTTGCAGCTAATAAAGATTATGGCGCATTTAACAGCTGGGAACATGGATTTATGGTGGGCCAGATATATGATATGCGTTTTTGGCTTGACTGCTATGAAAGAGATCAGAAACTGGATGATCTGGTATATCACAATATAATGTTCAATCTTCTCTATTACTACAATGGTGATTATAAGAAGACAACTATGCCGCAGGAAGACTATAAGTTTGTCGAGGATGAAGTTCAAAGACAGATGAAACAGTTGGGAATATCTGAGGATTCATTGAAGGAACTGCAGGCAGAATGCCTTACTGATTATGGTTCTGCAGACCCAGTGAAGGTATCTGATTATTGTGATTCGCATGAGGTATTGATTAAAAAATGATGAAATGTAAAAGTTGCGGTTATTCACTGCAAATTGAAGATAAGATTTGTCCTAGCTGCGGAGCTGAAAATCCATTTTTTAAAGAGCACCGCGAGGATATGGAAAGATACAGCGAGGCTTTTAAGGGGACACAGAGTGCTGTTATAGACCGAACAAGAAAGACTACAGGTGTTCTTATTAAGCTTTTAATTAGTCTTGTTCTGCTGATTGCAAGTATTGTTATTATCCTTATGAGTGGTAATAGTTCGTTAAGAGAAAAACGTCAGATTAGAAAAGTTCAGGCTAAGATTGAGAGCTATAGAGCGCAGTATGAAGAACTTGAGAAGAGCAATGATTATATTGCGCTTAAGGAGTGGTATGGTGTCAACCATATTAACAGGGTTCCAGAATTTTCGGATTGTCTGAATGTATATAATGTATGTGAGAATTATGAATTCCTGGCTGGATATCTCGCAGAGATATCATATGAAGATTATCTTGAAAACAATGTAAAGTATGGATTCAGGGACAGTGAGAATTATTGTGAATCAATAGTAAGCTGTTATAGCATGATGAAGAGTTATGCTACAAAGGAAATCGAAGCGTCTGCAAAGAATGAGGGACACATTAATTGTGTAAGTGCATGTCTGGATCAGACAAAGGTACTTATTCAGGCTACATTTAAACTCTCTGATGAGCAGATGCAAGAGTTTGATGAACTTTCTGATATTCAAAGAACTACTATGTTGATGGAGAACTGGCCTTATGAAGAATAATGAGAATGTTAATGTTAATATAACTGATACAGATATCGAGAGCAGCGGTCAGAAGAAAAGAAGAGATTTCTGGGGAAAGGCATCTACTGTACTCCTTGTGATAATGGCTATTGTGTTTTTCTTTTCTGTTTTGATTTATGTTAAGAGTCAGGACGTGGAAGATCAGATAGAAGCTGCCCATACCGGGGAAGAGATGTTAAACAGTACCTTGTTATATGGTATAGAGAATACTGCTCCATTTGATATTGTAGAGGATGTAGCTGATTATAAGGCACATAGCGACAGGAAAGAGGATAAGTATACTTCACTTGCTCTGGGTCTTGCTCAGTACAGAGAAGCGGCATTTTATAATTATGCATATAGCTATGTAGGAGATACTGTTAGAGCTGTGGAATACCAAAAGCAGATGGAAGAAGCAAGAGGCATGATGGAAGTTCACAGCTTCGCGGATTATATTGATAAGAATTATGATAAATTCAATGACAGATAATTGTGATTGAAACAGAAGATAGTAATAATTAAAGCTATGATGACTGAAAATATCAGTAATCATAGCTTTTTTGAATCGGAATGACGTGACTTGAACACGCGACCTCTACTTCCCTAAAGTAGCGCTCTACCACCTGAGCCACATCCCGATGCATTTATAATATACAATGCATATAACATACGCTACATACATTACACGTTACATATCATATTATGAGCATCAGATGGTGTCAAGATTAATAAAAACTTAAATATTTCATCATATGCAACTAATAAATGATAATTTATAATAGAGATACATTTATAAAGGAGTTATTTCTAAGTATGAACAAGCAGGACAAGGTAATAGCGATAGCAGGTATTGCATTAATCATAATATTAGCAATAATTGCCATATTTTTACTTTTTAGTAGTAGGGCAAAAACCTCAAGTATGATAGAAGTGCTTCCTAAAACAGAGACGGTAGAACTGGACGAGACAGTTGCAGATACTGTTGGGGCTGATGAACTGGCAATAACTGATATATCAGCAAAAGAATCCAGTGTTGGAAATGCTGTTGATGAGTCAGCAACTGATGATACTTCAGACAGTAAGACTGCTTCGGTAATCAAGACAATCAGCCTTCCTGAAAAATATACCAGGTCCAATCTCAAGCAGGTCAAGAACAATGACAGTCAGCTGGCAGAACTTGCAGGATATTGGGATAATTACCAGCTGGATGCAGTAGCAGACCTTATCAGACTGGAACGTGTGAGAATGTTTACCAATGATCTTGCAGGAAGCAATGATTATTATTACTATGGCGAACTGGATGCCAATCAGTTGCCTAATGGTAAAGGACTGGCAGTATATGCTGATAACACATATTATTATGGGGAATGGACCAAAGGCCTTAGAGATGGTAATGGTATGTGGCTTAGAATATATATTGATGGAATAGGCAAAGATGGTAAGTATGAAGGCATACTTGAACATCAGTACAATGGTGAATGGAAAAATGATCTTCCAAATGGTTCAGGCCAGGAGCACTATTCTCTGCAGTATGAAGATATTAGCTTTGATGAGACCATTGCTAACGTAATAGGTAATTTTAAAAATGGATATTACGATGGTGATGTATATATAATGACAGCCAAATCCGATGGTGTTATCTATGACTGGTATGCTAAAGCCAATGCAGGAACATTTGCATATACAGAGAATAAGGTTAGTACTACTAATAAAAAGCCTGTATGGATAAAGGGCAATGAGAACAATCATGAAACCGACGAGGGAGATGATGGTTACTACTGGATGCTGGATGAAGAAAATAAGAACTTTGGAATCTGGGGCCTGAAGAAATAGTAATTAAGACAAAATTTGATTAAAATTAAAAAGAAGTTAGCAATAATTGAGAAGTGATGTGGTTGAATCACTTCTCATTTTTTTTGTATAATTATATTAATGTGAATCGTTTTACTTAGCTGGCTGACATAATTATTTACTTATTAGGATTTGCTTGTTGGCATAAGCATTAACTTATTAATATTGGAGGTTTGAAATTTGAAAAAACAGGCATTAAACCCTTATTTACCATCCTGGGAATATATTCCGGATGGAGAGCCATATGTATTTGATGGAAGAGTATATGTATATGGATCACATGATTTTTACAATGGACATGTATTCTGTTTAGGAGATTATGTTTGCTACTCTGCTCCAGTGGATGATCTTGGCAACTGGAGATACGAAGGCGTGATTTATCCTAAGACAGCTGATCCACTCAATAAAGAAGGAAAGATGTGCTTATATGCACCTGATGTTACAATCGGGCCAGATGGACGTTATTATCTCTTTTATGTGCTCGACCACGTACCTGTTGTATCAGTAGCAGTATGTGATACACCAGCTGGTCAGTATGAGTTCTATGGATATGTTCATTACGAAGATGGAACTAAGCTGGGAGAGAGAGAAGGCGATGAGCCACAGTTTGATCCGGGTGTACTTACTGAGGGTGATAAGACATATTTATATACAGGCTTCTGTGGCAGAGGTGATAAGTCAAGACATGGTGCAATGTGTACTGTGCTTGATAAGGACATGCTTACCATCATCGAAGAGCCAGTATTTGTGGCACCGGGGTGCGAATACGGAGAGGGAACAGGATATGGCACACATACATTCTTTGAGGCTCCTTCTATCAGAAAGCATAATGATATATATTACCTGGTTTATTCTTCAACATGGATGCATGAACTCTGCTATGCATATAGTAAGGAGCCTAGCAAGGGATTCCAGTATGGTGGTGTAATAGTAAGTAATACTGATGTTGGTATAGATTCCTATAAGAAAGCTGACAGAATCATGGCTTATGGCGGCAACAACCATGGAAGTATAGTTGAGATTAATGGAGAATGGTACATATTCTATCATAGACAGACCAATTCAACCTGGTATAGCAGACAGGGCTGTGCTGAGAAGATCAGCTTCAATCCAGATGGAAGTATTAGCCAGGTTCCTATGAGTAGTTGTGGCCTTAATGGTGGACCTCTGGCAGGAGAGGGTGAATATCCAGCATATATTGCATGTCATCTGTTCAATGATGAGCCATCATTATATGTTAATCCTGGTCAGCCAAGAATTATGCAGGATGGTCGTGATGGAGATGAGAATCCAGGCTATATCGGTGGAATGAATCATAATACTACTGCTGGCTTTAAGTCATTTGACTGTAAGGGTGTTAAGAAGATGGCTATTACAGTCCGCGGATATATGGGTGGAGACTTTGAGATTATAGATGGCCTTGATGGAGAAGTGATTGCAACAGTTAAGGATGTTCCTAATGCAAATGTATGGGAAAGATATGAAACAGATGTTAAGTTAGCTGATGGGGTTCATGATATATATGTAAAGTATACTGGATATGGTTCGGCAAGCTTAAAATCAATTGAGTTCATTAAATAAGAATCTGATGGATTATATCAGCATATTGTAACTGGATATTTCATAATAAAAAGTAAATGGGGAAGAGAAAATGATAAGAATAGCAGAAACAGAGTATGGTACAGTCAGGGGTATTGAAGCAGCAGATCCAAGAATTACAGCATTTAAGGGAATTCCATTTGCAGCACCTCCTGTTGGGAAGAACAGGTGGAGAGCACCACAGCCAGCACAGAAGTGGGAAGGCATAAAAGAGTGTTATAGATTTGCGCCTATATCAATTCAGGATCAGCCTGCAGTGGGAACGGATATTTACTGTAAGGAATGGCATGTGGATCCGGACATAGAGATGAGCGAGGACTGTTTATACCTTAATGTATGGACTCCTGCAAAAAAGACAGATGAGAAGTTGCCTGTAGTAGTCTGGTTCTTTGGTGGTGGACTTCAGTGGGGCTATCCATCAGAGATGGAGTTCGATGGAGAGCGTGTAGCCAGAAGAGGAGTGGTTGTAGTAACTGTTAATTACAGAGTAGCGGCCATGGGATTCATGACACATCCTCAGATAATAAAAGAACAGCCTGATTTCCCAGCTAACTTTGGTAATCTTGATCAGCAGTATGGCTTGCAGTGGGTAAAGAAGAATATAGCTAACTTTGGTGGTGATCCTGATACTGTAACTATAGCTGGTCAGTCAGCAGGTGGTGGAAGTGTACTTAGCCAGATTGCATATGAAGGTAATAAGGGTCTGTTCAGCAGAGCAATTATTCAGTCCGGAATTATCAGATTTATTAATATGAAGGGGGGACTTTCATCAGCCTGTCCTCTTGATATTGCTGCAAAGAAGGGTGAGGAGTTCTTTGAGGTATTGGGAGTAAAAACACTTGAAGAAGCAAGAGAACTGGACGCATTTTATGTAAGGGACAAGTATGCGGAGTACTGCGGCAATGATTTCTCGCCAGCTGGAATGGCAAAGAGATTTATGACGGTACAGGATAACACCTTCTGTAAAGGCGATCCATATGAAGCTATCGTAAATGGAACAGCGTTACCAGTAGCAATAATGGCTGGTAATACCACAGACGAATTCTTAGAGGATACACCGAAATATGGAAAGATTAGTCCAATCGAGTGGGGAATCAAGAAGCTTGCTCTTGAAAGAAAGGAAAATGGAATAGACCTTCCTCTTTATTACTATAACTTTGATGCAGAAATTCCTGGAGAGGATAACCCTGGTACTTTCCACAGTGTTGAACTTTGGTTCTTCTTTGAGACACTTGCAAAATGCTGGAGACCATTTGTTGGCAAGCACTATGACCTGGCAAGACAGATGTGTAATTACTGGTCAAACTTTATTAAGACAGGTGATCCTAATGGACTTGATGCTGATGGAAGCCAGATGCCAGTTTGGAAGCCATACAGCAAGGAGTGTATCTGCGATATGATCTTTGGCAAGAAGGGGGCAGAGGTTAAGATAAAGGACAAAGAAGAGGACTATATCGTGGATTTAATTGAAAGCAGATAGTCATTTTGCTTATATGGTATGTCGAATATGGTTGACTTTTTTTAATTATAATATGATAATATAGCAAAGGCATTACCGATAGACGGTTGCCCAAGATGTTACAAAAAATAATCGCAACAGTTGGATGGGGCGATTATTTTTTATGCGATAATTTATATACTAGGCTTATTATTGCTACAATCAATATACAGAATTGTATTAATTCAGAATAGCTAACCATAAGTAAATCCCTCCTTTCTTTCGAACAGAGGGTAGTAGATATTTATAACATAACCCTCTGATTGAGGGAACCGCCTACCGAATATGATAATACCTTCGCGTGCTAGTGATTATAGCATTTACACAAAGGACTATCAATATATATATGATAATTAATTTAATAAAATAAAAAAAATAAAGTCGAAAGACTTTACCTTTTTTGATGCAGAAAAAGGGACTTGAACCCTCATGGTATTGCTACCACACGGACCTGAACCGTGCGCGTCTGCCAATTCCGCCATTTCTGCAAGCAATATGTATTCTAATGTGTTTTAAGGGTTATGTCAATGATTTTATTAGTATACTCTTAACAAAGCAAATGAATGACTAGCAATATTGTACTGAATTTTGAGAAAATTAAAAAAATTTATAAATAAGTGTTGACGAATAATATATATGGTGCTAATATAACTTTTGCAGTCGCGAGAGCGATAAGCGAAAATGCGGAAATGCTGGAATTGGCAGACAGGCATGACTAAGGATCATGTTCTCCCAGAGAGTGAGGGTTCAAGTCCCTTTTTCCGCACGATATAAGCCTTGAACATTGTGTTCAAGGCTTTTTTTGATAAAGGGGTACAGCATGAAAGATTTTATTAAAGGCGCTAATCCATATATGCCACTTTGGGAGCATGTGCCGGATGGAGAACCAAGAGTATTTGAACACAATGGTGAAAAGCGAGTATATGTATATGGTTCGCATGATATAGCCATTACAGAGTATTGTGGTCGCAATTATGTGGTATGGTCAGCTCCTGTAGATGATCTTACAGACTGGACATACCATGGTGTGGCATATGAGACGCATTATGATTCTATATTATATGCACCAGATGTGGTTAAGAAGGGTGATACATATTACATGTATGCTGCGGAACACAAGGGAAGCCTGGTGGTTGTAGCAAGTTCTAAGAATCCATGGGGTCCTTTTGAGAATCCTGTTGAGACCAAACTGGGATTTGACCCGGGAGTTCTGGTAGATGATGATGGCAGGGTATACGCATACTGGGGAGGTTGCGCAGCTCCTTGCTATATAGCAGAACTGGAAGAAGATATGGCTACCATTAAGGAGGATACTTTGGTATCAAATCCGCTTGGACATTCAACCTGTCCATGGAATCCTGTGGATGATGGACATATATCTTTGATTGATGCTTTTTTTGAAGCATCAAGTCCAAGAAAAGTCATGGGTAAATATGTATATTTGTATTCTAAGCGCTATGAAAAGCCAATTCCTGAGTTGGGAGTATATGAGCCAAATAACGGATTTTTGTCATATCGCTTTAGTGACTCACCTTTTGGCCCATTCCATGATGGAGGGGATGTAAGCTTCAATGGTGGAGAGATAATCAAAGACGCAGCTGGATGTGGTACTATGACCTATCAGTGGGGTAACAATCACGGTTCAATTATGGAAGTAAATGGTCAGTGGTATATATTCTATCATCGTCAGACAGGAACCAATGAGTACTCTAGACAGGCTATGCTTGAACCAGTGGATGTCGCTATGGGCAAAGATGGTAATCTCTATATAGGAGATATCACTTTCCTTAATGGTGAACCAGTTTCCTCAAAACCAGTGGAAATGACCTCACAGGGGCCACATATCAATGGACTGGATGCTTACAAATGGATATCCGCAGGATATGCCTGCCATATTTACGGAAGCAGGATGAGAGCATATGTTAAGCCAGGGTATGAGCAGACAGATACTATATCAACACCTGTTGTGGGAATCACAGATGGAACAACTGTAGGATTCAGATATCTTCAGTTTGGAAGCAATACAGCAAAGAAAGTTGAGCTTGTATTGGATTGCTGTAAAGATACTGATATCAATGTGAGAGTTGATTCTTATATGGGTAGAATAGTTTCAACTATTCATATTTCAGCATCAGACAGTGAAACAATCAGTAGTGCAGAACTGACATCAGCAGTTATAGGAAAGCATGCTGTTTATTTTGAGTTTGTGTCATCTGAAGAAGGAGAAATTGCAGTATTTAATAGATTTTCTTTTTCATAGACATCTCTGCTTTAACATTTTAATTAATACTTATATTTTTTGATTCGATTCTATACAGTTTTGATTCGAACTTAGTCGAAAAAGCCATGATAAATAAATCATGGCTTTTTATCTTCATAGAACAATAATCCTGGGTGATTTTTGACAAATCAAAAGAGTATTTATATGCTTTTGAACTAATCGTAAAAATGTTAAAATACTACTTGAGAAAAGGGTTCAAATAATAATCTTTATTAATTGTCTGGAGGGAGATAAGACATGATTAATGCAGCATATGCAAATGTAGTATTAAAAGACGGAGAATTACTGCAAAAAGAAAACTTGAACCGTGATTATTTGATGGAACTTGATTCCAAGGCTTTGTTACAGAATTTTTATCTGGAAGCAGGTATAGGACAGAATTTCGGCGCAAAAGCCATGAAGCATGGTGGATGGGAAGATCCAACCTGTCAGCTGAGAGGACATTTTTTAGGTCATTATCTGAGTGCCTGTGCAATGCGCTATTTTGAGTACAAGGATGAGGAGATTCTTGCCAAAGCCAATGCTATTGTACATGAACTGGCTATATGTCAGAAAGAAAATGGCGGACTCTGGGCTGCTTCAATTCCAGAGAAGTATTTCTATTGGATTGCCAGAGGCAAGGCTGTGTGGGCACCACATTATACTGTACATAAGACCTTTATGGGACTTCTTGATATGTACAGATATACTGGCAATGAGGAAGCACTTGAGATCGCTAAGAAATTCTCTGTATGGTTCTATGATTTTGTTAAGGACAAAACAAGAGAAGAGATGGATTCAATCCTTGAATATGAGACTGGTGGTATGCTTGAAATATGGGCAGACTTCTATGAGTTTACCAAGGATGATATGTACAAGGAACTTATAGCTAAGTATGACAGAAGAGCATTTTTTGATCCATTGCTGGAGCATATAGATGCCCTTACCAATATGCATGCCAATACAACTATTCCAGAGATTATTGGATGTGCAAGAGTATATGAAGAGACAGGAAATGAGAGATACAGGGATATTGTAATCAATTACTGGGACCTTGCTGTCAGTGAGAGAGGCGCGTTCGTTACTGGCGGCCAGACCATGGGCGAGATATGGACACCACCTCATTCAATGGAAGCCAGACTTGGTGAGAAGAATCAGGAGCATTGTACTGTCTATAATATGATGAGACTGGCAGATATACTCTTTAGATGGAGCGGTGATTCTAAGTATCTTGAATATATTGAGCAGAATCTGTACAACGGAATTATGGCACAGGGCTATTATCAGACAGGTCATACCAATGGACAGACTCCAGAGTATCCTGAAGATGGGCTTATCACATATTTCCTTCCAATGCATGCTGCCTGCAGAAAGGGCTGGGGAAGTAAGTTTGGTGACTTCTTCTGCTGTCATGGGACTCTGGTACAGGCTAATGCTGCTCATAACAGATTTCTCTATTATCAGAAGGATGATGTTATCTATACAGGTGTATTTGCAGACAGCAGGGCAGAATTTGATATAAATGGCAAGCAGCTGATTATTGAGCAGCACAGGGACTCTCTTAGCGGAAGCTTCCATAGCTCAAGTACATCATCAGCAGGTCATGCTATCAATGAGAAGACCAGAATTTATCAGCATCATCCAGATATCAGACTACAGATATTTGATATCAGGACTACAGAAGATGTGAAGATGACTATTAAACTTCGAAAGCCACAATGGGTACATACTGAAGCTATACTTACTATCAATGGTGAACACGCTCCTATTGTAATAACAGAGGACGGCTTTGTCAGTGTTGACAGAGTTTGGAAGAATGGAGATGTTATTAGCTGGGCGCTTCCTATGGATATCTATTGCAGCAAGCTTGAAGGAAGTGAGGATACAGTAGCATTCTCATATGGCCCATATGCACTTGCTGGAATTACTGATGAGGAAAGAGTGCTTATTGATTATGGTAAGTCTCCAGAGGAACTGCTTGGTCATGATACAGAGCGTGAATGGGGATCATGGAAGGATACATTCAAAACAAGATATCAGGACAGAGGTTTCAGGTTAATACCAATCAAGGACATTGGCTATGAGAAGTATCAGCTATATTTCCAGCTGATGAGCAGATAAATTTATTATCTTTAATAAATGTATGTTGAATTGGTTTTCAATATAAAATATGATTATTAAAGAGATTTGAATAAAAACGGGTATACAAATATTAATTAGCGAGGGTATTCAAAATGGAAAAATGGACAAGGGTTAAGTATTTGCCAAATCTGCCTTTAGGCAAAGATGGAAGAAGAGTTACAGCATGCTCAGAGCATATCAATATCTCTAAAAATGCTGCAAAAGAAGGTATGGTTCTTTTGAAGAATACAAATAATATTCTGCCACTTAAGAAAGGAAGCAAAATTGCATTATTTGGTAAAGGTACCATCGACTACGTAAAAGGTGGTGGTGGAAGTGGAGATGTAACAGTTTCCTACACAAGAAATATCTATGATGGAATTAAAGCAATGGATTCAAAGACAGAGATTTTTGAGCCATTGGTTAATTTCTATAAAGAAAAAATGGCTGAGCAGTATAAGAATGGTGCAGTGCCAGGACTTACGATTGAGCCTGAAGTTCCAGCTGAGATGATTGAGCGTGCAAAAGCATTTACAGATACGGCAATTGTATCAATCAGTAGATTTTCAGGAGAGGGCTGGGATAGAACTGCCGGTGAGAAACTCAATACTGACGGTCTTGATCCCTACGGATTAGATCTTTATCACAAGGCAACAGCTATTTTTGATCCAAGTGACTTTTATCTTACAGCAAATGAAAGAGCCATGATTGATGCTGTTAAATTCAACTTTGCCAATGTTATTGTTGTTATGAATGTTGGTGGAATGGTTGATGTGTCATGGATCAAGGAAGATGACATGATTGATGCAGCAATGCTTGCATGGCAGGGTGGTATCGAAGGTGGACTCGCAACTGCAGAGTTGTTGTTTGGTGAGGGTAATCCTTCAGGTAAATTATGTGATACTTTTGCAAGAGATCTTACAGATTATCCATATACAGATACTTTCCACAGCTCAATTGAATATGTTGAATATACAGAAGATATTTTTGTAGGTTACAGATATTTCGAAAGCTTTGAAGAAGCTGGAAAGAAGGTTATTTATCCATTTGGATTTGGTCTTTCTTATACTACATTTGATATCAAAACTGTTTCTGCTACAGAGAGCAATGGTAAGATCATTTTCACTGTAAATGTTAAGAATACAGGTGATGTAGCTGGTAAGGAAGTAGTTCAGATATACTATGGCGCTCCACAGGGCGTGCTTGGTAAAGCCAAGAAAGAACTTGGTGCATTTGCAAAAACAGTAGAGCTTTTGCCTGGTCAGGAACAGAATATGATCCTTGAACTGGTAATAGATGATATGGCTTCATATGATGATCTGGGTAAGATTAAGAAGGCTTGTTATGTACTTGAAGCAGGAGATTACTGCTTCTATGTAGGCAACAATGTAGCGGCTGCATCAGAGCTTGAGTATAAATATACATTGGCAGAGAATGTGATTGTTAAGGAACTTAGCACTCGTATGGCACCAACTTCGCTCAGCAGACGTTTACTTGCCAATGGTGAATATGAAGAGCTTCCAACAGGCCCAGATAATGATTACAAGGCAGATGAACTTGAAGCAATGACATTTAACGAATTGGCTGGAAATACTCCTTCACAGAGAGCATTAAAGCCATTCAAGTGTTTTGGAAGCCAGGTTCCAGAGGGAATTCATCCATTAAAGGATGTTGCTGATGGCAAGATTTCACTTGATGAATTTATAGCACAGTTATCAGATGAAGATGTTGCATATCTGCTTAGTGGCACACCAAATACAGGTGTGGCAAACACATTTGGATATGGCAATCTTCCTGAGTTTGGTGTACCTAGTGTAATGACAGCCGATGGCCCTGCTGGCCTTAGAATTAATCCTGAATGTGGTGTATGTACAACAGCGTTCCCATGTTCAACACTTATTGCATGTACATTTAACCCTGATGTAGCATATGCTGTAGGTGCTGCAGGCGGTAAAGAAGTTAAGGAGAACAATATTGCAGTATGGCTTACACCTGCTGTAAACATTCACAGATCTCCACTTTGTGGTAGAAACTTTGAGTACTACTCAGAGGATCCATATCTGGCAGGAAAGATGGCTGCTGCTATGGTAAATGGTATTCAGTCAGCCAATGTAGGTGCAACAGCAAAGCATTTTGCATGCAATGATAAAGAGACAAACCGTATGGAATCTGATTCAAGACTTTCAGAGAGAGCGCTTAGAGAGATATATCTCAAGGCTTTTGAGATAATAGTTAAGGAATCGAATCCATGGAGCATAATGACATCATACAATGTAATCAACGGCCACAGAGCATCTGAGAACTATGACCTTTTAACAGGCATTCTTAAAGGTGAATGGGGTTATGAAGGAATGGTTACTACAGACTGGTGGACACATGGTGAGCATTATAAGGAAGCTAAGGCTGGTAATGATGTAAAGATGGGCTGCGGTTATCCTCAAAGACTTCTCGAAGCATTGAAGAAGGGTGCTATTACAAGAGAAGAGATGGACAAATGTGCTGCAAGAATACTTGGACTGATTCTTAAGATAGACTAAGTGTTGTAGTTAAAAGAAGTAATAAATAAAAGAAATAGAACTTATAGCAAAATAAAAAATCAATAAAGAAAAGGCCATTTTGAAATACTATTCAAAATGGTCTTTGTTTTGCGTTGTATTATATTGAATTATTAAGTAACTCAAAGCTAAAAAATGAAAACCTGATTGGTTTATCTGAACTCAGACAGATTCTTGTTAGTTGTATTTTTGAAGGCAACAGAAAGAGCTGATACAGTTGAATAACCAAGCATATCTGAGATATCATCCAATGAATATCCCTCACGTGCATAATTAATAGCTAATTCTGACTTCATCATGCTGATGTACTTAAGTGGAGTAATACCTGTATCTTTCTTGAAAGTACGAATCAGATGATTAACATTGATATTAAGTGAATCAGCAATTCCAGCAACTGTAAGTTCAGCAGGATCACATTCGATAATGCTCCTGAAAATCTTGGTAGTAAGTTCTGAATACTTTCTGTTGGCTATAAAGTAATCCTTGAGTTCATAGTAAATAATATCAAAATAAGCCTCTGCAAGATGAATAGGATAGTTGTTGAGAGAGTAGTCAACAGTTAGCGCTTCAATGATTGCTTTTAATCTGGGATAGTTGTTGATATCAATCTCAATATAGTCTTTATCTATCATCTGACTGGAAGAGATAAAATCAAAGAAGACATGATCAATAGGGTCTTCAGGAGACTGACTAACCTGAAAGTCAGCGTCAGACTTGAATAGATAAATATAGCCAGGCTTTAATTGTATTTTATCCTTGTAATAAACTGTTCCTGAGCAAACATAGTATAAGCGGTTTGCAAGGTAGTTGGGATAATAGCCCCAGTTTGCAGGATTATATAGTCTTCCATAACATTTTAGAATGATACTGCTTCCCATTAATTAATCCTCATAAAATCATCATGCATGTACAATTTAGTAAAAAATCTGAGTCTAATCTAATAATATATTAAATAATCTTAAAATATCAATCCTTTTATCAAAAATAGCACATTTAACAATATATATGGTATACTTATAGATGGCAAAATGGAACATATTGGGGAATTGTCTCGATATGTTGTAAGATAGAACAACTAATATCAGGAGGTATAGCATGTTTCAGGACAACAAAATTTGGATTGGTAAATCGGGTGAAGAAGATATATTTATTTATCCTAAGATGGCAAATCGCCATGGTATGATTGCGGGAGCAACTGGTACAGGTAAGACGGTTACACTTAAGGTTATGGCTGAGTCATTTTCAGATGCTGGTGTTCCAGTATTTTTGGCAGATGTTAAGGGAGATCTTTCAGGCATGTGCAAAGCCGGTGAGAATAGCGGTACAGTTGCCAAGAGAGTAGAAGCATTGGATCTGTTCAGTAAAGGCTTCTCACTTCATGCATATCCAACTACTTTCTGGGATGTGTATGGAGAGAAGGGTATCAACATGCGTACCACAATTTCAGAGATGGGACCACTTCTCCTTGGAAGAATTCTTAATCTCAATGAGACACAGTCGGATATTCTTACAATAATCTTTAAGATCGCTGATGATGAAGGACTTATGCTTTTGGATACCAAGGATCTTAAGGCGATGATTAACTATATAGCTGAGCATACTTCAGAGTATGCAGCCCAGTATGGCAATATGACTGAAGCTAGTCTTAATGTTATTATCAGATCAATTGTGGCTTTGGAAAGTGAAGGCGGCGAGGACTTCTTTATGGAGCCTGCAATCAGTATAGATGATCTTAGAGTTACTGAGTACGATGGCAAGGGCAGAATCAATATTCTTGACTGCCAGAAGCTCATTAACAATCCTAATATGTATTCAACATTTATGCTCTGGATGCTTTCAGAACTCTATGAAAACATGCCAGAAGCAGGTGATCTTGATAAGCCTAAGATGGTATTTTTCTTTGATGAAGCGCATATGCTTTTCGACAGTGCAAGCAAATCACTTCTTACCAAGATTGAACAGATTGTAAAGCTTATTCGTTCAAAGGGAATCGGAGTTTATTTTATTACACAGAATCCACAGGATATTCCTGATGGAGTTCTTGGCCAGCTTGGTAATAAGGTACAGCATGCTCTCAGAGCATATACTCCAAAGGAATTAAAGGGTGCAAAAGTAGCTGCTGAATCCTTCAGAGAGAATCCTGAGTTTGATACATTCAGTGTGCTTACAGAGCTTGGTGTTGGTGAAGCACTTGTATCGGTTCTGGATGAGAAGGGGGTACCTACAATTGTAAAGAAGACAAGTATTCTGCCTCCACAGAGCTTCATGGGAATCATCGACGATGAGACTCGTGAGCAGATGATAAAGAATAATCCTATGTATGGCAGATTTAAGGACATTATTGACAGAGAATCTGCTTATGAACTTCTTACAAGCAAGGTTGAACAGGCTATCGCAGCCAATGCCGTTGCAGTTGCTAAAGAAGATGATGAAGATATTGTGCCAGAGGAAATGGATGCTGATAAGAAGCGCATTGAAGAACTTGAGGCAGAGCTTGCTGCAGCAAAGGCAAAAGACAGCAAGGTTAAGAAGCCTAATCCTAATCATCCTGGAAAGGCTGAAAAGGCTGATTCGAATGAGAAGGAGTCAAAGAAAAAGACTCCTAATAAGCAGGAGAGCGCAACAGCAAAGGCCTACAAAAAAGCTGCTAAGAATGTTGCCAGCACAGCAACAGGAACTATCGGTCGCGAGGTAGGTAATACTCTTGGCGCTAATTTTGGAAAGTTTGGAAAGAAACTTGGTGGCAATGTAGGTGCTTCTATTGGAAGAAATCTTATGGGAGTTCTTTTCAAATAAAGAATTTATATAGTTTATGATTATTTAATTTGATTTAATCTATGAAAAAGGTTTAGATATTTATGGGGATAGGTGAGATTGTAGACTTTAGCAGGCTTGGTGTATTCGTCATTTGGGTTGTAATACCAATTATCATTCTTGCTAAGTCATTTCTGGCAAGAAAATTCTTCTCGGTTTTTGAGTTTTCTTATCTGATAGTAAGTATTCTGGCAATTACATACTGTGAAGGACCTGCATTTGGTGTAGTTTATCTGATTGTTTATGCGTCCTATTGTATGTGGTGGTCAGTTACATTTAAGCAATACAGAGAAGAAAATCCTGGTGAATACGAAGAATACCGAAAGTTTTATTCGGAATACTATGGTGATGACCTCAACGGTGATGGAATCAAGGATGCATTTGAGATGTGGGAAATTGCCCATGATCCTAGATTCTTCTGGCTCTTTGGAAGTAAGATGGCCAAGCGTGAACGCAGGCTGAAGGAAGAAAGAGACCGCTTTTATGCCAAAACAGGCTTTAATAATGAAGCCTATAACAGACGAGGCTATCACGGTGACAGCAGTAAGGATTATTCCCAGGGCGCAGGAAGTAGTTTTGCCAAAGGCAGTTCTCAAGGTTCTGGAACAAATAGCACCAGGCGTGGAACTGGATCAAGCTATGGAACTGGTAACAATTATTCGCGTAGCGGGTCTGGCTATTCAAGTGCTGAAGCTGGAGCTAATCGCGCAGGTAATGGAACTGGGGCTGGCCATGACGATCCATACATGAGTGAAGCAGAGAAGAAGGTCGCAAAGCAGCATGAGTTTGCAAGACGTTATAATCTCAGATATTTTGCAATGTGTGAATCCAAGCAGGAGGCCAAGAAGCTTTACCGTAAATACGCAGCAAAGTTTCATCCTGATAATGCAGTAACTGGTGATAAAGAGAAATTTATCAAGGTCGACGAAGAGTACAATCGTTTTTGTCAGATACCGGAGATAAGCTGATAACAGTAGTCTTCGCAATATTGAAAATAGTAAAGAGGTAGTCATTTTGAAACAGAGTTTAGGTGACAGATTAGAAAAGAAATATAGTAAATATGCCATAAGCAATTTATCCATGTATATGCTTATATGTTTTGCAATAGGATATATATTGGAACTATTGCCACTTACCCAGACACTTCTGGATTATATGAGACTGGAGCCTAATCTGATTGTAAGAGGGCAGATATGGAGACTGGTCACCTGGGTTGTTAATGTGCCGGAGAAAGACAATATCTTTTTCCTGCTTATTTCCCTGTATTTCTACTACAGCATAGGAAAGACTCTTGAGATGGTATGGGGAGACTACAGGTATAATTTATATATATTCTCAGGTATTCTTTATACAGTTTTAGGCTCATTTATAGTTTATTTTGTGCTTTTGGCGCTAGGATATGGACAGCTTCCAATAGGAGCATATTTCACGACTTATTATGTATGTATGTCCATTTTTTTGGCATTTGCAGCAACCTTCCCAGAGATGGAGGTTATGCTTATGTTTATACTTCCAATCAAGGTTAAGGTACTTGGAATAATATATGCGATTATTATGGTTGTTGAATGTGTTCAGAGCATTGCATATGGTGGACTAGTAGGATTACTGTTCAAGGCAATCCCTATGATAGCTTCTCTGCTCAATTTCCTGATTTTCTTCTTCTGTGGAAGAAAGAGAATAGGTATTACCAGAGCACAGCAGGTTCACAGAAAAGAGTTTAAAGCCAATGTAAGAGCGTCAGCAAGAGCAGTTACCAAACACAAATGCGCTATCTGTGGTAAGACAGATGAATCACATCCTAATATGGAATTTAGATTCTGCTCAAAATGTAATGGTAATTATGAATACTGTCAGGACCATTTGTTTACACATAATCATATTCAGTAGGGGAATATATGAATCAGGAATTATTATTTGCAAAGAAAATAGAAGAGATTAAAGAACTGGCAAAGATACAGGGCAATGTAGTATCAAAGGGTCAGGTAGAAGCAGCGTTTGATGAGATAGGAATGGGCCCTGAACAGTTGGGACTTGTATATGAATATCTTAAAGAGAAGAAAATAGGCGTTGATGAGAAGGTAGACCTTGATGAGTACCTTACGGGTGATGAGGTAGACTATCTGACTATGTATATGGAGAGCCTGGCTGAACTTCAGGAAAGAAGCGAAGGCGAAAAAACTGCCATGTATATTGGAGCTATGGCTGGAGATATTGATGCCAAGAATGCAGTTATTGAGATTATGCTTCCAGATATCGTGGATATGGCAAAGCTTTACACTGGACAGGGTGTACTTATTGAGGATCTTATCGGAGAGGGCAATGTAGCGCTGTCTATGGGAGTTGAAAGGCTTGGAGCTCTTGAGACACCTGATGAAGTACCAACTGCACTGGCTCAGATGGCTATGAATGCTATGGAAGAACTTATTGGCGAAGAAACTGACAACCGTAAGATAGATGAAAAGATGGTTGAAAAGGTCAATAAGATAGCTGATGCTGCAAGACAGTTGGCAGAGGATCTGGGAAGAAAGGTTACTGTTGAGGAACTGGTATTGGAAGGTAAATTCAGTAAAAAAGCTATCGAAGATGCCGTCCGAGTAAGTGGCAAAAAAATAGAAGATATTGAACCAGAGGAATAAGTAGACACCTAAATTTATTGCACAAAAGGAAAATCATAGTTGTTGTGCAAGAAGATCAGAGAGACATTTTATGGCAGAAAAAGATTATAAGCACGTGTATCAGGATATGACCAATCTCTATCTTGGAGGAAAACTCAGTTATGCTGAACTGCTGGATATAGATGAGGTACCATTTAAATTTAAATGCATTCTTTCCCAGTATATTACCAAGGAAGTGGCAGCTGATACTACTATAGAAAATCACATTTTTTATATAAAGCCTGAAGATATGGCCTATATGATTTATAAGAAGATGAAGGTCAAATTCAGGCTATATGTTTGGGATGAAGCAAAGAATGCTTATACAGGACATGATTATAAGATTGAGGATATAGTAGGCAATCAGGAACTATACGATAAGAAAGACACAATATTTGTTGAAGAGATGCATGTATATAAGATAAATATGCTTTCTATTTCGTAAATTAATGGCTATAAACAGACTTTCATAAATACACTAATACAGAAACATTTTATTAAATAATATATAGACATAAATAATAAAGGAAGACGGCAACGGGGAATTAGATGAAGACAATTGATATAGACAGATTAAGCGCATATGAACTGATAGATAAGCAGGAGATAGCTGATCTCAACAGCGAGGGATATCTTCTTAAGCATAAGAAAACAGGGGCCAGAGTTGTACTTATGAACAACGATGACGATAATAAGGTGTTCTATATAGGCTTTAGAACTACTCCAAAGGATAGCACGGGTGTAATGCATATATTAGAGCATTCAGTTCTGTGTGGTTCAAAGGAATTTCCAGTAAAGGATCCATTTATCGAACTTGCCAAGGGTTCACTTAATACGTTCCTGAATGCTATGACTTACCCAGATAAGACAGTTTATCCTGTGGCAAGTACCAATGACAAGGATTTTCAAAATCTTGTACATGTATATCTTGATGCGGTATTTTATCCTAACATACTTAATAGTGATAAGACCTTCAGACAGGAAGGCTGGCACTATGAGATGGAGAATGCAGAGGATGATCTGACTATTAATGGTGTTGTATACAACGAGATGAAGGGAGCATTTTCTTCGCCAGATGATGTATTGGAAAGAGAGATTTTCAATTCATTATTCCCTGATACAACCTACAGACATGAGTCGGGTGGCGATCCAAAGAATATTCCTGAACTTACATATGAAGATTATATCAATACATATAAGCAGTATTATCATCCGTCAAACAGCTATATATACCTCTATGGTGATATGGACATGGTGGAGAAACTTACATTTATTGATGAGCATTATCTGAGCAACTTTGACAGGATCGAAGTAGATTCCGAAGTAGAGACTCAGAAGCCTTTTGATGCAGTTGTAGAAGTTAAAAAGGCGTTTTCAATAACAGAATCAGAGCCTCTTAATGACAATACATACCTTGCATATAATACTGCTATGGAATCTAATCTCAATCCTGAGGAATATATTGCACTTCAGATGGTGGATTATGCACTTTGTACTGCACCTGGAGCTATTTTAAAGCAGACTATGCTGGACAGAAACATAGGAAAGGATATCTACAGCTACTATGACAATGGCGTAAAGCAGCCATATTTCTCAATAGTTGCCAAGAATTCCGAGGAGAGTAAAAAACAGGAATTCTTAGACACCATTCGTGAGGTCCTTGAAAAGATAGTATCAGAAGGCTTTGATAAGGATACACTTCGTGGCGCAGTTAATATACTTGAGTTTAAGTACAGAGAGGCGGATTTTGGTTCATACCCTCCAGGGCTTATGTATGGACTCCAGGTATTTGACAGCTGGCTTTATGATGATGAGAAGCCATTTATTCATATAGCAGCTGGAGATACATATAAGAAGTTAAGAGAACTGGTTGAGACAGATTATTTTGAAAAGCTGGTTGAAAAGAATATCTTAAACAATGTTCATAGAACAGTTGTAACAGTTGTACCTGAAGTTGGTCTGGTAGAAAAAGAAGATGCAAAGCTTGCAGAGAAACTGGCAGAGTATAAGGCGTCTCTTTCTGCTGAAGAGATAGCTGGCATTGTTAGGGAGACTGCAGAGTTAAAGGCTTATCAGGATGAAGAAGACAGTCCTGAGCAGCTGGCATGCATTCCGGTTCTTGAGCTGGCTGATATTAAGAAAGAAACTGGAGATATCTATAATGAACTTAATGAGATAGATGGTATTAAGTCTCTCTATCATGAGATTGACACCCATGGCATTGATTATATCAGAGTGATTTTTGACGCAACAAATGTACCAGAGGAGCTCTTTGGATATCTGGGAATTCTTAAGTCAGTCATGGGACTTGTTGATACTAAAAACTATACATATGGTGAGTTGTACAACAAGATTAATATCAATACTGGTGGAATCTCTGTAGCCGAAAATATCTATAGCAACATCAGAAATACTGATGAAAATATGGTTTCTTTTGAGTGGAAGATAAAGACTCTCAAGGGGAAAATGGATGTAGCCTTTGAGCTTATGGAAGAGATGATGTTTACTTCCGTATATGATAATGAGAAGCGTAACAGAGAAATAATTGCAGAACTAAAGTCTCGCATTCAGGGCAACATGATGAGTGCAGGTCATCAGCTCGCATATGGCAGACTGGGTAGTTATTTTAGCAAGAATGCTATTCTTAGTGACCGTTTAAGTGGTTATAGTTTCTACAAGCTTGTAGAAGCGATAGATAACAAATATGACGATTGTAAGGACGAACTTAAGGCTAAGCTGGCTTTACTTGTAAAGTACATATTTACAAATGCAAATCTTATGGTGGATTTTGCTGGTGACAGAGATGAGTACGAAGAGTTTAACTGTAAAATAAAAGGACTTATGGCCAAACTCGATGCATACAATGAGGCCAACAAGGTTGAAGCTAAACAGGCTTTTGTACCAGTCTGTGAAGTTAAAAATGAGGGCCTTATGAATTCATCACAGGTTAATTATGTATGCCGTGGTGGTAATTTCCTTAAGAAGGGACTTGCTTACACAGGAAGTCTTAAGGTGTTGAGAGTCATCATGAGCTATGATTACCTTTGGATGAATGTAAGAGTTAAGAATGGCGCTTATGGCTGCATGAGTTCATTTGGCAAAGCTGGAGACAGTTACTTTGTTTCCTACAGAGACCCTAATCTTGCCAAAACAGTAGATGTGTATGAAGGCGTAGTAGATTATGTCAAGAACTACGAGGCGGATGAACGTGCCATGACTCAGTTTGTAATTGGTGCCATAAGTGAACTTGATACACCGCTTACTCCATCGGCAAAGGCATTGAAATCCATGGCCGCATATCTTACTAATCTCACAAAGGAGGATATGCAAAGAGAGCGTGACGAGGTGCTTGCTACAGATGTTAATAGTATCAAGGCTTTGGCTGCACATATGTCAGCTATTCTGGAAGATGGATATATCTGTGTTGTAGGTAATGAAGAAGCTATCAAATCTGAGCAGAGCAGATTCATGAATCTGGAGAACATGATTCAGAGCTAGAATAAAGGTGGAAATCATTATGAAAATGTATAAGTTACTTTTGGTTGGAATGATTATGGCGCTGTTGCTTACAGGATGTGATAAGAAACCAAAGGAAATATACAGAGTAGAATCGAATACTGAAGATACGAGTCAGGAGAGTAGTCAGCAGATTTCTCTGAATGAGTTGTCGCAAGAGGATGAAAAAGCTGCCATGAAAGGGCAGGAAGAAATATTGCAGGTTAAGGCTGATAAAGATAAAAAGCTTGTTAATCCGCTGCTTGGACAGAGCGTAATATATGCCGGAGAATTTGGAGAAGAGGACAATGAGACTGTTAAGGTGATTAATTCTTTTGCAGAAAATGCTGGCATAAATGGCTTTGATAAGACAAAGATTCTTGGTGTTACTGTGGCCGATTTTGACTCCGACTCAGAGGCAGAAGGTTTTGTATATTATGGCTTTGAAGATGAACAGTTTATCTCTGGCGAATGGTATTTTGTAAAAGCTAACAACGTAGAGCTTATCTACAATCAGGATGTATATGGCTTTGATGGATATATAGACTGTGGTAATAAGAAGATGGCATATGTGAATGAGTATTATACTACCAGTGATGTGAGCAGGATTTTTGAGGTGATTGATGGGCATGCAGTTGAGACTAATATTTCAGGAATTGGTTCAATTAATGCGACTGATATCAAGAATACTACAATAGCTGTATCGCGTTATGATGCAACATATGACCTGGATCTTGAATCTTTCATGGGACATACATGGAATCCATATTATTTCTATTACGATGACAAGGAAGGGATATTCAAGGAATATGTGGGAGAAAAGATAGCAGCGTCTGCTGATGCCAATGATCCTGAGGGGGCATTTGCTGCTAAGCTTGATGAACTTTGTGGCTTTGATATCTATGAGCAGATAGCAGCACTTGAGTACTCATTTTCTGATGCCTACATTAGAGATAATGGTATTCTGAATATTAATATGTACATAGAATATGAGTCAAGTTTTGATTATTCAAATATATCTTATGATTGCAAGCACAAAAAGTTCGTGAACACCTGGGAAGACAACGTAAACACTGTTGCAGAGGCAATTTGTGATGGAATATATGAGGCTGCAATAATGCCAGAGGAGTAGTATGAATACGCATACAAAAGAAATATTTGCTGACTATGAGCACTATTTAAGGAAGTTTAGAAAAAAAGATTATATACAGAATATGGAATTGTTCAGAGCTAAGTGGAATGAAATTCTGGCTGCAACTGTACAAGCTGGCAATTATGAAGAAATAGCTAAGGATTTTGTGGAACAACTTAAGAATACATACAAGAGATTTGGCAAAGTAAGTAAGACAAGAAAAATCGATCTGGGACTTTTTTTGATATATTTCGTATTTCCTGGAATTCTTCTGACAGAAAAGGCAGGTGCCAAAGAACTATGTGACATTTTGGCTGATAGCTGGAATGAAGAGATGGGAACCTGTATTGAATATCTTAGTTATGACGAGATAGTAGAAAACTTTAATGATAAGATGTTTGGAATGTTTTAATAAAACAGAGCACAATATGCTCTGTTCAGACCGTAGAAAAAATGGTAGTGGGACTTGAATCCACTACCATTTTTTTGTATATATCCGGGCAACATTATTTTCTCTCAAGTTTGGCGGCTTTTTTAGCTTCCTTTTTAACTTTTCTGGCTTCGCGTTTGTTATCACTCCAGTTGCGATATTTCTTAGACATTCTAAGAATACTTCTGAGTATGAATATTACAATTGCGATTCCAACTATCCATACGAAGATATATGGGAGAGCGATTATAAAGCCGATACAGAATTCCTTGATTCCGTCGCATACATCTACGATACTTTCAACAAAACCTTCTGAGATACGTTCCCAGGCAGTTCTTTCAACTGTTGGAGCAGGTGTATAAGATACCACTTCACTGATATAGATGTTAACTGTGCTGTAATCCACCTGGTTGTCATAGGTTCTTAACTGGCTTTCCATGCTGTCAATCTGGTATCTGATTTCTGTAAGTCTATCTTCAACAGTAATCATATCTTCGATAGTTTCAGCACTTTCAAGAAGCTCCATAAGGTGATCACGCTCTGCAATCAGCATATTCTTGTGACTTTCCATGTCAACATAGGTAAGTGTGATATCACGAACAGATTCGGTCTTGTTGGTAATGTTGGATTCTTCACCAACTTTTCCAAGAAATTCATCAAGCTTTGCAGCAGGAATACGTGCTGTTATATTGGCAGATCTGCTTGAGCGGTAGTTGTTGTATGATGAGCCATTGTACACATCCATATATTCAACATAACCACCAAGCTCTGTTATCTGCTTATCAATATTAGCAAGGAGACTGTCATAGTCTTTGGTCTCAACATTGATATTGACATCTTTGATTAGTTTACGATTTGAAGTGGATGCATTTTCTGATGTTTCAACCGTAGAAGAACTTCCAGTGGTTGAATCATAGAGTTCTTCCTCTGCATACTCATAACTCTCATCATAACTGAAGCCGGAATCATAATCAGCTGCATAACCATCATTGATTGCTACAGATTCAGTTGAATCCATAGCAGGTGCTTCAAAGAAATCAGATGATTTGGCAGCATACATTGCGGTTTGATTGCTGCTTGCGCAGGCGGTGCATAATGTTATAGCTGTAAGCAATATTATTAAAAGTTTCTTTTTCATATCATTTTCCTCTCTATTTTGTACGGATTATTTGACCTTATATTATATATACGAATTAGCAAAAGCATATTTATGGGTAAAATAAAAAAATTTTACATATAAAATACATAAATCATATAAAATGTTTCACGATTTGTTATGTGCAATTGAATTAAGACATATTATAATATGAAAAGGTGTAAATATATATATTAATATTTAGATGGGAATAAAGGATGGAAGATAACAACAACTATTTTGAGAGCGATGAATATTTGTATAAGAATCTGGAGGAGGATGATTCTGCAGTTAAGGCTGATACAGAGAATGTAGAAGATAATAGTAGTGCTGAAGCTGAAAATGATTCTTCAGTAGAAGTACAGGATTCATATGCAGACTATATGCAGGAGTATGAACAGTCACAGACGGAGAAGAATGCCAGTCGTGAAAGCAGTCTTAATCCAGATGATAAGGATGATGAGTCTAAGCCTAAAAAAACTAAGTTGGGCTGGATTTCTCTCGGGCTTCTGCTAGGATCGATGTTTATAATGGGGGCGATGGATAATATTTCCGGACTTAGTTATAAGATCAAGGATCCTGTAAATGATATTTGTTCACTTTGTGCTTTTGTATCATTTGTACTTATGATATATACAAGAATTAAATATCCAAAAGACAGGCCTGCCAAGGCTGTTATGTGGATAATGATAGTAACAGTAATTATCGTTGCTATTTCTGCGATTATTTTATTTTTCGCATGTATGGCATGTGTTGAAGGATTAAACTCATTACATTGATAGGTGTAGTTAAATGACAATATATGTTCATGACTGGGCTGTTTCACCTTATGCAGTATGCATGTTGCTGGCATTGGCTGTAGGATTTGGAGGAGCTTATCTGCTTTTACGAAGACAAGGAATAGAAGCAAGATTGGCAGGCCTTTCAGCGCTTATGAATATTGTATTTGTGTTGCTGGGAGGCAAACTTTATACAATTATTGTTAATGCTTTCCAATGCTATGCAGGAGTAGTTGCTCAGAATGCTGATTGTATATCAACGCAGCTGGCTGCTGACACAAGTGGTCGGGGCATATTGGGACGATTGCTATATAGTCCGTTTTCCAGTGTAGGCGGACTTCTGGGAATGATAGGGGGAATTGAACTGTTTTGTCTGATGCTTGGTGATGAACTGGCAGACGATAAAAAAGCTGTTCGTGAGGTATACATTCTTCAGATTCCACTTATATATAGTATATCCAAGGCAGGCTGTTTTCTGATGGGCTGCTGCTATGGAATAAGCTATAATGGTCCGGGACATATATGTTATGAAACACAATTTGCTGATACTGGCAGTGAAGTTGCACAGAGCATATTGAACTATCTGCCACAGGGCAATCTGTTTCCGATACAGCTTGTGACATCCCTGATATTTATGGGTATATATGTATCTGAACTTATAAGGTATAAAAAGAAAACGTCTGTTGCAATAGAGCTGCTGATTCTGGGTGGCCTGGCCAAATTCCTGGAAGAGTTTCTCAGAGCAGACCGCACTGGATTGCTGGATAGCAATCAGCTTGTTTGTCTGATAGTTATTGCAATAGCATTGATAATATTAAGATTAAAGAAAGCCCAGGCAGGGCAAGAAGGAAATTGAATGGATAATAATTATAAGGCTGGATTTGCAAGTATCATAGGAAGACCAAATGTTGGAAAATCAACTTTGATGAATCATATCATTGGACAGAAGATTGCCATTACTTCCAACAAACCACAGACAACAAGAAACAGAATTCAGACTGTTTATACATCGGATAAAGGACAGATAGTATTTCTGGATACTCCTGGAATTCACAAGTCCAAGAATAAGCTGGGAGATTATATGGTCAATGTGGCATATAAGGCTCTTAATGATGTGGATGTAGTTCTTTGGCTGGTGGAGCCAACTACCTATATTGGAGCTGGTGAGCAGATGATAATTGAACAGCTTAAGAAAGTTAAATCACCAGTGATTCTTGTAATCAATAAGATTGATACTATTAAGAAAGAAGAATTACTTCCAGTAATAGATACTTATAGCAGGGAATTTGATTTTGCACAGATTATACCTGTTTCTGCCAGAAAAGAGCAGGGACTTGAGGAACTCATAGAAAATATTCTTAACTATCTTCCTTATGGTGTACCATTTTACGATGAAGACACTATTACAGATCAGCCTGAGAGACAGATTGTGGCAGAGATGATTAGAGAAAAGGTACTCAGGTCTATGGGAGATGAGATTCCACATGGTGTAGCAGTTGCCATAGATGCCATGAAGTTTGAAGGCAGACTTTGCAATATCGATGCAACCATCGTATGCGAGAGAGACTCCCACAAGGGAATGATTATCGGAAAAGGCGGATCCAAGCTCAAAGAAATAGGCTCACTTGCCAGACCGGATATAGAAGAAATGCTGGATTGTAAGGTGTTCTTAAAGCTTTGGGTTAAGGTTAAGAAGGATTGGAGAGATTCTGATTTTCTGATGAAGAATTTTGGCTACAATCCTAAAGATTATGACTAGAAGATAATACACTGCCTATATATTAACTTAAGAATTGAGCCAGTGATTAATGAATCAACTTAAGGACTACGATTAAATGACAGATCTTACCTTATTAAAGGGCCTTATTATTAAGGTTGAACCAATAGGTGAATATGACAGAAGAGTTGTAATGCTGACGGATGACAGGGGCAAGATAAGCGCATTTGCCAAAGGTGCCAGACGAAGCAATAGCAAGCTTGTAGCTGGAACCAATCTGTTCTGCTTTGGTGAGTTTGCTCTGTTTAATGGAAGAAGCAGTTATTCTATTAACGATGCCAGGATAAGCAATTATTTCTCATTTCTTAGAGAGGATTTTGTAAGTGCATACTATGGTATGTATTTTGCAGAGATAGCGGATTACTACTGCAGGGAGAATCTTAAGGACAAGGAGATGCTTACACTTATGTATCAGAGCCTGAGGGCTTTGGAAAGTGATAAGTTTGATAACAGACTTGTGAAGGCATGCTTTGAGATTAAATCGATAGCATTGCAAGGCGAATTTCCAGGAGTAAAGGAAAACAAAAAATACGAGCAGGACACCCTTGCTGCGCTGGATTATATTCTGAAAACGTCTGCAGCCAAACTGTACAGCTTCAATGTGGCTGAAAGCATTATGCTGGAGCTGGTGTCGATTGCATCAGATGCAGTGAAGCATAGTATTGATATTCCTTTAAATACCGCAGAGATACTGAAGACACTTATTTAGTGCTTTGTTGAAAATGAGTCCTTTTTATTCTTGAATTTGAAATAAACATTATATATAATAAATTGATATTTATGAGGAGATGCATATAATAATGAAAATTTTGGGTATGAAGAGCAGATTAATGGTTATGCTTGTTGCTACATGCCTATTTTTTATTTTCCTTACAGGCTGTTCACTGAAGAGTTATGATAAGACCACTCTTGAGTTTGCTAAAAATGGAAGCATTGGATTGCACATAGTTGAGCAGTTCGATGAGAGTAAATATGATTTTGAAGAGCTGAAGGCATTGAATGAGGCCGAAATCAATGTATATAACAGCTATGGCAAAAGTCAGGTTACAAACAAGGGATGTACATTGAAGGATGGAATAGTCCGTATTGATATAGAGTATGAAGAAGATGACGCATACTTTGATATGAACAATGTAATTCTGTTTTATGGAACAGTAACAGATGCAAAAAAGGCTGGATATAATCTTGTTAATAAGATAGCATCTACTGAAGGATTTGGCCTGATAGATCAGAACGACTGGGCTTCTCTTGGAGCACAGCATATAGCAATTGTATCTGAAGAAATATCTGTTAAGATGCCTGGCAAGATATATTATGCTGATGGTGGTGTGACTCTTACTGGTTCAGACAGAGCGGATGTAAGCGGAGAAGGACTTCATTATATAGTAAGTGAATAGAATTGCTGTGTAAGTGTAGTCTGTTGTAGCAAATAAGTATATTGCGCATTTTGCGTGAAATAGATAATAAGGAGATATAATATGGAAAAGTCGATGGACAAAATCGTAGCACTTGCCAAAAATCGTGGTTTTGTATATCCAGGTAGTGAGATCTACGGTGGATTAGCAAATACATGGGATTACGGTAATCTTGGTGTTGAATTAAAGAACAATGTTAAGAGAGCATGGTGGCAGAAGTTTGTGCAGGAAAACCCATACAATGTTGGTGTTGACTGTGCAATTCTTATGAACTCACAGACATGGGTTGCATCAGGACATCTTGGCGGCTTCTCTGATCCACTTATGGATTGTAAGGAATGTCATGAAAGATTCCGTGCTGACAAGATCATTGAAGATTATGCTGCAGAGAAGGGCATCGAACTTCCAAAGCCTATAGACGCATTTTCACAGGAAGAGATGAAGGCATTTGTTGAAGATAACAATATTCCTTGTCCTACATGTGGAAAACACAATTTTACAGATATCAGACAGTTCAACCTTATGTTTAAGACATTCCAGGGTGTAACTGAGGATGCCAAGAATACAGTTTATTTAAGACCTGAAACAGCTCAGGGTATTTTCGTTAACTTCAAGAATGTACAGCGTACATCAAGAAAGAAGATTCCATTTGGTATCGGCCAGATTGGTAAGTCATTCAGAAATGAGATTACACCAGGTAACTTCACTTTCAGAACACGTGAGTTCGAGCAGATGGAACTTGAGTTCTTCTGTGAGCCAGGTACAGACCTTGAGTGGTTCCAGTACTGGAGAGGTTTCTGCCGTGACTGGTTACTGAGCCTTGGTATCAAGCAGGATGAAATGAGACTTCGTGATCATGATCCAGAAGAGTTATGCTTCTATTCAAAGGGTACAACAGATATCGAGTTTAAATTCCCATTTGGCTGGGGCGAGCTTTGGGGTATCGCTGATAGAACTGATTATGACTTAACACAGCATCAGAATGTATCTGGTGAAGATATGTCATACTTTGATGATGAGAAGAGAGAAAAATATGTACCATATGTAGTTGAGCCATCACTTGGTGCAGACCGTGTAGTACTTGCTTTCCTTTGTGCAGCATATGATGAAGAGAATATCGGTACAGAAGAAGCTCCAGACATCAGAACAGTAATGCATTTCCATCCAGCTCTTGCGCCAGTTAAGATTGGTGTGCTTCCACTTTCAAAGAAGCTCAACGAGGGCGCTGAGAAGATCTTTATGGATCTTTCAAAGAAATATAACTGTGAATTTGATGACAGAGGTAATATTGGTAAGAGATATCGTCGTCAGGATGAAATCGGTACACCATTCTGTATCACTTATGACTTTGAATCTGAGACAGATAATTGCGTAACAGTACGTTTCCGTGATTCGATGGAGCAGGAAAGAGTCGCTATAGCAGATCTTGATGCATTCTTTGCAGATAAGTTCACATTCTAATTATTATATATTTATAATATTTATAAAAGCATCCTAAAAAGGGTGCTTTTAGTCTTTTTTAATGTACTATTTTAAGGTATAATAGACATTAGGGTATTCGGTAGGAATTACTATCGTTTATTAATCAATTATAGATTGGTAAAAATGTAGAAGAAGGAGAATTAATATGGCCAAAAAATGGGTTTATATGTTCAAGGAAGGCGATGCATCAATGCGTAACCTTTTAGGGGGTAAAGGTGCTAACTTAGCCGAGATGACAAATATCGGTCTTCCAGTACCACAGGGTTTTACAATAACCACAGAAGCTTGTACTCAGTACTATGAGGACGGCAGAGAAATCAACGATGAGATTCAGTCACAGATTAATGAATATATTGTTAAGATGGAAGAAATCACAGGAAAGAAGTTTGGCGATCAGCAGAATCCTTTATTAGTATCTGTAAGATCGGGTGCAAGAGCTTCAATGCCTGGTATGATGGATACTATCCTTAACTTAGGTCTTAATGAGACAGTAGTTAACACTATTGCTGAGCAGTCAGGTAATCCACGTTGGGCATGGGATTGCTATAGAAGATTTATCCAGATGTACTCAGACGTAGTTATGGAAGTTGGTAAGAAGTATTTTGAAGAGCTTATCGACAAGATGAAGGCTGACAGAGGAGTAACACAGGACGTTGACCTTACAGCTGAAGATCTTAAAGAACTTGCTAATCAGTTTAAGGCTGAATACAAGGAAAAGATTGGTGCAGATTTCCCAGATGATCCTAAGGAACAGTTAATGGGAGCTATTAAGGCTGTATTCCGTTCATGGGATAATCCTCGTGCCAATGTATATCGTCGTGATAACGATATCCCATATTCATGGGGAACAGCTGTTAACGTACAGTCAATGGCATTTGGTAACATGGGTGATGATTGTGGTACAGGTGTTGCATTTACAAGAGACCCAGCTACAGGTGATAAGGGCTTATTTGGTGAGTTCCTTACAAATGCTCAGGGTGAAGACGTTGTTGCCGGTGTTCGTACCCCTATGAAGATTGCTGAGATGGAGCAGAAGTTCCCAGAAGCATTCGCACAGTTTAAGGAAGTATGTGGTATCCTTGAGAACCACTACAGAGATATGCAGGATATGGAGTTTACTGTAGAGCATGGTAAGCTTTATATGCTTCAGACTAGAAATGGAAAGAGAACAGCTCAGGCTGCCCTTAAGATTGCTTGTGATTTAGTAGACGAAGGCATGAGAACAGAAGAAGAAGCAGTTCTTATGATTGATCCTCGTAACCTTGATAC
>DCJA01000017.1:21024-21231 GCA_002317175.1 Lachnospiraceae bacterium UBA1712 | reverse complement strand
CACTTCTTCATCCACAGTTTGATGCAGCTGCATTAAAGGCTGCTACACCAATGGGCAAGGGCCTTGGCGCTTCTCCAGGTGCTGCTTGTGGTAAGGTTGTATTCTCAGCTGAAGATGCTGTTGAATGGGCTGAAAAGGGTGAGAAGGTTGTACTTGTTCGTCTTGAGACATCTCCAGAAGACATTACAGGTATGAAGGCTGCTCAGG
>DCJA01000017.1:20658-20989 GCA_002317175.1 Lachnospiraceae bacterium UBA1712 | reverse complement strand
CGTGGTGGTATGACATCACATGCTGCAGTAGTTGCTCGTGGTATGGGTAAGTGCTGTGTATCTGGTTGTGGCGATATCTCAATGGATGAAGAGAATAAGAAGTTCACACTTGCTGGTAAGACATATACAGAAGGTGATGCAATTTCTATCGATGGTTCTACAGGTAATATCTATGATGGAATCATCAATACAGTAGATGCTAAGATTGCTGGTGAGTTCGGTCGTGTTATGGCTTGGGCTGATAAGTATCGTACACTTGGTGTTCGTACTAACGCTGATACACCTGCAGATGCAAAGAAGGCTAGAGAACTCGGTGCTGAAGGTATCGGTC
>DCJA01000017.1:0-20636 GCA_002317175.1 Lachnospiraceae bacterium UBA1712 | reverse complement strand
TACAGAGCATATGTTCTTCGAAGAGAGCAGAATTGCAATCTTCAGAGAAATGATTTGTGCAGATACACTTGAAGAAAGAGAAGATGCTCTTGAAAGAATCCTTCCATTCCAGGAAGAAGACTTCGTTCAGTTGTATGAAGCACTTGAAGGATGTCCAGTTACTATCAGATTCCTTGATCCACCTCTTCATGAGTTCGTTCCAATCGAGGAGAAGGATATTGCTAAGCTTGCTTACAAGCAGGGTAAGAGCGTAGAAAAGATTAAAGAATACATCAACTCATTACATGAGTTTAACCCAATGATGGGTCATAGAGGTATCAGACTTGCAGTTACATATCCAGAAATCGCTAAGATGCAGACAAAGGCTGTTATCAGAGCTGCTATCAAGGTTGCTGCTGCTCATCCATACTGGGATGTTAAGCCTGAAATCATGATTCCACTTGTATGTGATGTTAAGGAATTAAAGGTTGTTAAGGATATCGTTATCGCAACAGCAGATGAAGAAATCAAGAATGCTGGTGTAGAACTTGAATATCAGGTTGGTACAATGATCGAGATTCCAAGAGCTGCTCTTACAGCTGATGATATTGCTGCTGAAGCTGATTTCTTCTGCTTCGGTACAAATGACTTAACACAGATGACATTTGGTTTCTCAAGAGATGATGCTAGTAAGTTCCTTGAAGCTTACTATGATACAAAGATCTTTGAAAATGATCCATTTGCAAAACTTGACCAGACAGGTGTTGGTAAGTTAATGGAAATGGCTATCAAGTTAGGAAAGCCAGTTAATCCAGACCTTCATGTTGGTATCTGTGGTGAGCACGGTGGTGATCCTTCATCAGTTGAGTTCTGCCATAAGATTGGTCTTGATTATGTATCATGTTCACCATTCCGTGTACCTATCGCTAGACTTGCTGCTGCACAGGCTGCAATCTCAAACGGAGCTCCTGCAAAGAGCACAAGTGATAAGATTGAAGACTGCAAGGAGAAGGCAAAGGATGTAGCTGATAAAGCAGTCGAAGTTGCAAAAGACGTAGCTGATAAAGGCGCTCAGAAAGCAAAAGATGTTGCTGAGAAAATGCCAGAAATCGCTAACAAGAGCGTAGAAGTAGCTAAAGAGATGGCTGACAAGGGCGCTGAGGTAGCTAAGGAAGCTCTTAAGGTTGGTAAAGAAGTAGCAAAGGCTGGTGCTGTTGGTCTTAGAGCTGGAATCGAAGAAGCTAAGAAGGCTTACAAGGATAACAAATAAGAAGTTGTTTTAACAAGATAAAAGAATTGAAAGACTCTGTTTCAACTGTAAAAAGTTGGAACAGAGTTTTTTTATGGAGCAGAGTTCAAAGAATTAGTAGGAAAATGCTGTCAAAAGAACAACAGGTTGATGACTTGGTATACATAATGTGGTAAAATATATCTGTTAGCTTGGTATAAGCAGAAAGGACAATTCAGATGGCAAGAAAATCTAAGGATTTAAGAGTTGTAACAGAAGAGGACTTAAAATTAGCACTTCAGATGGATGATATGGAAGAAACTGATGAAGATAAAGCTGATAATGATGATGAAGCAGTAAGTGAAGAGTCTGAATTGACGGTAACAGAAGCTTCAGAGGATACAGAGGCGGCAAATGAGATTACTACAAAACTGACAGATAAGATAGATGATCTTTCTGATGCTGTTGAGAATACCAATAGAGAATTGGAAGAACTTCAGAGTATTGAGTCAAGACTGGCCAATGAGGATGTAGTCGTACAGGAAAAGAACTGGATGGACGAACGTGCCAGAGAACAGAGAGAGGCTGAAGATACATACAGAGAGGAACTGTTCGAGAAGCAAAAGCTTCTGGAAGAGAAGAGAAAAGAGCTTTCAGAGAAGTTTACTCAGAACAAGCAGATGAAGACCTACAATCAGATGCATGATGATGAGCAGACTGAACTTGTCTACGCCCTTCATGGTGTATCCTCAGATATGATCGAAGGAATGCAGGAATATAAAAATGCTCTGTTTCAGGGGGCTGCCATTATTCTGTTGTTAACTGGAGCTGTTATTTGTGCTGCTACAGCTTATATGTATGGAGTAAAATCGGAGATTTTTCTTGTATCAATAGCACTTTTTGCAGCAAATACAACATTACTTCCAAGAGAAAGCTTTGGAAAGATTCAGGGTGGTCTTTACAATGGAATATGCAAATTATTATGTATTCTGCCTACACCAGCTATGGGAGCATTGCTGATACTTAATTCAGTGGAACCATCAATCTATACTATGTGTATAGAATGGGCAGGAATTGTAGTTGCAGGATTGTGCCTGTTTGGTGCACTTGGCTATATGTTTAGAAATCCATACAGAAGTATGCGTCATGCAGTTCGAGCTGCCAAATCTGATGTAAAGGATCTTAAGAAGACTGCTTCAAAGACAGTTAAGAAGAATAAAAAGACCAGAGAAAAGCTTGAAAGTAAGTTGTTAAAGAGAAAAGAAAAGCAGGAAGGCAAGCTTGAGAGACTTAAGAGCAGAGAAGCAGAGAAGATCGAAAAGCTAAAGAACAAGGAAGCAGAAAGAGTAGCCAAGCTTAAAGCTAAGGAAGAAGAAAAGACTAAGAAGCTCGCAGCAAAGCTTGAGATTGAAAATGAGAAGAAGGCTCGCGCAGAAGAGCTGGCAGAGACACGTCGAGTGAACCGTGAGAAATATAAGGAACTTTATGGACAGAAAATCACTAACTTTAAGCTGCGATTTGCTAGCCTGAAGAAAAATGCAAATACTACTGAAAACGCATTAACTGACAAGGCTGCAGAGACTGAAACAGAAGTAGTTGAAGAGCAGAAGATTAGTTAGTATCAACTTCAGTATTGAAGATAATACAAATGACAGATATATGTTGATATTGGGTTTGCTGGGATTGGGTTAAGGCATGATATATAGAACTGATAAATATGGTACACAGATTTCACAATTAGGATATGGCTGTATGCGTTTCACCAAGAAGGGCAATTCTGTAGATCTGGATAAGGCAGAGAAGGAAGTGCTGGCAGGTCTTGAGATGGGCATAAACTACTATGACACAGCCTATGTATATCCAGGTATTGAAGAAGCGCTGGGCAAGATAATTGCGAAGAATAATATACGTGAGAAGATGTATATAGCAACAAAGCTGCCACAGTATCTGATGCGTACCATGGAAGCTATTGATAAGACTTTTGCTGAAGAGTTAAAGAGACTTCAGACAGGCTATATCGATTACTATCTGATGCATATGTTTACTGATATTGCTGAATGGGAAAAGCTCAAGGGGCTTGGCATCGAGCAATGGATAGCTGACCGAAAGGCAGATGGTAGTATAAAGAATATCGGTTTCTCATATCATGGTGACAGCGATATGTTTATCAGAATTCTGGATGCTTATGATTGGGATTTCTGCCAGATTCAGTACAACTACTATGACGAGCATAGTCAGGCAGGCAGAAGAGGCCTTGAAGCAGCGCAAGCAAAGGGCATCCCAGTAATTATCATGGAACCCCTTCGCGGAGGCAAGCTTGTTAATATACCTGATAAGGCAAAACAGTGCATAAAGGATAATGGAAGAGATTATTCAGCTGCAGAACTTGGACTTAGATGGTTGTGGGATCAGCCAGGAATCACATGCGTATTATCCGGTATGAATTCCATGGAAATGCTTGAAGAAAATGTGCGAATTGCTTCAGATGCGCAAGTCGGGCATTTTGATGACACTGACAGAACTATTATTGAGGAAGTCAGAAAGATAATAAAAGAACGCGAGAAGGTGGGCTGTACTGGCTGTAGATATTGTATGCCTTGTCCAAAGGGAGTAGATATTCCAGGAAACTTCCACTACTATAATCTTATGTATATAGAGGACAAAGCAAGCGCGAGATTCAGCTTTGCCCAGAATATGGCCATTCGAGAAGAGCCATGTTATGCCTCTCAGTGTATAGAATGTGGTAAATGTGAGCAGCATTGCCCACAGCATATTGCAATCAGAGAAAAGCTTAAAGAAGCAGATAAGGCCCTTAGACCCTGGCCTTATAAGATTGGAATGGCGGTTGCCAGAAAATATATGCTTAGAAAAGCGAAGAAGTAAATAGTTATAGATAATATTGCCAGATATGGTGCTTGTAGCATTGTATCTGGTTTTTTATCGATTCAAAACAGAAAACATTAATAAATTTATTAATTGCGAATAATATTTAATGATAAACGTTAAAAAGTAGTTGACAAACGTAAAATAGGTGTGTATTATAATGACATAAGCCGAAAACAACAACCGAGTCGGGCGCTAAAATGTGAGGAGAGAGCGGATGCGACATAGGTTTGATATAGAGGCAACCGCGCGGAAAGATAATATTAACCAAGGATGCTTTGATAAGAGCATTATTATTACACAAAGACAAAGAGTCTTGTAAATGAGGAGAGAATAAGATGAGAGAACAGGAATTAAAATTAGAAAAGGTTAGAAAGAGTTGTAACACTGCAAAGAAGATAGCAAAGGCATTTAAGGTTCTTATGATAGTAGCTGCAGTTATGTGCCTTGTAGCAGCTGTATGCATGTTTGCTTTTAAGGGTCAAATCAATGATGGCATAGCTAAAGACAATTCAATTAACACTGGTTCAGTAACGATAGACGATATGGATTTTCAGACTGGTATATTCCATTATGATATGGATGCAGAGGAAATAGCAAAATCTGGAGAATATGCTCAGGCTTTTGCAGTTATGTGTATCGGTGGAGGCGTTGCCACAGGAGTATTTGCAGTTATATTTTTCCTTATTCAGAAGATCTTCGTTACTATCGAAGAGGAAGAGTCACCGTTTACAGAGAATGTACTTAAGACTGTTAAGAAGCTTTTCATTGGTATTGCAGTAATCATGGGACTTGAGGTTGGTGTTGGACTTGGCTTGTTCCTTGGATTATTCTTCTGGTGCTTATACTGTATCTTAGATTACGGTTTTGCACTTCAGAAAGAAGTTGATGAGACATTATAAGAAAGGCGGTGTAAGCTATGGGCAAGATAGTATTAAGACTTGATAGAGTAATGGCTGATCGTAAGATGTCACTTAATGAATTATCTGAAAAGGTTGGAGTAAGTAACGTCAATCTGTCCAAGATCAAAACTGGTAAGATCAATGCAATCAGATTCTCAACATTGGAAGCTATCTGTGATGCACTTGGATGTCAGCCGGGAGATATATTGGAATACAATGCGAATATTATAGAAGGACCAGAAGATTATCCAGTGTGATTAGTTTCTGAATAAGTTTATATTGTTTGTCTATTATGGCGATTATTGTATTTTATCTTGTAAAAAGATATAATGTTATGGGTATTAAAATACGAATGAATTAATATAATACATTTATATAAAGAGGCAATATAATGGCATTTAATGGAGCAAACTTAAAGAAACTTGATAAGAAAGTATTTCTCTCAACAGCAACTATGCATGGTGAGGAGATGAAGTACATACAGGAAGCATATGATACTAACTGGATGACTACAGTTGGAAAGAATATTGATGAAGTAGAGAAGATAGTATGTGACAAGCTGGGATGCAAATATGCAGTTGGTCTGTCAGCAGGAACTGCAGCACTTCATATGGCAGTTAAGCTTGCAGGAATTGAACTCTACGGACAAAATGCTGTTGGACATGGAAGTCTGGAGGGCAGACAGGTATTTTGCTCAGACATGACCTTTGATGCAACAGTTAACCCAATCGTATACGAGGGTGGAACTCCGGTATTTATAGATACTGAATATGATACCTGGAATATGGATCCTGAAGCATTGAGAAAAGCATTTGAGATATACCCTGATGTAAAGCTTGTTATGCTGGTACACCTCTATGGAACACCAGCCAAGATTGATGAGATTAAGGCGGTATGCGAACAGTACGGTGCATTGCTTATTGAGGATGCTGCTGAGTCATGTGGCGCCAGCTACAAGGGAGTTCAGACAGGAACCTTTGGAACTCACAGTGTAATCAGCTTTAATGGTAATAAGATTATAACAGGTTCTTCGGGCGGTATGCTTCTAACAGACAGTTTGGAGGCGGCTAATAAAGTACGTAAATGGTCTACTCAGGCCAGAGAGAATGCACCATGGTATCAGCACGAGGAGATTGGCTACAACTATCGTATGTCCAATGTAATAGCAGGTGTTGTAAGAGGCCAGTTGCCATATCTTGAAGAGCATATAGCACAGAAAAAGGCAATATATATGAGATATAAGGAAGGACTTAAAGGACTTCCTGTAAAGATGAATCCATATGATGAAGCGAATAGTGAACCTAATTTCTGGTTAAGCTGTATCATTGTAGACAAAGAAGCAATGTGCAAGCAGGTGAGATCTGATAATGAAGTGTTATATAAGCAGGAAGCAGGTAAATCCTGCCCTACAGAGATTCTTGAAGCCATAAGCTCTGTGAATGCAGAGGGTCGTCCTATCTGGAAGCCAATGCATATGCAGCCGATTTATCGTCTCAATGGATTTGTTACCAAGTATGGAAATGGACGTGCCATGACCAATGCTTACATAGAGGGAGAGGCGCAGGATATCGGCGCAGACATATTTGCAAGAGGTCTTTGCCTACCATCTGACAATAAGATGACTGCAAAAGAGCAGGAGCTTGTAATTGCAGCCATCAGGGCATGTTTTGAATAATTGAATATTGCATATTTTTATAACAGACATCTTTACTTTTGATGTCTGTTTTTATTTGTGTTGCACGTGCACTTATGCTATAATACCTCCATGAATAACTGATTGGAGGGAACCGATGAAACAGAGAACACCTTTAGTATCACATATTTTTACCGCTGATCCTTCAGCACACGTATTTGATGATAAGATTTATGTATATCCATCACATGACTTAGCTCATGATGGTGAGGATAATGATGATGGTGATGAATACCAGATGGAAGACTATCATATTCTTTCAATGGACAATCTTGATGAGGAGACTCCTTGCGTAGACAATGGTGAAGCACTTCATATGAAGGATATTCCATGGGTAAGCAAGCAGATGTGGGCACCAGATGTAGCCAAGAAGGGTGATAAGTATTATCTTTATTATCCAGCAAGAGATAAGGATGGTATCTTCAGACTTGGTGTAGCAGTTGGAGATAAGCCAGAAGGACCATTTAAGGCAGAAGCTGATTACATGAAGGGCAGTATGAGTATTGATCCAGCAGTACTTGCAGACGATGATGGCAAGTATTACTGCTATAACGGTGGACTTTGGGGCGGACAGCTTGAGAAATGGCAGACAGGCGAGTATGTTGAGAATCCAGCAGAGATTCCAGCAGATGCAGACAGCCTTGGACCATTCGTAGCTGAGCTTACAGACGATATGCTTCAGTTCAAGGAGACACCAAAGATGATCAAGATTCTTGATGAGAATGGTGAGCCTATTAAAGCAGGTGATGAGGACAGAAGATATTTCGAAGGACCATGGATGCACAAGTACAATGGACTTTATTATCTTTCATACTCAACAGGTACAACACATTACCTTTGCTATGCAACAGGAACTGATCCAATGGGACCATTTACATACAGAGGACGTCTGATGGAGCCAGTCCTTGGTTGGACAACACATCATTCAATTATTGAATATCATGGCAAATGGTATCTGTTCTATCATGACTGTGAACTTTCTAATGGTATTAACCATAGAAGAAATGTTAAGTTTACAGAGATTGAGTACAATGAAGACGGTACAATGAAGACTATCTTCCCATATGATCATCTTGACAAATAATTAGCATTACAAGAGATTAGTTATCCCCTTTTACTAAAATGGTAAAAGGGGATTTTTTAATGGGTTTCTACAAAAGAATAGTTGCAATTTACTAGAATAATCCCCTAAAAAAAGGTATTATAAGTATGCTGTAAATATCAGTGAAAATAACGAGAGATTAATTGATATAAATACGTATATGAACTGAAAAGCGCGTTGATTGCAAAATATATATGCGTTGATTGCTGAAATGGAACGAAGGAAACCAACTTGAAGGAACGGCAGCTTATTAATGAGCATAATACAAATGAACAACAGTATAGAAGCGTGCTGAAGACTCTGATTATTCTGTCTATTCCAACTGTCTTAGAGGAGGTACTTTCCACACTAATCCAGTATGTAGATACAGCAATGGTGGGAAGACTAGGTGAGAAAGCTACTGCGGCAGTAAGTACCACTACAAGCATAAACTGGCTTATTCATGCCCTGCCGGCAGCGATAGGTGTTGCTGTGCTTGCTCAGGCATCTAAAGCTATGGGAGCGGGAGAAAGAGAAAAGTTAAAAAAGATATCAGGACAGGCTATGCTTATGGCAGTCATCTCTGGATTATTGCTGGAGATTGTGGCCCTGGTTCTTTCGCCTTTTATTCCTATTTGGATGGGGGCAGCAGAGGAAATAAGAGCCAATGCCAGCATGTATTTTTCGATTCTATCCCTGACCTTGCTACTACGATCATCCAGCAGAGTATTTGCAGCAACTATTCGAGCTACCAAAGATACCAGAACACCTATGATGATAAGTGTATCTGAAAATGTGCTCAATGTACTGCTTAATGCTGTATTTATCTATGGATTAAATATGGGAATAAAGGGTGCTGCAATAGCATCCGCAATAAGCTATGGAATTGGAGGTGTGCTGATGTTTGCAGCCTACAGGCGTAATGAATATTTGCACTGTCCATATAGCTATATTAAGCCTGATAAGGAGATACTTCATAAAAGCTTTCAGATTGGACTTCCTGCGTTGGGCACCAATTTCACAAGCTGTATGGGATACGTGGTTTTTGCGGCTATGGTTTCGGGAATGGGCACAACTATATTTGCAGCACATTCAATCGCAGTAGCAGCTGAGGAAATTGTGTATATTCCAGGCTATGGACTGAGGCTGGCTACAAGTACACTTGTTGGAAATGCATTGGGCGAAGGGAATGTTAAAAAGCTGCGATTAACAGAGCGTATATCTATCGAAATGACCATGATTATTATGCTGGTCAATGGAATTGCTTTATATCTCTTTGCGACTCCACTTATGGGCATATTTACAACATCTTTTGATGTAATAGCTTTAGGTGCAAAGATGCTTATGCTAGTCGCATTTTCAGAACCATTTTTTGGCCTTATGATAGTGTTGGAAGGCATTGCATATGGAAAGGGACAAACAAAAAGTGTATTCTATATAGAGACTTTCAGTATGTGGGGAATACGAATTGTAGCAACATATATCTGTGTGAAATTATTGTTACTTGATCTGACATATGTATGGATGTGCATGATAGCAGATAACATATTCAAAGCGGTGGCCCTGAGTATCTACTCATGGAAGGCTGGAATAGCTAATAGATAAAATTTATTCAAATAGGAGAAAATATGAAGAAACTTCTAGTATATCTGAAGAGCAGTAAAAAAGAATGTATACTGGCACCATTGTTTAAGATGCTTGAAGCAAGCTTTGAACTGTTCATACCACTGGTAATAGCAAATTTAATTGATAAAGGTCTTAAGGGGGGACAAACTTCAGTTATAGTACAGTCTTTTGGTCTTCTGGTGCTTCTTGGTCTTATTGGCCTTGTGGCTGCTGTTACAGCTCAGTATTTTGCGGCCAAGGCGGCTGTAAACTTTGCAACAGAGCTTAGACATTCCTTGTTTGAGCATCTGCTTAAGCTTGGTTTCCCAGAGATAGACAATATAGGAACATCAACCATGATCACCCGAATGACCAGTGATGTCAATCAGCTGCAAAACGGCGTCAATATGTTCTTAAGACTGTTTCTTAGAAGTCCATTTGTAGTATTTGGCGCAATGATTATGGCGTTTACCATCGATGTTAAGTCAGCAGCAATCTTTCTGATAATCATTATCGTGCTTAGTATTGTTGTATTTGGACTCATGGCCATCAATGTTCGTCAGGTCAAGAACGTTCAAAAGAAACTAGAAAATGTAACCTCTTCAACCCGTGAATCACTTAAGGGTGTAAGAGTCATAAGGGCATTCTGTCTTGAACAGGAAGAGACACAGGAGTTCAATAATGACAATAATCTGCTTATGAAGGCTCTTAACAGAGCAGGTAATATAGCAGCACTTATGAATCCACTTACCTATGTCATGATTAATATGGCTATCATTTACCTGATCTTTGTTGGGACCAATCAGGTAAGCGAAGGTCTTCTTACACAGGGACAGGTAGTAGCTCTCTATAACTATATGTCACAGATACTGGTTGAGCTGATTAAGCTTGCCAATCTTATAGTACTCATTAACAAAGCACTTGCATGCGGCAACAGAGTTGAGAGTGTATTTGAGATTGAAGCAAGCCAGAAGGAAGGCAGTGCAGAGGTGCCAAGAAATGAGGAGGCAGTCAGATTTGAGCACGCCAGTCTTGTGTATCCAGAGAGCAGTGAGGAGACTCTGACCGATATTAACTTCAGTGTGGCAAAGGGAGAGACAGTGGGTATTATTGGTGGTACTGGCAGTGGTAAGTCATCCCTGGTTCACCTTATCCCTAGATTCTATGATGCGACTGCTGGAAATGTGTATGTAGATGGCGTCAATGTCAACGAATACAGCTTTGAACAGCTTCGCAAGAAGGTAGGAGTGGTAATGCAAAAGGCTGTCCTCTTCAAGGGCACTATTAAGTCCAATATGGATTGGGCAATGGAAAATGCTACAGAGGCAGATTATACAGAAGCAATCAGCAATGCTCAGGCTACAGAGGTGGCAGAGGGCAAAGGTGGCATAGATGGAGAAGTAGAGCAGGCTGGAAAGAATTATTCTGGTGGACAGAGACAGCGTCTGTCGATTGCCAGAACTCTGCTTGGAAAGCCTCAGATACTTATTCTTGATGACAGTTCATCTGCACTTGATTATCTGACAGATTATAACTTAAGAAAAGCGATAAAAGAGTTGGATTATAAACCAACTGTGTTTATTGTGTCCCAGAGAAGCGCGTCTATTATGCATGCGGATAAGATAGTAGTACTTGATGATGGTAAGATAGTGGGAATTGGCAAGCATGAGGAGCTTTTGAAGACTTGTCAGGTCTACCAGGAAATATATGAAAGTCAGTATTGTGATCAGAATAGTATTGCAGAAAATGCTGAAAAGGAGGTGCGCTAATGAAAAATTTTGGACGTATCTTAAAATATCTGAAGCGTAATATATGGCTAATGATTCTGGCTATGATATTTGCCGTGATTTCAGCAGTTTCAGCCTTGTTTATTCCATTTTTTATAGGTGATGCAATTGATGGAATAGCTGCACTGGTCAGTGAAGATATGGCAATGAGTGCTGAATCGGTATCTCTTGGGATGCAGGGAATACTAATTGATCTGCTTGTTACAGCATGTCTGGTAATAGAATCTGCGATAAGTCTTCAGTTAATGAGCGTAATCAATAATAAAGTAACCTATAAGGTAGTAAGAGATATCAGAAGTGAGGCCTTCGCAAAGGTGCAGACCTTACCACTTGGTTATCTTGACAGACATCCAAGTGGCGAAGTAGTAAGTAAGATTATAACTGATGTCGAGCAGTTTGCTGATGGCCTGTTGCTGGGCTTTTCACAGTTCTTTACAAGCGTGATTACTATTGTCGGAACCCTGGTACTGATGCTTACCATCAATGTGAGGGTAGCTTTACTGGTACTTGTACTTACGCCAATGTCATTTTTTGTAGCGAAGTTTATCTCTAAGCATACCTATGATATGTTCAAGGTACAGTCTCAGACAAGAGCACAGCAGACAGCACTTATTGATGAGATTATAGGCAATGAGAAGGTGGTCAAGAGTTTCTGCCACGAACAGAATGCTCTGGAGCAGTTTGACGAGATCAATGAGCGATTGAGGGTATGCTCGCTGAAAGCAGTTTTCTATTCGTCACTGACCAATCCTTGTACTAGATTTGTTAATGCAGTGGTATATGCAGTTGTAGCCCTGACAGGCGGATTTGCAGTCCTTTCAGGTGGATTATCAATTGGTATGCTGTCAACCCTTCTTTGCTATGCTAATCAGTATACAAAGCCATTTAATGAGATTACTGGTGTAATAACAGAACTTCAGAATGCCTTTGCATGTGCGGACAGAATATTTGAATTTTTGGATGAAAAGATTGAGAAAGATACAAGAGTTCTGGAGGATGAAACAGTAGCGGGCAAGGTTGAAGGTCTTGTGGAAATGAAAGATGTGGCATTTTCATATGTTGCAGATAAGCCACTTATAGAGAATCTTAACCTTAAGGTATTGCCAGGACAGAATGTAGCCATTGTAGGACCTACGGGCTGTGGAAAAACCACACTGATCAATCTGTTAATGAGGTTCTATGATGTTACAGCTGGTAGCATATCCATTGATGGTACTGAGATCAGAGACATGAGCAGACATGAACTCAGAAGCAGATTCGGTATGGTTCTTCAGGAGACCTGGATTAAAGAGGGAACCGTACTAGATAACATACTTATAGGTAAGAAGGATGCCACAAGAGAAGAGGCAATAGCAGCGGCAAAAGAGGTACATGCCCATAACTTTATCAAGAGACTTCCACAGGGATACGATACAGTACTTGAAGAGGATGGAGGCGGACTGTCAGTTGGTCAGAAGCAGCTGCTGTGTATAGCAAGAGTAATGCTTATGCAGCCATCTATGCTTATTTTGGATGAAGCAACATCCAATATTGATACCAGAACCGAGATTCTTATAAGCAGAGCTTTTAATAAGCTTATGGAGAACAGAACTAGCTTTGTTGTTGCGCACAGACTGTCCACAATCAAAAATGCGGACATTATATTGGTAATGAAGGATGGCCATATTATTGAGCAGGGCAATCATGAGAGTCTGTTGGCAAAAGGTGGCTTCTATAAAGAGCTTTATATGAGTCAGTATCAGGCTACTTAAATGAGTCTGTACTAGGCCACATAAATCTTGAATGACACTGTAAATAAGAGTATAATATTGCAAAATATAATGAATATTCAGTTTATTTATAATATTTAGGGGTAAATGTGATGAAAAAACTAGAAGATTATGTAGTTACCATTCCTGATTTTCCAGAACCAGGAATTATGTTCAGGGATGTAACAAGCGTATGTCAGGATCCAGACGGCTTTGTACTTGCTATTGATGAGATGGAGAAGCTGGTAGCGGATATTGAATATGACGTAGTTGCAGGAGCAGAATCAAGAGGCTTTATCTTTGGTGCTCCAATAGCATATAACAAGAAGAAATCTCTTGTGCTTATCAGAAAAAAGGGTAAATTACCAAGAGAAACCATAGAAGAGACATACGAACTCGAATATGGTACAGCCACAATAGAGATACACAAGGACGCTATCAAGCCAGGCCAGAAAGTATTACTGGTAGATGATCTGATGGCAACTGGTGGTACTATTGAAGCCATGATTAAGCTTGTTGAAAAACTTGGGGGAGAAGTTGTTGGTGTATTGTGCCTGATGGAACTTGCAGGACTTAAGGGAAGAGAAAGACTTAAGGGTTACAGGGTAGAAGCACCATTGATTTACGAGGGAAAATAGTTTTCCAAAGCATTATTCTAAAATATTTTGGTTAGTGAGTGACAACGTATGGAAGATATCAAGCTTAGAACACAGGAACAAAATAATGGAGTAATAATTGATGATGGAAGAATTGAGTCATTAAAGGAATTCCTTTCACCAGAGGAATTGTATGATGATTTGATTAGTCGTGTTAAGAAGTATCACCCATCAGGTGATATAAGTATGATTGAGAAGGCATATAATATTGCCAGAAACGCTCATGAAGGTCAGACTAGAAAGTCTGGTGAGCCTTATATTATTCATCCTTTATATGTTGCCATTATTCTTGCAGATCTCGAGCTGGATAAGGAGACTATAGTTGCAGGTCTTCTTCATGACGTTGTTGAAGACACAGTTATGACAGGTGATGAGATAGCTGAGATGTTTGGCTCAGATGTAGCACACCTGGTAGATGGCGTAACCAAGCTGCAGATGCAGATGAATGACGCCAATCTTGATTATTCAGCTATTAAGCTGGAGATGCAGGCAGAGAACTTAAGAAAGATGTTTCTGGCTATGGCCAAGGATATCAGAGTAATACTTATCAAGCTTGCAGACAGGCTTCACAATATGCGTACACTTAAGCATATGCCACCAGAGAAACAGCAGAGAATAGCCCGTGAGACTCTGGATATTTATAGTCCGATTGCCATGAGACTCGGTATATCCAAGATCAAGGTTGAGCTGGATGATCTGTCGCTTAAGTATCTGCAGCCAGAAGTATATTATGAACTGGCAGAGCAGATAGCTGAGAAGAAGTCTGAAAGAGAATTATATATTCAGCAGATAGTAGATGAAGTAAGCGAACACATCAGAGAAGCTGGTATCGATGCCAGAATCGATGGTCGTGTTAAGCATTTCTTTTCAATATATAAGAAGATGAAGAACCAGAATAAGACACTGGATCAGATATATGATCTGTTCGCAGTTAGAATTATTGTGGATTCTGTTAAAGACTGTTATGCCTGCCTGGGTGTAATTCATGAGATATATAAGCCTATTCCAGGGCGTTTCAAGGATTATATTGCTATGCCAAAGGCAAATATGTATCAGTCATTACATACAACGCTTATTGGCTCTAAGGGACAGCCATTTGAGATACAGATACGTACTTATGACATGCATAAGGCTGCAGAGTATGGTATCGCTGCTCATTGGAAATATAAGGAAGCCAGCGATGGTAAGAAGGGTGACCATGGAGAGGAAGAGAAGCTTGACTGGTTAAAGCGAATTCTTGAGTGGCAGACAGATATGTCTGATAACAGGGAATTTATGAACTCTATCAAGGCTGACCTGGATCTGTTCTCTGATAATGTATACTGTTTCACACCTACAGGTGAGGTCAAGAACCTTCCTGCTGGAAGTACACCTATCGATTTTGCTTACAGTATTCATAGTGCGGTAGGCAATAAGATGGTTGGGGCCAGGGTAAATGGAAGACTTGTTACTATTGATTACGAGATAAAGAATGGTGACAGAATAGAAGTTATCACATCTCAGAATTCCAAGGGACCAAGCCGTGACTGGCTTAAGATAGCCAAGTCTGCACAGGCCAAGAATAAGATTAACCAGTGGTTCAAGCAGGAACTTAAGGAAGAAAATGTTACAAAGGGCAAGGAATTCATAGCAGCCTTTTGTAAGACCAAGAATATAGATTTGTCATTAATCAGTACACCTGAATATATGCAGGCGATTATGGACAAATATGGATTTAAAGAGTGGGATGCAATACTTGCTGCAATCGGTCATGGCGCACTCAAAGAAGGCCAGATTGTCAATAAGATGCTCGAGTATTATGACAGAGATCATCCAAAGGTACTCTCAGACGAGGAAATCATTGCTCAGGTTGAGAATCAGGCTGTGAAGCATACACAGTCTGCTCAGAGCAAGAGTGGAATCGTAGTAAAGGGTATTGAGGATGTAGCTGTAAGATTCTCTAAGTGCTGTTCACCAGTACCTGGAGATGAAATCGTAGGATTTGTCACAAGAGGACGAGGCATATCTATACACAGAACAGACTGCATCAATGTACTTAATCTTCCAGAATCTGACAGAATGCGTCTGATAGATGCAGAATGGCAGAGTGACGGTGAGAAGTTAAGCGAGAAATACCTGGCAGAGATTCGTGTGTTTGCCAATGACAGAACAGGTCTTCTGGGTGATGTATCAAGAGTATTTACAGAGAGAAATATAACTATTATTACACTTAATTCACATATGGGTAAGAGCGGTGTCGCTACTATGTCGATTGGCTTTGAGATCTCAGGAAGAGATGAACTTAAGAGCATAGCAGAGAAACTGCGTAACATAGAAGGTGTAATAGATATTGAAAGAACAACAGGTTAAGATCCAGCGAGGCAGATAGCGGTATGGATAAAACTGGAGGAAATATGTCTGATTTAAAGATTGGCAAGATGGTGTTAAGTTCATGCGCCACAAACTGCTATTTTGTATATCATGAGGGACAGAATAAAGTATTATTCTTTGATCCAGGCGACAGAGGAGATTATATCTATTCCACCCTTGGGGCCAATGGACTGGAAGTGGATACAATCTTTCTGACACATGGTCATTTTGATCATATCTGGGGATGTTCGAAGCTTAGACAGCTTTCAGGGGCAAAGGTATATGCTCTAAAGGAAGAGGAAGAACTGCTTATGAGTGCCCATATGAATGTATCTGAGATGGCAGGAAGAGCATGTACTGTTAAGGCCAATGAGTTTGTGGAGGATGGACAGGAGATAGAGGCACTGGGCTTTAAGATTAAGGTGATTGCTACTCCGGGTCATACAGCTGGCAGCTGCTGCTATTACTTTGAAGAGGATGGAATACTTATTAGTGGAGATACACTTTTTGAGGAGTCTGTGGGAAGAACAGATTTTCCAACTGGAAGTGCAAGCGAACTGGGACGCTCTATAGAGACTAAGCTGGCTCCTCTGCCAGATGCTACTGTGGTATATCCAGGACATGGATCTAGTACTACAATTGGACATGAAAGAGATTATAATCCATTTTGGAGAGAATAAAAAAGTGACCGTGTGATGCGGTCATTTTTTATAGATTTTATCCAAGAAAAGATGGCAATATGAGAAATGAGATATTTGTATGAAAATCAAATATGATTGCAATTACTTAAGAATAGTTTATACATTAGCTGTAGGTTCGGTTATAGCTGTAATAGCAGGTATAATGCTTGTAGTTATGGAGGTTAGCGGTACAGAAGAAATATCTTTCTGGTGTATATTTCTGGCTGGAGGAATATTCATTGTCAGTCTGGCCGGAATTATTTCAGCGAAGATGTACTTTGGCCGTCTGGCTGCCTACGGATATGAGATTCCTGACAACAAAAGGACATATTCAAATCAGCTTGAGAATTTACCAAGAGCAAGTATGATTATTGAGCAAACATCTCTATTTGGTAAGTATAGTCGCTATGGAATGTTTGCATGCCTGTGTTTATATGCTGTTTTTATGGCTATAAATAGTATTCTGTTTATAAAATGGAAGTTTATGGGCGAAGATAATATTACCGTATTTATTATGTTTTCCGTTTTCCTACTGATATGGCTTATACTTGTAATTGTTTTAAAACGTCAGAGCAATAAAGATAAGTATAGAGATGATGTTGAAACTGATACAAGCAGAAAAGTCAGATGGAGTACAGAACTAATCATATTTAATATTGTTATAATGTTTTTGCTGTCATGTTTTGCATTGTTAACTCAGGATAGCATGATGAATTATATGTTTAAGGCCAGGATTGAATATGATCGGGAAATGGCCTATAGAATTGGGGATGTGATAAAGGAATCTGTTGATGAGTATATTGATAATCCGTCAGAAGATTGTGAGGATACTTACAAGGCCCTTTGTGAAGGAATTGAGATAACATCCTGGATAAATGATTATGATGAATTGCAGAATAGTATATTAGATAAGCTGAAAATAAATGATTTTTCGCAGCTGAAAGATGATTTTAAACTTTCTGAGGGCCCAGCAAGGATTGAAGTAAGACTTGAAGATACAAAGGTATATGTAAAGCTGGTTAATCCTTACAGGGAATTGGAAAAATATGATAAACATCATAAGGAAATATCAATTGTATCAGGTGAGTAAAGAGGATAGATATGATAGCAGTAAAATGCTCTAAAGATAATTATTTATATGATGTACATTCGTTGGTTAAGGCCTTTTATCCGGCAACAGAAGTAAAGGTGTTTGTTGAAGGTGAAAAGGAACTTATAAGTGATGATGGACCTTTTATAGTAGTTAATTATTATGATAATAATAGTGAAATAATAATATATGAGATTAGTGATGCTTCAAAGGACTATAGTGAAATTCTGCGAGTTAAGTCCGAAGACGAGTTGTATGATAACAGAGCTGAATACAAAAATTGTCTTAAGCAGGCAGTATATAAAGCGCTAAGCAGTTATCTGAATAAGCAGCTTCCATGGGGAACTCTTACAGGAATAAGGCCTACTAAAATAGCCGTTTCCATGATTAATGAGGGCAAAAGTGACAGTCAGGTTATGTCGCATTATCTTGAGGTGTATCTGGCATCCAGAGAGAAGGCACAGCTTGCTATAGATATTGCTCACAGGGAAATAGATATTCTGTCAAAGATAAACTATGAAAAAGGTTACAGTCTCTATATCGGAATCCCATTTTGTCCAACAACCTGCCTGTATTGCTCATTTACATCCTTCTCCAGAAGTCTGTATGAGAAGATGATTCCAGACTATATCAACTGTCTTAAAATGGAAATCGACTATGTCGCTGAGGAATTCAAAGGTAAGATACTGGACAGTGTATATATAGGAGGAGGAACTCCTACAACCCTTAAGGCTGATGAACTGAAGGAACTTATCGGTTATCTTAAGGATAAGCTGGATATAACAAGTGTAAAAGAATTCACAGTCGAAGCTGGAAGAGCGGACAGTATAACTGAGGATAAGCTTCGTGTACTTAAGGAAATGGGAGTAACAAGAATCTCAGTTAATCCACAGACATTTAAGCAGGAAACTCTGGATCTGATTGGACGCCGTCATACTGTTGAACAGGTAGAGGAAGCATATAAGCTTGCCAGAAGCATGGGCTTTGACAATATAAACATGGACCTTATAGCAGGACTTCCAGGTGAAACAATCGATGATGTCAGAGCTACTCTTGAGAGATGCAAGGAAATGGCACCTGACAGCCTGACAGTACATTCGCTTGCTGTAAAGAGAGCTTCAAGACTGGGACAGTGGATTGAGGAGCATGGAATCGATAGAATTAATAATACTGATGAGATAATGCAGATGTGCTCTGAATATGCGCGTCAGATGAACGTGAATCCATATTATATGTATCGCCAGAAGAATATGAGTGGAAATCTTGAGAATGTGGGCTACGCATCAAGTGGCAAAGAAGGCCTCTATAATATTCTTATTATGGAGGAAGTTCAGACGATACTGGCGGTGGGCGCAGGCACTGTAACCAAACGAGTGTATCCAGATGGACGTATTGAAAGATGCGACAATGTTAAGGATGTGAACCTATATATCAGTAAAATAGAGGAAATGATCGATCGTAAGAGAGAATTGTTTGCCGATTAAAAGAACAGAAAATTTAATATCTATGGTGGTAAATAAGAGGATGTTTCATAGGCTGAAATGATAAAAGTACAACTCGAGGTACAACAAAAAAGCAGGAAGGCTGATTAAGATTCAATGAAATTGACTGAAATAATGCCCAGGTACATCAATTTGGAGTGATTACCACACCGAACTTAAAGGACGTAAAGCGAAAGCGATACGTCCTTATTTTATGCGCTTTTCCGGGCTTTTTTAACAAATAAAAATAGGACTTAGTACAACAAAAAAACTGGTACATCAATGACAGGTACAACAAATTTGATGGATTTTAGAAATTGGTACAACAAAAACCTGTCTAAAGCCAGTATTTTCAAGGGTTTACGGAAGGAGGATAATCCGTGATTTATTTTACAGCGACAGGAGCATGCGATGATTTTCACATGGCCTCTACATGGGAAGAACCCAGAGGAGGATTAGATGAAATGGTAAAGATCAGGCTTCAAGGAACAACAAATGAACTCAAAAGAATGAGAAGAGTAATCGAGCGAAACAGATGCTTAAAAGTAATCAGTGTATCTGAAGTATTCGCAAACAAAGGAACCAAGAAATATTTTCGCCAATATATGGATGTAAGTTTTGATCCACAGAAAAGCGCAGAACAGTAAAGGAGATTGAGGCTATGAGTAAAGTAATCGCAATAGGAAATAATAAGGGAGGAATCGGGAAGACAACATCTGCAGCAAATCTTGCTGTAGGGCTTGCAAGAAAAGGGAAAAGAGTCCTGGCAATAGATAATGACCCACAGGGACATTTGTCGAAGAGTCTTGGAGTAGAAAGCCCGGCAAGTCTTGATTTTACATTAGATGACATCATGAAAAATCTGGTAAACGATATAGATATTGAACCCGGTGATGGCATTATAAAGACTGCAGAGGGTGTGGATCTGATGCCTACAAACTTAAAATATTCAGGCATGGAGCTGGTTCTTTTCAGCGCTATGAATAGAGAACAGATATTAAAAGACTATGTAACAATGATGAGACCATTTTATGACTATATCATAATTGATTGTCAGCCTACACTTGGTCTTTTAACAGTAAATGCTTTTACAGCAGCTGACAGTATTTTAATTCCAGTAACACCGGAGGCGCTTCCTGTAGATGGTCTTCAACAGTTATTTCAAACAATTGGAATGATTAAGAAAAAGCTTAATCCAAATCTTGAGATTGAAGGTATTCTATTTACCATAGTTGATAACCGTACAAGGGATGCTAAAGAAGTTATGCAGGCTGTGAAAGAAGCATTTGAAGATAACATACATTTTTATGAAAAGGTTATTCCTGCTTCAGTAAAGGCAAAGGAATGTCCTGCAAGTGGCTATAGCATATTTGAGTATGCTCCAAATGGAACGGTGGCAAAAGCCTACGAATCGCTGGTAGAGGAGGTGCTTGAAAATGAATAAGCCAAAAGTACAAAAGAAGCCTCTCAAATT
>DCJA01000032.1:49435-50898 GCA_002317175.1 Lachnospiraceae bacterium UBA1712 | reverse complement strand
GATGTAGAGGTTCTTGAGTCTTACAAGGGTAAGGATCTTGAATATAAGGAATATGTTCCATTATTCCCATATGCTAATCCACTTGCTGAGAAACAGCACAAGAAGGCATTCTTTGTTACATGCGATGAGTATGTAACTCTTACAGATGGTACTGGCGTAGTTCATATTGCACCTGCATTTGGTGAGGACGATGCTCAGGTAGGTCGTAAGTATGATCTTCCATTTGTACAGCTTGTTGATGGCAAAGGTGAGATGACAGGCGGTACTCCTTGGGATGGAATGTTTGTAAAGAAGGCAGACATGCCAGTGTTACAGGCACTCGAGGATGCTGGACTTCTCTTTGATGCACCTAAGTTCGAGCATAGTTATCCTCATTGCTGGAGATGTGATACTCCACTTATCTACTATGCAAGAGAATCATGGTATATCAAGATGACAGCTGTTCAGCAGCAGATGATTGATAATAACAATAAGATTAACTGGATCCCAGAATCAATTGGTAAGGGTAGATTTGGTGACTGGTTAGAGAATCTTCAGGACTGGGCTATCAGCCGTAACCGTTACTGGGGTACTCCACTTAATATCTGGGAATGTGAATGTGGTTACCAGCACTCAATTGGTTCCCGTGAAGAGTTAGCTAAGATGAGTGGCAATCCAGAGGATGCAAAGGTTGAGCTTCACAGACCATATATCGATGCAGTTACTTTCCCATGTCCTAAGTGTGGAAAGACAATGAAGAGAGTACCAGAGGTTATCGACTGCTGGTTTGACTCAGGAGCAATGCCATTTGCTCAGCATCATTATCCATTTGAAAATAAGGACCTCTTTGAGCAGCAGTTCCCTGCACAGTTCATTTCAGAGGCAGTTGACCAGACAAGAGGATGGTTCTATTCACTTCTTGCAGAATCAACACTTCTTTTCAACAAGCCATGTTATGAGAACGTAATCGTTCTTGGACATGTTCAGGATGAAAATGGACAGAAGATGAGTAAGTCAAAGGGCAATGCAGTTGATCCATTTGACGCTCTTAAAACATACGGCGCTGATGCAATCAGATGGTACTTCTATATCAACTCAGCTCCATGGTTACCTAACCGTTTCCATGGTGGTGCAGTTCAGGAAGGTCAGCGTAAGTTTATGGGTACACTTTGGAACACATATGCCTTTTTCGTACTCTATGCTAATATTGATAATTTTGATGCTACAAAGTATGCACTTGAATATGACAAGCTTCCAGTAATGGATAAATGGTTACTTTCAAAGATGAATTCTATGGTAGCAGACGTAGATAACTGTCTTGAGAATTACAAGATTCCAGAAGCAGCACGTGCACTCCAGGAGTTTGTTGATGAGATGAGTAACTGGTATGTAAGACGTGGACGTGAAAGATTCTGGGCAAAGGGAATGGAACAGGATAAGATCAATGCTTACATGACTCTTTATACAGCACTTGTTACTGTATC
>DCJA01000032.1:46823-49289 GCA_002317175.1 Lachnospiraceae bacterium UBA1712 | reverse complement strand
GAGTCTGATATGGAAGCAGTAGTAGACATCGTTGTTAAGGGACGTGCCTGCAGAAATGCTTCAAATATCAAGAACCGTCAGCCAATTGCAAACATGTTTGTTAAGACAGAGAATAATCTTGGTGACTTCTATATTGAAATCATTGAGGATGAATTAAATGTTAAGAAGGTTACATTTACAGATGATGTAAGAGACTTCACAACATATATCTTTAAGCCACAGCTTAAGACAGTAGGTCCTAAGTATGGCAAACACCTTGGATTTATCCAGAAGACATTGGCTTCACTTGATGGCAATGCAGCAATGGATGAGCTTAAGGCAAATGGTGCACTTGTATTTGAAGATGGCGAGGAAATCAGACTTACAGAGGAAGATCTTCTTATCACAATGAATCAGAAGGAAGGCTTCGTAACAGAAGCTGACAATAAGACTACAGTTGTATTGGATACAAATCTTTCAGAAGAGCTTATCGAAGAAGGTTTTGCAGCAGAAGTAGTATCTAAGATCCAGACAATGCGTAAGGATTCTGATTTTGAAGTAATGGATCACATCACAGTTGCTCTTAGTGGTAACGACAAGATAGCTGATATCGTTATGAAGAATAAGGATGCTATTGCTACAAAAGTACTTGCGGATGATATCGTAACTGGAACAGCATTTGACATAGCCAAGGAATGGAATGTCAATGGAGAGAAGGTTACAATTTCTGTAAAGAAGAACTAATTGTATTCGTTTTAGTTATTGGGGGCTTATGTAACTAAAGGATTAGTTTAACCAATATTAATTAGCGGAGGTGTGATATGCCAAAAAAGACAGGAACATCAACAATTGGAGAATTATTTGATAAGGACTTGTTCAAGAGAAGTGTTCTTTATAATGTAAAAACTTTATATCGTAAGAATATTGAAGAAGCAAGCAATCAGGAAATCTTCCAGGCAGTAGGTTATGCAATTAAGGATGCAATCGTAGATCACTGGATGACAACACAGAAGGAATACGAGAAAAAGGATCCAAAGATTGTATACTATATGTCAATGGAATTTCTGATGGGACGTGCTCTCGGTAACAACATGATTAACCTTCAGGCATACAAGGCAGTTCAGGAATGTCTTGATGAGCTTGGAGTAGATATCAACGTAATTGAGGATCAGGAGCCAGACGCAGCACTTGGTAATGGTGGTCTTGGACGTCTTGCAGCATGTTTCCTTGATTCACTTGCAACTCTTGGCTACGGCGCATACGGATGTGGTATCAGATACCGCTATGGTATGTTTGCTCAGAAGATTAAGGATGGTTATCAGGTTGAGACACCAGATAACTGGCTTGCAGTTAACAACCCATTTGAGCTTCGTCGTCCAGAATATACAAAGACAGTTAAGTTTGGTGGTTATGTAAGCGTATCTGTTGATGAGAATGGCAGAAATGTATTTACACAGGAGAACTATCAGGCAGTAAATGCTGTACCTTACGACCTTCCAGTTGTAGGTTATGGCAATGGTATTGTTAATACACTTAGAATCTGGGATGCTCAGCCAGTTGAGTGCTTCCAGCTTGACTCCTTTGACAAGGGTGAATATCAGAAGGCTGTAGAACAGGAAAACCTTGCAAGAAATATCGTTGAAGTTCTCTATCCAAATGATAACCACTATGCTGGTAAAGAGCTTAGACTTAAGCAGCAGTATTTCTTCATTTCTGCTTCTGTTCAGGAAGCAGTTGCAAAGTACATGCGTACTCACAATGATGTTAGAAAGATGTATGAGAAGGTTGCATTCCAGCTTAATGATACACATCCTACAGTTGCAGTTGCAGAGTTAATGCGTATCCTTATGGATGAGCATTATCTTACATGGGATGAAGCATGGGATGTTACAACAAAGGTTTGTGCATACACTAACCATACAATTATGGCTGAAGCACTTGAGAAATGGCCAATCGAGCTCTTCTCAAGATTACTTCCACGTGTATATCAGATCGTTGAAGAGATTAACAGAAGATTCATCATTGAGATTGAGAAGAAATATCCAGGTAACCAGGATAAGATTAAGAAGATGGCTATCGTATACGATGGACAGGTTAAGATGGCTCACCTTGCAATTGTTGCAGGCTACTCTGTAAATGGTGTTGCAAGACTTCATACAGAAATTTTAAAGAATCAGGAACTTAAGGACTTCTATGAGATGTTCCCAGAGAAGTTCAATAACAAGACAAATGGTATTACACAGAGAAGATTCCTTCTTCATGGTAATCCACTTCTTGCAGACTGGGTAACAGCTCATGTTGGTGATGACTGGATTACAGATCTTGCAAAGATTAAGAAGCTTAAGGTTTATGCTAATGATGAGCAGTGCCGTCAGGAGTTCATGAACATTAAGTATCAGAATAAGGTACGTCTTGCCAAGTATATTAAGGAGCATAATGGAATCGATGTTGATCCAAGATCAATCTTTGATGTACAGGTTAAGAGAC